>CAUJET010000123.1 GCA_963169665.1 Actinomycetota bacterium | reverse complement strand
CTCACCACCCCCAACCCCATGGGCAACCTCCTCAGCACCAGCCCCGAGCCCGCACCCGGCCCGCCAGACGCCGGTCAGAGCTGATTGCAGGAACAGTACCGTTACGGTACTGTTTTCGTGTGCCTGGGAAGTATTGGGATGCGCTCATGGAGATCGCTGTCGATCACGGCGGCTACGTGACCCCGGCGCTCGTCGCCCCGGTCGGTGTGCCTGCGATCGAGCTGCGCAAGATGGTGTCACGCGGAACGCTCACCTCGGCCGGCCATGGCGTTTACCGGGTGCCGGCGCTCCCCCACGACCGCTACGACGAGTTCGTCCTGGCCCGGCTGTGGGCTGCGGGTCGAGGGGTGATCTCGCACGACTCGGCGCTCGTCGTCCACGAACTGTGCGACATCAACCCGACGCAGGTCCACCTCACGATCCCCACCCGCTACCGGATCAGCCGTGCCGGAGCGGACCGCTACGTCATCCATCGCGCCGACCTCGACGACGTTGAGATCATCCGCGTCGAAGCCGTCACCGTCACCACGATCACGCGGACCTTGCGCGACACCATCGGCACCGTCCCCGCCTACCTCGTGCGTCAAGCGATCGACACCGCCCGCCAACGCGGTGCGATCACCGCCGCCACACGCGACGCGCTCACCGCAAGCCTCGACCAACCCCACGATCACAAGGTCGACTCATGAACGATCGACCTCGCGGGGCCAAGGAGTTCCAACGGCTGCTGCAACGCCACGCAGCCGACATCGACCAACTCCCCCAGCGCGTCATGCATCTCGTACGCGTCGGCGTCGTCTGTGCGTTCCTCGACGACACCCGCCACGACGACGGCGCGCACCTGTTCATCGTCAAGGGCGGCACCGCGATGCAACTCCGCTTCGGTATCACCGCCCGAGCGACCACCGATCTCGACGTCGTGTTCCGTGGTCGCGTCGACCAATGGATCGACCAACTCGACCAGGCCTTCATCGACCGCATCTGGAACGGGTTCACCATCAACCGCAAGAACGACCCCGTCCAGATCGACATCCCTGGCGCCGGCTACCAACCATGGCGAGTCCCACTCCAGATCCGCTACGAAGGCCGAGACTTCGGCAGCATCACCTTCGAAGTCGCCATCGACCACACCCCCACCGACCGACACGAACTCGTACAACCCGACGACATCGCACTCGCCGTCTTCGCGATCGACCCACCCGGCTGGATCCCCTGCCTCGACGTCCCCACCCAAATCGCACAGAAACTCCACGCCTGCACCGAACCCCTCGACACCGGCAACGACCGAGTCCGCGACATCATCGACATCTGGCTCCTCGACACCCTCCTCGAACCAGCCGACCTCCCCCAACTCCGCGACGCCACGATCCACACCTTCCAACGCCGCCAGAAACACACCTGGCCACCCACCATCCACCCCTCACCGTCATGGGCCACCGACTACCCGGCACTCGCCGAAGCCCACCCCGACGCCCCACCCACCATCGACGATGCCATCACTTTCCTCACCGACCTGATCACCCGCATCAACAACGCCACGTCCGGGTGACGTCACGACGAGTGCCGACGAGGCTCAGGTCACGCTTCGTACACCAAGTTCCTGACAGTCCCGCCCAAGTCGGCGATCGTCGTTGCCGAAAGCGACTCGACCAGAGCGTGACGGGCGGTCGACCAATGGTGATGGAGGAGGCACGGGGTGTCCGCAGTGCATGCCCGTTTCTCCACGACACATCGTCCGTCGGCCACGACACCGTCGACCGCTTCGATGACATCGAGCACGGTGAGGTGTTCGAGGTCGGCCGTGACGGTGTAGCCGCCGGTCGGGCCCGGGTCGGACTGGACCCATCCGTTCCGAAGGAGCGGCGCGACCACCTGCGCCAGGAACGCCGCCGACGTGGCGAGTTCGTCGGCGAGCACAGTGGCCTTGGTGCGGCGTGCATGGCCGCCGAGTGCCACGAGAACCTTGACGGCGAGGTCGGCGCGACGGGTGACCTGGAGTCGCATCGTCACCACGATGCCTGAAGCGCGCCTCGCCCGCCACCGCCATTGGTCCCACTCGAGGACATCGCCCGGCTGGTGCCATGCGAGCATCGGGGCATCCTCGAACGCCGGTGCAGGGAGCGCCCGCCGGCCGACGAACGGCGTCGCCGTCACACCCAGTCGGAACGGGAGCATCCCCCGGCCACTCAGGTGATCGTTGCCAGGTCGATCAGCGAGTCGAAGGCCTCGTTCAGGTAGACGCTCAGGGTCCGCTTCGCGGCGTCGGCCTGCCATTGCTCGATGGCGACGTCGACGGCGAGCAGTGCAGCACCGGCCAGGATCGCCGCTGTGTGCCGGTTCCGCTTGCCGAGGAAGTGACGCAGACCGTCGGCGAGTTCGATTCGGTGGCGCAGGTCGGCCTGGAGGGCTGCTGCGTGCAGACTCGGCGTTGCGTAGATGTAGCTCACCCTGGCGAGCTGGAACTCCAGATCGTCGTCGTAGCGCCCACCGAGAGCCTCGACGAACGCACGGCGCATCGCCTCGAGCGGCGGGTGGCGTCTCAGCTGCTCCTCGAGCGCTCGATCGATCTCGACATCGTGCTCGTCCCACAGGACGATGTCCTCCTTGGTGACGAACAACCGATACACGGTCGACGGAGCCATCCCGACTTCACGCGCGATCGACTCGACGGTGACGCTGCCGAATCCATGCGCTCGGAACATGGGGAGCGCTGCCCTCTGAACGGCTCGCTTCGAGTTGAGTCGATTGCGCTCCCGCAGCGACATCATCCTCTCAGGCTACCCATGGTCCTACCTGAGAGTGACATCAAACTTCGGAGTTACTCCTACAATTGCCTCCATGATCACTCAGAGCCCTCCCCCTGCGCAGCCGGGTCCGCTCGCAGCGGCCGACCGAGTCACGAACCTCGATGCGATCCGCGGCCTGTCGGTGCTCGGCATCCTGCTGATGAACTCGGTGTCGTTCGGTCTGATGCCGGCGGCCTACTTCAACCTGTCGGCCGGAGGCAGCCGGTCCTGGCTCGACAAGGCGATCGGGGCTGCCGGCGAGGTCTTCGTCGACCAGAAGACGATGGGCTTGTTCTCGATGCTGTTCGGCGCCGGCATCGTCTTGTTCGCCGACCGGGCTGCGGCCAAGAGCGCTCATCCAGTGCGATTGGTGTTGTGGCGCAATGTCCTGCTGTTGCTCATCGGCTTTCTCCACGGGCTGATCTGGGAGGGCGACGTGCTGTTCGTGTATGCCGTGTGCGCCCCGTTGCTGGTGTGGGCGCGTCACCTGCGTCCGCGACGGCTGATCATCGCCGGATCGGGACTCGTCCTGTGGTCGGCCGTGCTCGCAGCGATCGTGCAGACACGTGTTCCGAGTGACGGGGCGGGCCTCGGTGACTACTGGCTGACCGATGGGTCGCCGATGTCCGACGCCGTCGGCCTGTTCCTCCTCAACGACTTCTTCGCCCGTTCCCTCGGGATGATGCTGATCGGCATCGCGCTCTACCGCCTCCAGATCCTCCAGGGCGTCAAACCAGCCGGGTTCTACCACCGGCTCACGGCGTGGGGGCTCGGCATCGGGCTCCCGATCGCCATCGCCGGCGTGGCCATCCAGCTGAACTACGACTTCGATCCACGCATCGCCGTGATCGGCGAGGCCCCGAACACGATCGCAACGATCCCGATCACACTCGGGTACCTCGGGCTGATCACGCTCTGGAACCAGCGGCCGACCACTCGCGCGCATCTCCGAGTGCGCGCCACCGGACGGATGGCTTTGACCAACTACCTCACCCAGACCCTTCTGGGCGTCATCGTGCTTCGTTCCGTCAGCGATCCCGAGACCCTCGGGCGGTCCGGCATCCTGGTCTTCGTCCTGGCGGTCTGGGCGCTGCAGGTGGCGTGGTCGAAGCCGTGGCTCGACCGCTTCCGATTCGGTCCGGCCGAGTGGCTGTGGCGCAGCGCGACCTACCGCCGCCTCGAGCCGCTTCGCATCGAGCCATCCCGCACGACAACGGCCGCCGAAGCACGCGAGGGCGACCGCGACCGATGAGCCGAACCGGATGACGGGCCTGGGTTCGGCCGTCAGTCGAGCACCGGGTCCTCGTCCTGGTGGGGCAGGACGGCGTAGCGCACACCGATCGTGACGATCGTGCAGAAGAACGCGACCATTCCGGTCAGGACGCCGAGTTCGACCCAGCTCGGGAGGTAGATCTCGTCGGGTCGGAACGGTTGGCCGGGTCGGCCGCCGGGGATGCCGGGTGCGAGGCCGACGAGCGGGTCGAACTCTGCGGCGAAGAGGATGTTGATCCGCTTCGCGAAGACTCCGGCGAGCAAGAGCACGCTTGCGGTCACGATCCATCGGCGGGTGTTGGTGAACACGAGGATCATGGCGGGCAGCAGGAGCCCGATGGTGACTTCGGCCCAGAACACCGGGGCGAGGCGACCGGTGAGCAGCACGTCGAGTTGTTCGCGATGGTCCGGTTCTCCGGAGACGAAGGTCGTCATCACTTCGGTGAACAACAAGAACGCGTCGGCCGCGACGAACCACAGCAGGAGGCGCCGCAGGCCACGGTAGACAGCGCCACCGACGACGAAGTTCGTCAGCCGTTCGACGATCGCTGCAGTCGCGATCACGAGGGCCGTGCCCGACACGAGCGCTGACGAGATGAACAACGGGGCGAGCAGCGGTGTGTTCCAGAACGGTCGGGCGACGAGCAGTCCGAAGATCCAGGCGGTCACCGAGTGCACGAG
The DNA here is from genome assembly GCA_963169665.1 of Actinomycetota bacterium. GTDB lineage: Bacteria > Actinomycetota > Acidimicrobiia > Acidimicrobiales > Ilumatobacteraceae > VFMC01. The sequence goes on along the minus strand of CAUJET010000123.1, from coordinate 16,438 downwards.
GATCGCGACGGGCAGGCTGACGATCGCCATCACCCGCAACGACTTCGCCGGCACCGGGCGGCGGGTCAGGATCCACAGGTCGACGACCCCGATCACGAGATAGAGCGACAACACCGCCATGTCCCACACCAGCGGTGAGGTCAGATGCGGTTGGACCAGCATCTTCCACGCCATCTGCGGTCGACCGAGGTCGGGCAGGATCGTGCCGGCCGCAGTCGCCACCGCCGCGACCGAGCAGACCACGGCGAGTCGGTTGACGTGCTCGAACCGGTGCGTGCCGGCGAGCTCGGCGCCGGCGACGACGATCAATCCCCCGGCCGAGATCCCAACGAGGAACATGAACGCGACGATGTACAGGCCCCAGGTGATCGTGTTCGACAAGCCGGTGACCGTGAGCCCGGCCGACCACTGGTAGACGAACGACCCGAATCCGATGACCAACCCGGTGACGAGCAGGCCGACCCACACGTTCCAGCCTCGACCGGAACGTCGCCCCTCCCGGGCGGCGAGCCCGACACCACCCGCACCACTCACGACGGCATCGATGGTGCTCATGAGCCCTCCCCACTGTCGATCTCGGTTTCGATCTCCGTTGCGGCCGCGACGGCGAGCAACGGGCGGCGGCGGCGTGGCTGCAGGTACGACACCTTCGGGTGCGTACCCTTCTCCTCGAGCAGGATCGTGGGATTGCGCGACTCGAGCATCTGCACGAGCCGGCTCTCGGGAGCTTCGAGGTCGCCGAAGATCCGGGCCTGTGCGGGGCACGACCACACACACGACGGCACCTGGTTCTCGGCGAGACGATGCACGCACAGGGTGCACTTCTCGACGCTGCCGACAGGACGTGGCGCGACCATCCCGGTGCCCTCTGGCACCGGGTACTCGCTGTCACCCCAATTGAAGACGCGCACCCCGTACGGGCAGGCGGCCATGCAGTACCGACAGCCGATGCAGTCGTCCTGGTTGACGAGCACCACACCTTCGGCGTTGGTCCACGTGGCCGATGTCGGGCACACCTTCTGACACGGCGCATCGTCACAGTGCTGACAGGCCAGCGGCACCCAGTGCAGATCGTGGCCACCACGGTCATCGCTCGACGGCGTGTCGAGCGCAGCGCCATCGGTGAGGATCCGGTTCCACCACATCCCCAGCGGCACCGCGTTCTCGCTCTTGCAGATCACGGCACACGACCAGCAGCCGACGCACCGTTCGAGGTCGACCGCCATCCCCCACCGCGGATGCTCGGAACGCACGTCGATCGTGCCGTAGGCGCGACTCGCAGGAGACAGCGCTTCGATCGGGGACACCCGGCCGGTCGGTTCAGTCGACACGTCGCACCTCGCAGTTGCAGTCCTTCCATCCGGTCGACGGTGCCCACATGTTCGGGACGTAGTGGACCTCGTGGATCGGGTTGACGGCCGACGAGGTGAGTTCGTTCACGCCCTTGCCGGCCTTGAAGTACCTCGGCCACCAGCCCTCGTGCAAGGTGACCGAGCCGACCTTGGCGGCGTCGGTGATGTGCGCCCAGGCGACCACCCGCCCTCGGGTGTTGAACACCTCGATCTCGGCGCCGTCGGCGATGCCGCGTGCCGCCGCGTCATCGGGATGGATCAGCACCGGTGGCTTGCCGCCGTGGATCTCTTCCATCCACGGGTTGTTGCCATAGCTCGAGTGGATCCGCCACTTCGAGTGCGGCGTCAGCAACCGCAACGGGAACTCCGCCGGCGGGTTGAACTCGTCGTCGAACGGAGGCTTGTACGTCGGCACCTCCTCGCCTGCGGTGAGGAACTGGTCCTCCTCCTTGTAGAACTCGATCCGGCCCGTCGGCACGAAAGGAGCGGTCTTGTCGAGCGCTGCCGGCAGCGACACCGGCGGGAACGGCACCCGATCGCGGATCTGCGCGAGGAACGGGATGTCGGGGTCGGCGACGTGGAGCCGGACCGGGCCCTGCTGCAGATCCTCGTAGGTGATGCCTTCGGTCGGGCCGCCTTCGGCGAGCATCATCCGGATCGCGTCCTCGGCGTCCACCTGCCAGAACTCGTCGTGCTTGGCCGGGTCGATGCGGCGGACCAGTTCCTTCCAGATGTCGAGCTCGGACCGCGACTCGCCGACCGGGTCGATCGCTGGTTGTTGCAACTGCAAGAACGGATGCAGCGGCGTCGCGGTCAGATCGAGCTTCTCATACCAGGTGGTCGCCGGCAACACCACGTCGGCATAGGCAGCGGTGTCGGTCATCTGGTGATCGACCACCACGATCAGGTCGAGCGCATCGAGCGTCTCGTACAAGCGGTTGATGTCGGGCGCCTGGACGAACATGTTCGCGAACGTGCAGAACAAGCCCTTGTACCCGGCCTTCGGGTACGGGACATCGGGATGCATGTCGGGCGTCGGACCGCGCAGGAAGTAGATCGACGCGACCGTCTTGGCCTTCGCGTCGCCGGCGTTCACCCACGGCGCCCACTTCACCCGCACCTTGTACTGGCCGACGTACACGCTGAAGCCGCCGCCGGACACGCCGATGTTGCCGGTGAGCGCAGCGCACAACGCGAGCGCCCTGCCCTGCAGGTCGCCGTGGTACCAGTGGTTCGAGCCGCCACCCATGATGATCGCCGCCGGTGCCTCGGTCGCGTAGCCCCGAGCAACCGCCCGCACCATCCCGGGATCGAGCCCGGTGATCTCAGCAGCACGCTCGGGTGACCAGCGATCCAGTTCCTCTGCCACATGGTCGAAACCCGGTCGCACCCCCACCACCGACCCGTCGAACAGCTCGACCTCGAACGTGCCACGCAGCGCCGGGGTGACCGCGATCGGGATGCCGAGGCGATCGATCGGGATCACGACCGGCTCCGCTGACTGCTCGTCCCACACAACGAACCGATCGGGCTCGACCTTGATGCCCAACAGATCGGACTGACGCAGCCGCTTGCCGGTGTCGGCCCGCACCAGCAGTGCCCCGTCGGTGTAGCTGCGCATGAACGTCTCGTCGACCAGGCCCTCCGACACGATCACCTGTGCGAGCGACAGCGCGAACGCCGCATCGGTGCCAGGGGTGATCTGCAACCAGTTGTCCGCCTTGGCCGCGGTCGCCGAGAACGTCGGGTCGACGACGACCAGCCGTGCGCCACGCTCGACCGCATCGAACAGGAAGTGAGCATCGGGGATACGCGTCTCGAGAGGGTTCGAGCCGATCAGCAACAGGAACCGGCTGTTCGCCCAGTCCTTCGCCTCGTGCTCGGCGTTCTGCACCCCGAACGTGATCGGCATCCCCATCGGCAGATCGCCGTTGAGATCGAAGCTGGTCCCGTGTGTCATGCCGAGCGTCGCGGCCGCCCGATAGTTCGCACCCTTGTGCACGTAGCCCGAACCCGGCACCTGCCCGAACACGTGGATCGAATCCCAACCGTGCTCGTCACCGATCGCCTGCATCTTGGCGGCGATCACATCGAGAGCTTCCTCCCACGTCGCCTCGCGGAACTCGCCACTCCCCCGCTCCCCCTCGCGGATCAACGGCGTCAGCACCCGGTCCTTGTTGTAGATCTGCAGGTGATAGCTCAACCCCTTCATGCACCCGCGCGGCGAGTAGACGCTGTCGGGATAGTCGGCCGCCTGCTGGATCTTGACGACCTTGCCGTCACGGACGAACGCCAACTGGCCACACGAACCCGTGCAGTTCGGCGAACACGTCGTGCGCACCACACGATCGACCGGCAGCGACAACTCGGTCGCCGAGCCGATCTTCGGATCCGCCAGCACCACCGCCGTCGTCGCAACCGCCGCGGCTCCGACGCCACCCGTGATCAACGTACGTCTCGAGAACCCTCGGCGCTCCGACGGTCCAACCTCGGTCGACACTTCGGAGTCCGATCCCGCCGTGCCCGACCCGACCGGTACCGCGTGATCGTTCATCGCCGCACCACCGATGGCATCTCGGGACAGGAGAGCATCGTGTGCTCGCTCGACCCACACGCGCCGCAACGCGTCGAACTCGTTCCGTCCGCCCCCGGCCGCAGCAATGGTGCAGCCCGACGAGCAGCTCCGGCACGGCGAGCGAACCAACCCGCCACGGGCACCGCTGCCAGACCGGCGAGCACACTGCGACGGGTCGCGGTCGTCCCTCCCGAACCCTCGAACCTCGATCGTGAAGTCATGAACTCAACGATTCCGGATCCGGCGAACACCGAACAGGGCCGGACGTCCCGGACCGGCGCCGCGAGGATCGATCCGCGCGGGTCGGCAGGCCCTTGGTCCTGGCCGCCTGGGCCGATGTGCCCTGTCACGGACGCCAGGAATCCTTGAGTGTCGCACTCGACGATCGGGTGCTGCACCCGAGGGCACCGAGGAGCGTCATGCACGACAAGGACGAGATGGTCGAGGATCTCCACGACCACTCGGTGGCCGCCGTTCGCATCAAGACCCACCCGGGGCTGTGCGCGGGATGGGGCAACTGCCACCGGTTCGCGCCCGACCTCTACCCCCTCGACGCAGACGGCCACGTCGCGATCCACCTGATGGAGGCCCCCGGCGAACGCGCCGACGACGCCCGACTCGGCGCACTCGCCTGCCCTGCAGGAGCGATCACCGTCATCACGAGCATTGTCGGCCACACCGGCTGAGTCGCTGCGGCACCGACGGTCGAGCCGTCGCTGCGTCGGCGGCTCGGCCACCCAACATCTCAGCGCGGGTCGGCGGACAGGGCGGTGCTCTCGGTCCCCACGACGGGCACCGCAGCGGTGGGGATGCGATGGAACTCGACCGCGAACGTTGCCGGTCCGTCGAGTTCGAGGTGATGTTGGCGCGCCGGTGGGATCGCGACGGCCTCACCTGCACCCACGGTGATGGGGTGCTCGGGGTCGTCGTCGAAGACGAACGTCACCGCGCCGGAGTGCACGACGAGGTTTCCCCACACGCCATCGGCGACCCGATGGGCACGCAGCAGGCCGGCCGGAACCGTCGTGTTGTCGAACACGTCGGTCGTGCGCCCGTGTTCGAGCGCAGCAGGGAGGCGGGTGTGGTTCATCGGGATGCTCCTTGGATCAGTGCCGAGTCGGCAGGTGCGGTGTCGGGCTCGGCGTCGAGGTCGAGATGGGGCAGGATGCGGTCGAGCCAGCGTGGGAGCCACCAGTTCGGGTCACCCACGAGGGCCATCGTGGACGGGACGAGCACCATACGAACGATGGTCGCGTCGACCGCGACGGCGGTGGCCAGACCGACCCCCATCATCTTCACGACCGGATCGTCGCTGGCCACGAACCCGAGGAACACGCTGATCATGATCAGCGCCGCAGCGGTGATCACCTTCGCGGTCGCGCCGAGTCCCTCCACGACGCTGTCCATATTGGAGTGCCCGCGGTGGTACTCCTCGCGGATCCGGGACAAGATGAACACCTCGTAGTCCATCGAGAGGCCGAACAGGATCGCGAACATCATCATTGGCACGAACGACGCGATCGGCACCGCTTCGTCGAGTCCGATCAGTGACCGCCCCCAGCCCCATTGGAAGACGGCGACGACGACGCCGTACGCCGCACCGATCGACAGCAAGTTCAGGATCGCCGCCTTCAGCGGCACGAGGATCGAACGGAACACGATCATCAGCAGCAGGAACGACAACGAGACCACTGCTGCGATGAACCACGGCAGCCGAGTGGCGATCTTGTCTGACTGGTCGATGAACCCAGCGGTCGGCCCACCGACCAGCGCCTCGACATCGCTGCCCTCGGTCGCTGCTGGAAGCGACGCGTCACGCAGCCGATGCACGAGATCGCTCGTGGCCTGGTCCTGCGGCTTGGTCGTCGGAATCGCAGTGAGCAACCCGGTGTCACCCACCGCATTGATCTCCGGCGGCGACACGGCTTGCACGCCGGGGTCGGCGGCGAGCACCGCAGCCATTCGGTCGAGTGTCGCGGGATCCGGGTCGCTGCCGAGGTCGACGACGACCAGGAGCGGTCCGTTGAAACCGGGACCGAAACCGGCGGCAAGCAGATCGTAGGCGCGGCGGTGCGTCGTCGATGTCGGATCAGTGCCCGCATCGGCCTGGCCGAGACGCATGTCGAGCATCGGGATCGCCAGGGTGACGAGCGCAGCGGTTGCGGCGATGGCGCTCCGCCACGGGTGCTGTGCGACCCAGCGGGCCCACCCCACCCAGCCGTTGCGCGCCGCCGGAAGGGCCGAGGTCGGCGCGACATCACGAAGCGATCGGGGAAGGACCCGACGGCCTGCGATCGCGAGCAGCGCCGGGAGCAGTGTGATCGCGACGCCGACGGCCACCGCGACCACGATCGAAGCGGAGTACCCGAGCGCTGCGACGAACGGGATACCCGCCATCCGCAGACCGAGGATCGCCACGACGACCGTGCCCCCGGCCACCACGACTGCCATTCCTGCCGTGGCGTTGGTCCGTCCGATCGACTCGACGACGCCCATTCCATGAGCGAGGTGGTCGCGATGGCGACTGAGCACGAACAGCGCATAGTCGATCCCGACACCGAGCCCGATCATGGTGCCGAGCCGTGGCGCGATCGACGGGATATCGACGACGCCACTCAGCAGACCGACGATCGACAGGCCGGTCGCGAGGCCGGCGATCGCGACGCCCAACGGCATCACGGTCGCGATGAGCGACCTGAACGTGACGAACAGCACCACCAGCGCAGCGAGCATGCCGATCATCTCGGCCGGCCCCTCGGCGCGCTCTTTCAACACCGTCGGGAGTTCACCACCGAACTCGACCTGCACCCCGGCGGCCTCGGCCGGGTCGGCAGTGTCGAACAGGTCATCGAGCCCAGCGCGACCGAGTTCGGCGGTCGAACCGTCGAACTGGACCGCCGCGAACGCAGTCGTGCCATCCGGTGAGATCGACCGGGCTCCGGCCATCGGGTCGGTGACACCGAGCACGTGATCGAGTGCCCGCACCTCAGCCACGGTCTCGCCGATCGCGCCTGCCACGTCCCCATCGGTGATCGCTCCTTCGCCAACGTGGAACACGACCATGGCGGTGGCACCGGCCCGCTCGGGGAACCGCTCCTCCAACAGGTCCACCGTCGCCTGCGACTCGACGCCTGGGACACGGAAGTCGTCGATCGCCTCACCGCCGCCGTACCGATCCCCGGCGAGGAGCAGCACCACGCCGATCACCCAGGCTGCGACCACCACGCGGTGATGCACGGCCACCCAACGCCCCATCCGTTCCAGCACGTTCGACATCACGCACCTCCTGCCAACGAACATAATTGCATTGACTGCATTTTTGCAACCAGTGCATGACATTCCTAAGCTGATGTCCGTGACCGAATCGACCGGGCTCAGGGAACGCAACAAGCGCGAACGACGACGGCGACTCGAAGACGTCGCGATCGATCTGTTCGAGCGCGACGGGTTCGACAAGACCACGATCGAACAGATCTCCGCGGCAGCAGGTCTCGCGCCGCGCACGTTCTTCTCGTACTTCGTGTCCAAGGACGACCTCGTCCTGGGCGACTACGCCGAGCGGCTCGGCCGCATCCTCGAAGCACTCGAACGACAGCCCATCACCATGCCGGCCTGGGACGCGCTTCGGGCATCGTTCGCCGTGGTCGCATCCGACTACGCCACCGAGGTCGACCGGTTGATCCGGCGCTTCCGCATCATGAGTGCCACGCCATCGGTGTACGCCCGCAGCCTGCAGCTCCAAGCCGGGTGGGAACACACGCTCGCGGCGCACCTCGCGGCACGCCTCGACGCCGGCCCGGACGACCCACGGCCGCGTCTGCTCGCCGCGACTGCGCTCGCCGTCATGCGCGCTTCCCTCCAGCACTGGCTGACGACCGGGCAGACACAACCGCTCCCAACCCTGGTCCAGGCGGCCTTCGATCAACTCGGCCGAGGGCTCGACCAAGACCCCTGACACGAGTATCGCGAGCGGGCCGAACCGAGGCCGACGACGATTCGTCGATAGTCACGACGTCCGCCCGCCGTCGACGCGGCTCGTCGGGCGGCTGTGCCGGCGGTCGCCCGGGAGGACGCTGTCGGATCCGAGCAGCTTGCGGACGAGATCCTGTCCGTCGGTCATCGCTTGGGTGATCGAATCGAGGCTGTGTTCGGTGTCGCCGGATTCGAGCCGCCATTTCGCGACGGCGAGGTGCTGCAGGAGGCTGTCGTGCAGTTCGGCCGTGTCTCGTCCGAGCTGCTCGAGCGCCCGGGCGTGACGCTCGGTGCGATCGGCGCTTCGGACGCGGTCGGCGGCATCTCCGACCAGGCCGCCGAGGAGCACGAGTGGCACGACGCGACTCGTCCACCCGAGTGGTGTGAGGTGCTGTTCCGTGGCGAGCACCCACCACATCAGCAGCCCTGTGGCCGCGGCGCCCGCGATGAGTCCGGCCCGGCGGCCGGAGGTGAGCGCGACCAGTGCGACGGGGAGGGCGTACAGGTTGGCGATGGAGTCCTCGACGCCACCGACGGAGAAGCGCAGGGCACTGATCGCTGCGGCCAGGAGCCCAGCGACACCGAGCGCCAGGAGAGGGTGCCTCCAGAACCATGGGCCGTGCCGGGAGGGTCGCTCCGAATGCATGCGTGCAGTCTGTGTGCCGACCGCCCGCCCGACGAGGGGCGAAGGTCCCGTGTCCGCCCAGCGATCCTCGGCGAATGGTTGGCAGCCTCGCCCGCAGTTCTCGGCGAGAACCTCCGGACAAGAGGTCAGGCCGAAGCCACAGGCGCTGCATCTCGTCGAGCAGCGCCGGCGTCCGAGAACTCCAGACGGCAGCCGCCTCGACGGGGATCAGCTCGTCGGAGTCCGCGCACCACGAGATCGGTGGCGCGAGCGGTGATGCCTTCGGCGAGGCCGAGGTGGAGTTCGCACACCGTGTCCGGATCGACCGTGGCGAGATCGGCGAACGGGCAGGCCTGGAGCACGAGCTCGAACTCGCCGGTCGCCCGTCGAGGGCGTATCTCTGGCGCGAAGCCGAGCCGAGTCGCTTCGAGCGTGAGCGCCGCAACGGCATCTTCGTCATCGCCCGCCAGTCGCTCCCCGACGGCACGCCCGAGCTGCCTGGCACCGGCGCCCGTGCGGACCCCCTCGGCGAGCCAGCGCGACAGTTCCCGGTACGGGTCGGGAGCGACCGCACGAAACACCGCGACCGGACGCCCTCGTCCCACCGGCGCGGACACCTCACGCTCGGCCAGCCCCGCTCTGACGAGTCGACCGAGATGTGTCCCGACGGCGGTTCGATGGAGTCCGGTGAGCCGTGCGAGCGCGGCGATCGTCAACGGTTGGTCTGCAGAAGTGAGCAGGCGATGGATGCGGGCTCGGCTGGGGTCGGCGAGTGCCTGCGCCCGCGAGAGTGCACCGTCATCGACTCGTTCGTCGGGCGAGCGGGTCATGACGGTGCACTCTGGCAGATCGGGCAGCGCAGCTCGGAGATCAGTGCGATCCGAGGGCACTGGTGTCGACGTCACCGACGGCGAAGAACCCGAGCGCTCCCTTGCCGGCATTCGAGAACTTGTGGGTCACGAACGGGTACAACCCGTCCTCGGCGAAGCTGAACTCGACGAACCCGCCCTGCGCCGGCTGCAGATCCAGCACCTGCGAACCACCGCTCGTCTCGTCGGGCCGCAGAAGGTAACTGCCCTCCTTGAACACGGTGTCGAAGATCGTGCCGACGATGTGGAACGCAGAGTTCTCGCTCGGGCCATCGTCGATCACCCACACCCGATAATCCTTGTCTGCGTCGACACGGATCGGGGCGTGCTTGTACTGGTTGTGGTAGCCGTTGAACACCACGGCATCGAAGTCCTCGTCGATCATCTTCGCCAGATCACCTGGCTGGCCCTCGGCACCGAGGTAGAGCTCACTCTGAATCAGGACGAACTCCTCCTCCACCGGCTCGAGCTCCGGTGGGTCGATGATGATCGCCCCGAACATCCCGTTGCCGATGTGATGCAGGGTCGGGGCGGTCCCGCAGTGATACATGAACGCCCCCGCGTGGTCTGCCGTGAACTCGTAGACCAGTGACTCGCCCGGCAGGATCGTTCGCATCTCGTCGTTCCAGGCGACCTTGCTGGCGTGGAAGTCGATCGAATGGCCCATGGTTCCCTGGTTGGTCAGCGTGACCCGGAAGGTGTCGCCGATCTCGCCACGCAGCGTCGGTCCGGGCACCTGGCCCCCGAAGGTCCACATCAGCTGCGTGACCCCCGGCGCGACCTCGATCAGCTCCTCCGTTGCGTCGAGCGCGATCTCGTGCACGTCGCCTGGTTCCGCCGGGCCCAGCACCGGGTCACGCGGCTCCCACTCGCTCGCCGGTTCGGCCTGGGCATCGATGATCGCCCCAGTGGGGGCGGTTGCGGCCGGCGTGGCCGAAGAACCTGCCGCTGTGGCGACTGGTGTCGCACCGATCACGGTGATGTTCAGCAGCATCCCGGCCTCCTTGTGACCGGGCACGCTGCACCAGGCCTGTGCATCAGCAGTGAACGGGCCGATGGTCACGCTCGCCGATTCGCCCGGCTGCAACAGATCCGTTCCGGTCATCCCCATCACCTTCAGATCGTGGGCCATCGTGCCGGTGTTCGTGACGTTCAAGGTGATCGTCTCGCCAGCGGCCACCTCGATCGTCGACGGCGAGACGAACATCTCGCCGAGCGTGATGTCGAACTCGGTCTCCATCGATCCCGCGGCGCCCGACGCGGCGGCGCTCGACTCGTTCCCGAACGCGCCGATCACTGCGACGATCGACACGATCAGCGCAGCCATGCCGATCACGAAGGTGAGAACCCACAACCCATCGTGCGACTCCGCTGGTACGGCGTCTGGCGTCCTGCCTGGTAGATCGTTCATCCTGACCTCCAAATATAGAGTGTTTAAACACTCAATATTCGCCGACTGGTCCTCGCGGGACAGGGCCCTATGTCCCGAACTGGGAGTACCCGCCTCGGGCTCGGGACTCCTCAGCTCCCGGCCGCTTGCTGGGTGAAGTCGGCGATGTAGATCGCGAGGGCGCCCGCGACGGACAAGCCGGCGATCAACCAGAAGCGGATGATCACCTTCGTCTCCGGCCAGCCGCCGAGTTCGAAGTGGTGGTGGATCGGCGACAGCCGGAAGACCCGCCGTCGACGACCGCTCGCCCGGAACACGATCATCTGCACCGCCACCGACCCGATCTCGATGACATTCAGACCGCAGATGAGCGCCAGGAGGAGATGCGTGTCGGTGGCAAGGCCGAGCAGCGCCAGCGCCGACCCGATCCCGAGCGCTCCGACATCGCCCATGAAAATGTCCGCAGGCGCTGCGTTCCACCACAAGAACCCGACGCACGCACCCGCAAACGCGGCGGCGAAGACCGCGAGGTCGTACGGATCCACGATCGACGGGTACAAGACAGGGTTCCGGAAGCCGAGGTATGCGATCGCCGTGAACGCGACGAAGCCGAGCAGGGCCGAACCGGCGGCCAGGCCGTCGAGGCCGTCGGTGACGTTCACCGCATTGGTGGTGGCGAACACGATCGACCCGGCCCACAACACCCACGCCACGACACCGAGTTCCCATCCCGGCAGCTCCGCTCGCGTGAGCGACAGCCGCGTGTCGATACCAGTCGACGTGACGAGCAGCGCCGCGCCGCCGAACCCGGCCGCCAGCGTGATCCAGCCCTTGTGGCGCCACAGCACACCGCGGTTGTGCCCCGACCTCACCTTGATGAGATCATCGACCAACCCGACGACCACCATGACGAGGACGATCAGCCACATGATCGATGTCTGGCGCGAGAACTCGACACCCTGACGTACGTGGCTCACCAGGTAGCCCGCCAGAGCGGCCGACACGATCGCGAGGCCTCCCATCGTCGGAGTGCCCGACTTGTGCTGATGCGGCGGCACGGCGAGGTTCGCTGCGTCCTTCACGAGGATGGGTTGACTCAGCCGGCGCTCACGCATGCGACGCGCCATCCACCATGTGGCCAGCAACGACCACACGAGCGCGACACCTGCAGCGACGAGCGGGGCGATCATGACACCGGCACCGACTCGGCATCAGGCGCGGTGCTCTCCACGGGGCGTCAGCTCACAGGACCGAGATCACCGAGACGGCGAGGAGGAACGCGACGATGCCGATCATCAACAACGACGCGGCGAGATGCGGGTGCGTCGGCGCGTGGGGTCTCGCTCGGTCGCCGACGGGCTCGGCGCCCGAGCGGGATGCTTGGTCTCGGGTCATGACGGGCTGGGTCTCGTCCCGCCGATGAGCAGCGGGCCGCGCCGTCGATGAATGCTCAGGTAGGTCATGCCGTCCGCACCTGCGCGAACCTCACGCTGCACGCCCTTCGGTATCGATACGAGGACACCGGCACGCAGGTCGTGGCGGGCCGAGCCTGCGGCCAGTTCGCCGCTGCCGGTCATCACCGACATCGCCACGTCGACCTCATCGTTGACGTGCGCACCGATGCTGCCGCCAGCGGCGAGATGAACGAGGTTCACGTCGAGGTCGCCGCCATGGGGGAGGCTCCACACCACTCCGTCGCGTCCGCTGGTGTCGATGGCACCGAGATCGACCACGACCAGCGCCGGCCGACCACCGGACGAGTCGTGGGTCATCGCGGGGATCCGCCGATCGATGCCTCGGCATCGAGCACGGCGGGGAACAGGACGTTGTTCTCCTTGTGGACGTGCAGATGCGTGTCGGCTTCGAGTTCGGCCAACGTGACGTACAGCGCCTGGTAGCTGGCACAGCCGTCATCGGGCACGGCGTATCCGGACGTCGCAGCACGCAGTCGGGCGAGCAGGTCACCTGCGGTGTCGTGTTCGAACGCCATCACGCGGATCGGGTTGGCCAGCGACCCGCAGTGGAACTGCGGTGTCTGCGTCGCAGCACCGAGCTCGCGGATCATCGGAAACAGGATCCGCTCCTCCTTCATCAGGTGCGGTTCGAGCTCGGCCCGCAACTCGGCCACGAGCCCGGAAACCACGGCCAGCTCCGGATGCCGCTCGGCATGGACCGATGCCACCTTGTCCGCCAACACTGCCGCTCGCGGGAGCGCCTCACGAAGGTAGGCGTGATGCGTCGCCTCCAGGTGATCGACCAACTCGGTCGGTGACATCGACGTCCAGCCCTCGGAGCCAGCCTCGGGCTCGGTCTCACTCACGCGGTTCAGGATCTCCAGGACGGTGTCGAGGTCGAGCCCGGCGGCATCGGCTGCGGCGGCGAGCGTTCGGCGACCACCGCAGCAGTAGTCGAGGCCGACGCGGTCGAGCGTCGCGGCAAGCCCCGGCCGGGCTGTCACCAGCGCTGTGAGTGTGGCGTTGGGGTCGATCGGGTTCATCGTTGGTTCTCCTGCTTCGTCGAGCGTGTGGCGCCGACCTCTGTGGGTGTCGACCGTGGGACGGGGTCGATCATGCGAGGACCGCCGTTGCAGTGACGGCGACCACGGCGACACCGAAGGCCATCTGCTGCACGCCAATCGTCTTCGCTCGTCTCACCGGCCCGCGCACGGCGACGACGTTGAACGTCGCGATCGTCGCGACGGCGATCACGGGAGCGGGCGGGATCGCACCGAGGCCCCACGCCACCGCGACGGCTGCCGTGGCGAGCACCTGGGACAGGTCACTGTGCCACCACGTCACCGCACGACCGTGGGCGCGGAACACCTGAGCCCGCGCGTACGGGATCGCGGCGCCAGCGCGAGCCGACACCACCACCCACAAGCCGACGGCGAGCGACGCCGATCCCCCATCGATCAGCACGATCGCCGCGACCACCGACCCGATCCCGAACGTGCCCGCCAACTCGGGGATCAGCCGCCGACTGCGCGACCGCATGTCGAACCACAACTCGACCCCGACGGACGGCGCAGCGACCACCAACGGCACCCAGAACCAAGGGTCCACCGCCCCGACCGCAGCCACGACCGCCAACACCGTGATCGCCATCAGTTCGACGGTGGCGATGCGAGCCGCGAGACGGCTGCGATCGAGCCACCGATGCCGCCATCGATCGACCAACACCACCTTCACCGGCGCGCGAGCCACGAACGCCGTCATCGCCGCCATTCCCAGCGCGAGACCCGGCCACGACCACGCCACCACCAGTCCAAGCACCACCGGCTCGGCCGTCAGGCTCCACCCGCCGTGTTCGGACGGCACTGCGACCTGACGCCACAGCGGGCGCGACGTCGCCTCCGACGACACCGCGCCGACGCCTGGCGTCGCCTCGACCGCCGCCATCACGACACCTCCTCGGGCACCACGGCGTCGGCCACCGACGTCGCGGCCAACTCGCTCAACAACAGCGACCTGGCCCGCATCCACGGCACGTGCAGCGCACAGGTGCCAGTCGCATCACACGGTCGATCTGCGAGCACACAACGCCCGGACAGCGTCGGCCCCTCGATCGCCTCGATCACCGCCAACACCGACACCTCACCCAAGCCGACCGCGAGCGAGTAGCCACCCGACGGGCCTGGCTCCGACCGCACCCACCCGTGCCGCACGAGTGGGTGCAACACCTGCGACACGAAACCCGATGTCGAGCCCACCGCCTCGGCCAACGCCGGACCCTTCACGCGCCCGCCGGCATCCGCCAACACCTGCATCGCCCGAACCGCCAGATCACTCTTCCGGGTAACCTCTAGTCGCATAGTACAAGACTATCGAACACGGGGAAACTGTCAACCAGCGTCGGCCAAACCAGCGACTTCCACGACTGTCAACTCCGTTCGATGCCCGATCACCGGTGCTCGGCGAACGCAGCCAGCCCCTGAGGGAACTGGAACCACCGCTGGCAGACGGTCAGCCGCGCTGGTGAGCACACGGCTGGGACGGTTCGACCGGTTCGAGCGGCACCATGCGGATCTCGTTGGCGAACATCTCGATGCCGTGCAGGCGGTCGCGAATGAGTCCGGTGATCACCTCGATCTCGACGTCGTGGTCCACCTCGATGCAGGGTCCGGCGAGCGAGCCACGCACGGACCGCACGCCGTCGAGCCGACCGAGCGCGTCGAGCGTCTCGTTGAAACACGTCGGACAGTTCGCCCCTTCGATACGCAGCGATGTCTGCATGGCTCCTTCTTTCCACTCGACCAGATCTGGCGGAGAGCGTGTTGGTCAGCCGCGAGGTCGCCCGAGGCGCGTCACAACATCGGCGACGTCGGGTGCGGTGTCTTTCCCGTAGGCCGCAGGCACGGTGCCGCGGTGGCCACAGGGCATCGAGATCGCGAACAGGATCGACTCGTCACCGGGATCGCTGAGGCCTTCGAAGCGATAGAACTTGTCGACGTTGACGGCCTCCGGCGTTGCCCAGCAACCGCAGCCGTCACAGCGCACCCCACCGTCGCTGACCGAGCACTGCTCGCTCCAGCCGGCGGCATGCAGTTCCCGCATACGTTCGCTGAGGGTGTCCATCGGCCCCGTCATCGGGCCGCACACGGGTGCCGCCGGCATGTCCGTCGACCGGAACTCATCGGTTCACGCTCGGTCCGACGGTCGCCAGACGCCGTGGCCGAGGAACCGCTGCGCCATCGCCCACGCCATCCCGGTGGCACGCTTGTCGGCCGCCTCGGCTTTCGGTCCGGTCCAGCCGCCGTCGACGGTGTCGTGGAAGATCTGCAGCCAGCGGTCGAAGACCTGCGGGGTGAACGGCGAGGTGTTGTGCAGGTGCCGGTGGTGCTCGATCACGTCGATCTCGTAGCCAGGCGCGTACAACAGCACGTAGCACCAGTAGTCGGCAACCGAGCCGATGTGGGCCTGCCAGTCGATGAAGCCGGGCCCGAAGTCGAAGTACGGCTGCAGGAGATCGTCCTGGCCGACATCGACGTACTGGCGGGTGACCATCTCCACGATCTCGTCCTCGTCGTCGAGATCCCGTCCACGGTGCACCCACGGACCAGATCTGTCGACGGTGGGTGCGGCGACCACGCCCGGCACCATTGGTGCGTCGGGTTCACGGAAGAACTGCACGTAGAACCGGGCGTCGGTCGACGGCTCGACCTGATGTTCGACCCCCGGAACGATCACCGCGCTCTCCCCCACCTCGAGGCGCTCGTCGCGAGGCGCGTCACCTTCGAGGTCGACGTACCGGACGCTGCCGGCCTGGACACGCATCTCAGCCCACACCGTCGTGCGGTGCGAGGTGGCGAGCGCGTCGGGCAACGTCGTGGCGTCGAACAGCGGCGTGCGTCGCGCCTCGACGAGATGACCAGGAACTGTCGGTTCACCCATGCGGGCGCCCCTCTCGGTGGTGGTCTCAGCCACGGTAGCGGCGCATTCAGCGCGCCGTGGCAGGCGACATCCGTCCGTTCTTCAGCTATCCGAGCCGGACGTCGCACCGTTGTGTCATTCCACAGATGCCACCCAGCGTTCGGCGATGGCGGCGACGAGGCGAAGAATGCGGTCGGTGCCGTTGTCGTGGCCCTTCTTGAAGTCGTCGCCGTCGGTGGCCATCGAGTTGGTGACGTGTGCGACGCACACGACGTCACGTTGTCGG
>CAUJET010000122.1 GCA_963169665.1 Actinomycetota bacterium | reverse complement strand
AGCGGCTTCGAACTGGTCTGACGATGCGACAAGCAGGTCGAAGGCCGGGCGAGTACCACCGTGTCGAGACCTGCGATGAATCGTTCCAGCAGATCGGCGAGGCGTCGGCGGTCACCACTGTCGAAACCATCGAGTGCCTCGCCCACCGCAGAGAGTCGTCGCATCGCAAGCCGCTTCTGCATGGCGCGCCCATCCTGGCTTGCACGGACCACCGTCATTCGCTTGTCAGTCCGATGCGTGCTCCGCTCCGCCAGACCCGCGTCGACGAGCCGGGCAATGGCTCTCGTTGCCGTGGACGGCTCGATGCACAGCGCCATCGCAAACTCGTGCATGGTCCACTCACCATGCTGGACGAGGAGATCAAGAGTGTCCATCTGCCCCAGGTCGAGCTGTGGTTCGGTCGGCGCCCACGCGTACCGGCGCATTCCGCGTGCCGCTGGACCACGGCGAAGAGTCCGCCAGGCGATGGCAATGCGCTCCGCGTCGTGCTGACGACGGCTCGGACGGATCCTGCGCCTCGCGATGAGAGTTGTTCGGGTGGTCACGTAGCCCTCCGTTGTGCAACGCATCACTTGATCCCGTAGCTTAGACGTATCGTCCAATCGTCACGTTCAACCATCGGGAGTCATGGATGCAAGAGTCATCAATCGTCGGCACGGCGACAGCGCCCGACGAACGGTTCGGAGTGACCGATGCACGGATCCGTGCCGCCACGCTGCTCCGCCGACTCGGTCACGGCTTCGTGCGCCACGATGCCCGGGATGAACTGTTCGAGCAGTTGATCGACGCGATCCTGCCGGTGGTCGAGCAACTCGAGACTGGTAGCGAACGCGATCGCTCTTTGATGAGCATGGGTGACGGGCCGTCAACGTTCGGCGAACCGCCCGCCGACGGTGAACGGCTCTCGCACTTTCCCGACTGTGTCGTGTCCGGCGCCGCGAATCCGATGGGCGTCGCGATCGAGGTTCATTCTGACAACGGCGATGCGGTTGCGGAGACGGTGTTGGGTGCCGCCTTTGAAGGTGCGCCTGGCCGAGCTCACGGTGGCGTGGTCGCGGCGATCTTCGATGACGTGATGGGGTACGTGTTGTCGATCCACAAGGTCCCGGCATTCACAGGCCGGTTGACGGTCACCTATCGATCGCCGACGCCCATTGGCGCGCCGCTCATCTTCCGTGCACGTTTGGATCAGCGCGAGGAACGCAAGCTGCACATGTCGGCGACCGCGCACACACGCGACGGCCTGGAGTTGATCGCCGAGGCGACCGCGACGTTCATCGTCATCCCGATCGAACGGTTCATGCCGGGTTTCACGGGCGTGCAGGAATGATCGATCGCTCGGCGACTGCGGTACGACCGTTACCGGACGAGTTGGCGGATCGGATCGATCTCGCTGCGCCGGTGTTTGCCGACAACGGGCTCGACGCAACCCGGATCGACGATCTCGCCAAGGCGACTGGGATTCCACGCGCCACGCTCTACTACTACTTCCCCGGCAAGGAACACATTCTCGCCCACCTGCTCTCGCGAACCCTGCGTCAGATGACGGCCACGCTGTCCGACGTCGCGGCCGAGCCCGGCACGGGACGCGAACGGTTGGCTCGACTGGTGCGAGCGCATCTGGTGTTCATCGGCGAGCACGGCCCGACCTACCGGTTGTTGTTCGCCGAACTGGGCCGGGCGGCTTCATTGGTCGACATCGCTGCAGGCGTCGATGTGGCGATCCTTTCACCGATCCGGCAGGCGCTACGTGACGGCCACAACGACGGGTCACTTCACATCGACGACGTCAGCGCCGCCGCGTCCGTCGTCTACGGCGCAGTCCTGGTGACGGGCATGCAGCACCTTCTGCTCGGCACCAGCGGAGACCTTGCCAACCGCGCCGACGCAATATCGAACGTCATTCTGCGAGGAATCGGCGGGAAGCCAACACCGCGGCAAAGCCGACGAACGACCACTGGAGGGACCTGATGGCCACGACCGACAACCTGATCACCGAGGCCGCCGACAACGTGCTTGTCGGCTTGTTCAGCGACCCAGCCGTTCGTGCTGATCCGTACCCGGCTTACCGCCAGCTGCGCGAGACGGCGCCGGTGCACCACAGCGCAGTCCTGCCGCTGTGGGTCGCGACCCGCTACGACGAGCTGCGCGATCCTCGGTTCGGCAAGAGCGACGAAGTGCAGCGCATCTTTGGTTCGTCTGCGCAGAGCGCTGATCGGGAGGTGCCGATCATCTCGCGGTACTCGATGCTGCGGATGAACCCACCCGATCACACCCGGATGCGAAGTCTTGTCGCCCGCGAGTTCACGCCCCGGCGGGTCGATGAGTTGCGTCCGGCGGTCGAAGCGATGGTCGATGAGGTCCTCGATCAGCTCGCCGACGCTGGCGGCGGTGATGTCATGGACGTGCTTGCTTTCCCTTTGCCGGTGCGAGTGATCGGCGAGCTCCTCGGTGTCCCGATCGAGGACCGTGAGCAGTTCCGCTGGATCGTGCGCGACGCGGCCGGCGCGCTCGAGCCGATGGCAAGCGCTGAGACGATCGCCGCCGCTGAAACCGCGAGCAACACGATGAACGACTACTTCCGGTCGCTCATCGCCGAGCGGCGGAATCGGCACTCCGACGATCTGATCGGTGGGTTGATCGGGGTCAGTGATGGCGGAGACCGACTGTCCGAGAACGAGTTGGTGGCCACGATCGTGTTGTTGTTCGCGGCCGGGTTCGAGACCACCACCAACCTCATCGGCAACGGCCTAATTAGCTTGCTGCGAAACCGGGACCAGATGCAGATGCTGCGGAGCGACCCCACCCTCGGACACCGCGCAGTGGAGGAGATGCTGCGCTACGAGAGCTCGGTTCAGCTCGACGCGCGGACCGCGCTCGAGGAAACCGACATCGCCGGTCACCACATCGACGCCGGCCAGGTCGTGCTCACCTTGCTCGGCGCCGCCAACCGCGACCCCGACCGTTATCAGGACCCGGACCGTTTCGACATCACCCGAACAGGCACCCAGCACCTCAGCTTCGCCGCCGGCATCCACTACTGCCTCGGCGCGCCACTGGCCCGACTCGAGGGCGAAGTTGTGTTCGAACGACTGCTCGCCCGTTTTCCCACCATCGACGCCGACACGACTCCCGTGTGGCGCCCGAGCCTCACCCTGCGCGGCTTGGAGACGTTGCAGGTGACTGTCCGGTGAACACGACGGTATCGGCTGGGCAGATGCCGGATCTGACGCACCGCGAACGCACCATCGTCATCATCGGGCTGATGACCGGCCTGCTGCTCGCAGCGCTCGACCAGACGATCGTGTCCACCGCGCTCCCGACGATCGTTGGCGAGTTCGGCGGCATCAATCACCTGTCGTGGGTCGTCACCGCATACCTGTTGGCCTCGACGGCGAGCATGCCGCTGTGGGGGAAAATCTCCGACCTCTACGGCCGCAAACGCATCTACCAGACCGCCATCGTGCTGTTCCTCATCGCGTCGATGTTGTGTGGCCTGTCGCAGTCGCTGTGGCAGCTGATCGTGTTCCGCGGTTTGCAAGGCATCGGTGGCGGCGGGCTGATGTCACTGACGTTCACCATCGTCGGCGACATCGTCCCACCACGAGAACGTGGCCGCTACACCGGCTACCTCACCGGCACCTTCGCCTTGGCCAGTGTGCTCGGCCCACTCATCGGTGGTCTGCTCACCGATCACTTCTCGTGGCGTTGGGTGTTCTACGTGAACATCCCGATCGGGATCGCCGCGCTCTTCGTCACCGGCGTCGTGTTGCGTCTCCCATTCCACACGACACCGCACCGGCTCGACTTCACCGGGTCTGGACTGCTGGTGCTGTCGGTGGTGTCGTTGCTGTTGGCCACCGCGTGGAGCAGCGACGAGTACGGATGGGGCTCACCGCTCACTGTTGGCCTCTACGTGCTCGCCGTCATCGCCGGCGCCGTGTTCATCTGGTGGGAACGACGAGTCGCCGAACCGGTCATCCCGCTGCGCATGTTCAACCGGCCCGGTTTCAGCTCATCGGTGTCGATGGCGTTCCTCGCCGGCGCGGCGATGTTCGGAGCGATCGTCTACCTCCCGCTGTTCTTCCAAGGCGTCCAGGGCCGCCAAGCCACCAACGCCGGCCTGTTGCTCCTTCCGTTGATGCTCGCACTGATGGTCGCCTCACTTGTCGTCGGTCGCCTGACGACACGCACCGGCCGTTACAAGATCTTCCCGATCATCGGGACCATCGTCGCCGCCGGCGGGTTGTGGTTGCTGTCCACCATGCGGCCAGCCATCGGGCGGGTCGCATCATCGATGTGGATGATCGTGCTCGGCCTCGGCATCGGCGCAACCCTGTCGGTGCTCACCATCGCAGTGCAGAACGCCGTCGAGACGCGCG
>CAUJET010000121.1 GCA_963169665.1 Actinomycetota bacterium | reverse complement strand
TGATCTAGGGCCGTGTACTGGGGGTTGTGTTATACCCCCTCCGCGCCGCGTACGTCGCCCACCCGGTTGTGGGCGACGACCACTCCCTTGAGGCCGCGGGGCACCTCTGCCGGGCGGAGGTCGGTGATGCGCATCAGGTCGCGCAGCGACACGACGCCCACCAGTTCGCCGTCGTGCACCACCGGCATGTGCCGATAGCCGCGCTCGCGCATGATCCGCAGCGCGGCCGTGGCGTCGAGCGACGTGTCGATCACGTCGGCCGGTGCGGTCATGGTGTGCGCCACGTCGCCGAGGTCGGCCCGCCGGGTCGCCGACTGGCGGAGTACGTCGCGCTCGGTGATCACGCCGCGCACTGCGCCTTCGCCGTCGATCACCACGACTGAACCGACGCGGCGGTGGTGCATTCGCTCGATCACGCCGGCGAGTGCCTCGTCCTGCGTCGCGGTCACCACGGGTGTGCTCATGATCTGTTCGATCGTCGTCATGCACCCATGGTGCGAGCGCGAGGATTGTTGATCAACGTTGATTATCGTCAACTTCGGAACGTCCGCGTTTGTTCGCTACCGCGTCGTATCCACGCGTTGGCGACCACACGCGACACCGCGTTTGTTCGCCACCGCGTCGTATCCACGCGTTGGCGACCAGACGCGACACGAGCGAAGGGATGATCGGGCGATGGAGCAGATGACGGTGGCGCAGGCGGCGAGACGGTTGGGGGTGAAGCCGCCCACGCTCTACGCCTACGTGAGCCGTGGCGTGTTGCGCAGCCATCGTGCGGCCGACGGCCGTTCGAGCCTGTTCGACCCGGGGGACATCGAGGCGCTCGCTCGCCGTGGCCGGCCTCGGAGGTCGAGCCGCACGGCGGCGCTCGACATCGTGATCGAGACGTCGCTGACGACGATCGAACGCGAACGCGTGCGCTACCGCGGCCACGAGACCAGTCGACTTGCCCGTACACGTCCGTTCGAGGAGGTGGCCGGGCTGCTGTGGTCGGGCGAGTTCGCGCCGTTCGACGCCCCGTGGCCGGAGGTGTCGCTCGGCGACGCGCCGGCGATGACCGCCGGTGGTCGCATGTCCGACCGGTTGGCGTGGGCCGTATACGCCGCGGCGGTGACCGATCCTCATCGGCGCAGCGACGCAGCGGTGGTCGGCCGGCGCATGGTGAGCGCGATGGTGGGGGCGCTGCCGATCGCGGGTGACGGGCGCACGCCGCGGCTGCACCTGCCCGACCGCGCTCCCCTGCGCAGCACCGTGGCCGGTCGGCTGTGGGCACGTCTCGCGCCCGGCCGCCCACCGACGGGCGGGGTGACGGCGATGAACGCCGCGCTGGTGCTGCTCGCCGACCACGAGCTCGCGGCGAGCACCCTCGCGGTACGGGTGGCGGCGAGCACCCGTGCCGATCCGTACGCGGCGGTGACTGCGGGGCTGGCCACGATCAGCGGGCCGTACCACGGGGCAGCGAGCCGGCTCGTGCGACAGGTGCTCGATCGCGCCCAGGCGACCAGCAGCGACGTGGCGTTGGCGGAGGCGTACGAGCGCAACGGGTTGTACCCGGGGTTCGGTCACAAGCTGTACGAACGCGGCGATCCGAGGGCACGGGTGCTGCTCGACCTGCTGCACGAGGCATGGCCGGGCAACCGTCGGATGGCGCAGGTCGATGCGCTCATCACCGCCGCTCGTCGGCGGGGTGAGCTGCCCAACGTCGACGTCGCGCTGGCGGCGCTCGCGTACGTGGCGGGCATGGCGCCCGACGCGGGCGAGGCGGTGTTCACCATCGCCCGCACGGCCGGATGGCTCGCCCACGCGTTCGAGGAATACGACGAGCCCGTGCTGCGCTTCCGTCCACGAGCCCAGTACCGCGAGCCCTGAGCTGAGGGAACGCGACGAGGGGGCGCCGGGTCACGTCCCCGGCACCCCCTCGTGCTCCTGGTTCTCCGGAACGATCAGCCGGCGAGGGCTGAGCCGACCGGCCCGAGGCCCAGGAACAGCGTCTGGCCGAGCGCGCTGTCGAGGCCGTCGTTGTCGGTGACCATGTACACCTCACCGTCGGCGGCGACGGCGAGGCCCTCGAGCTTGTCGGGGGTGTAGATGGTGTTGGCCTGCAGTTCGTCGAGGACGTCGGCGAGCAACACCTTGGGCACCGTGGTGAGCGGCGAGCCGAACGGCTGGAAGTCGGCGGTCGCCAGATCGACGCCGTAGATCTTCTTCTGCACGGCCTGCGTGCCGGCCAGGCCGTCGCGCTCGATGATCGCGAACGTGCCGTTCGGCAGCGGGGTGATCTCCGAGAGCCCGATCACAGCGCCGGCCGGGAGGGTCATCACGTCGAGTGCGTACTGGACGAACGTCCACGCGCCGGTCGCCACCTCGTAGCGGCCGATCTTCACGGTCTCGGCGGGATCGCCGGCCCACGGGCGCTGGATCGCGACGTACACGTACTGCGTGGTGCCGACGCCGGTGACGGCGACGCCCTCGAGGCCGTCGTTGCCGGCCCCGGCGACGAGTGCGGCGGGCAGCGGCACCTCGCTCTGGACGACGCCGTTGGCGTCGACCTTCAGGATCACGTTCGGCCGCGAGCTGCCGGCGGTGACCCGGCCTTCGGAGGCGAGCCAGAAGCCACCCTCGGGAGCGGCAGCGATGCCTTCGAGGTCGAGGTCGTTGCGCACCGCACCGGCCGCGTCGGTGACGAGCACGCGACGGGTGATGACGGCGGGCACCGACGAGACGTCGATGGTGTGGATGCCGGCCTCGGCCAGGATCGAGTCGCTCACGCCGTACAGCGTGTTCGCATCGGTGAGGTCGGCGGTGAGGCCGCTCATCGCGTTCCACGGCAGCGGGAGTCCGTTGGCGTCGTTGCCGCTGACGAGCGTCATCGACGGCTTCGCGTCGTCGTCGCGCTCGTAGATGGTGATCATCGACGGGAAGATCCCGGCGGCGGTCTCGGCGGCGACGACGAGGAGGTCGCGCTTGGGGATCGCCTTCATGCCCTCGGGACCGATGCCGGTGGGCAGCAGTTGGAGGAACTTGGGAGCGCCCTTGCTGACGTCGTACACGCCGACCACGTTGCTGCGCTCGCCGCCGACGAACAGCAGGTTCTGATGGTCGAACTTCTCGACGGTCAGAGCCTCGGGCTCGATGCCCTTGTTGGCGGCGCGGGTCTCATTGAAGTGACCGGCGCGGATCGACTCGTACTCGAACGAGGCTCCGGCTTCGAACACGACGGTGCCGCTGGTGTTGAAGACGGTGAAGCCGCGGCTGCCACCTTCCTTGCCGCTCTCGTCGGTGTAGTCGCCCTCGTTGGCGGTGACGAAGGTCTTGTTGTCGATCCAGGCGACGGTGTCGGGCTCACGGCGACGGGCGAGCACCGAGTCGGCGAGGATGATGCGACCCTTCTTCTGCGGCCCGAGCTTCTCCTCGACGGCATCGACGTTGACGAGGTCGACGGTGCCGGCGGTGAAGCTGCTCACGACCTTGGCTCTGCGCAGGTCGATGATCGCGAGGTGGTTGTTCTCCTGCAAGGAGAGCACGGCCTGGTTGCGATCGTTGATGTCGATGTACTCGGGCTCCGGGTCGGTCGGCGCGTACATGCCCGGGAGGTTCGTGAGGTCGACGAGCCGGCTGGTCCACTTGGCCGGCTTGCCGTCGATGTCGAGGACGACGACAGTGCCGGCGGGGAGCTGCGGGATGAGTGCGCCGTTGATGCCCTCGTTGCGTTGGTTCTCGATGACGACGGTGGCGTAGCGACCATCGGGCGAGATGTCGACGGCGTCGGGCTGGCCGCCGAGGTCGATGGTGCGCACGGTCGCCCGTGTCGCCAGATCGATGACGAACAGGGTGCCCGTGGGTGCGACGAAGTTGCCGTTGCTCGTGTCGACCGAGACCAGGGCGTACTTGCTGGTGATCCCCACGCTCGTGGGCTCACCGCCGAGGGTGATCGTGCCGGCGGCGACCGGGTGCTTCGGGTCGCGGATGTCGACGAAACCGACCTTGCCGGTGGCCGAGTCGGTGTAGACGAGCGTGCGGCCGTCCTTGGTGGCGTTGACGATCTCGGCCACGGTGGTGCCGTTGTCGCGCACGTCGAACGTACCGATGTGGGCGAAGGCCTCCTCGTCGTTGTGATGGCCGTGCCGGTCGTGGTCGCCGTTCCGGTCGAGTGGGGCGGCTGTCGAAGGGGTGACGCCGGCGCCCACGACGGCTGCAAGTGCAACAGTCGAGGCCACGCCGATCCGCCACCCACGACGATGGGTGCGATGCATGAGCATTCCTCCGGTCGATGGGTTCGTCGGACCGTAGGAAAGCCAGTTGGAGTGGGACCGAACCTCGGGTGAACGACGGATGGCGCTGTGGCGAACTATCCGCCATGTTCAGGCCAAGGATGCCGATCGGTCAGGAGCGAGGTGGTGCGGGGGATTCCCGCTCGAGCCCGAGCATCAGGTCGAGGTGGATGGCGTCCATCGCGGCCTGGTCACGCCGACCGAGGCGCACCAGGAGAGCCGCGCCGAGTCCGGACATGACGGCGATCAGGAGCAGGAGCTTCCACTGCGAGACCTGTTCGGCGAGCGTGAACACGTTGGGGATGCCCGACGGGCGGGCGACGGGCCCGACCGAGGGAAGCCCGATGGCGCCGCTCGCCACCTGGCCCGCTGCGGGCACGGTCGCCGGGCGTGGTGTCACGGCGACGACATCGACCCCACCCGCCGTAGCGGGACCGATCGCAGGGACAGCGACGGGCGCCGCCGGGGCGGTGGCCGGACGGGTCGTTGCGCCGCTGCTCGGTCGTGTCGACGGACGGGCGGTGGTCGCGCCGACCACCGGGCCGGAGCTGGCCAGGTCGGCGAGCGGCGGGGCGGGCGCCGAGGTGGCGGCGTCGCTGGTGGACGGTGGCGGCTCGGTGCTGGCGGGCGCTGCCTCGCTGGTCGTCGGGGCCGCGGTGCTGCTCGGCGCCGGCTCGGTCGTGGTGGGTTCCGGCTCGGACGTGGTGGTGGGTTCCGGCTCGGTCGTGGTGGGAGCCGGCTCGGACGTGGTCGGGCTCGGTGTGCTGGACGTGGTCGAGGGAGGTGTGGTGGTGGACGGCGACGCCGACTCGGTTCGGGTCGGTGTGGCGTCGGTCGTCGGTTCGCCCGCGAGGGCCACTGCCGCCGGGGCTCCTGCGGCGATCAGGCCGGCTGCCAGGCTGGCGATCAGCCCGGTCGCGCAGCGACGACGTCGGAGGTCCACGGCGGGTCGCCGTCGACCGACCCTTGATCCCGCCGTGCCTGCTCGCTCCACGTGTCGGGTATCGACACTTCCAGCGAGTTCTTGAGCAACCCGAGACGAGTTCTTGACCGTCCGGGGTCAGTCCGGTGGGGTGCGAGTCAGCCGAGCAGGGCGGGAGCGAGGCGACGCCACTGGGCCTCGGGCATGGCAGCGCCGTCCTGCAGCACCTGCACGCACACGTGGTCGGCACCGGCGGCGTGGTGCTGGGCAACGCGTGCGGCGATCTGCTCCTCGGTGCCCCAGGCGACGATCGCGTCGACCAGGCGGTCGCTGCCACCGTCGGCGCGGTCGTCCTCGGTGAAACCGAGGCGGAGCAGGTTGTTGAAGTAGTTCGGCAGGCCGAGGTAGATCTTCATGCCGGCGCGGGCGATACGACGTGCCTCCGCCGGGTCGGTCTCCAGCACCACCATCTGCTCAGGGGCCAGCAGTGCGTCGGCGCCCATGGTCTCGCGGGCGATGGCGGTGTGCTCTGGGGTGGTGAAGTACGGGTGCGAGCCGTTGGCGCGGGTGGCCGACAGCTCGAGCATCTTCGGGCCGAGGGCGGCGAGGAGTCGGCCACCGTCGTCCTCGGGGCCTCGGGCCATGAACAGCGCCTTGTCCATCCGGTCGAGGTACTCGACCATGTGGCTGTAGGGCTTGGAGTAGTCGTGCTTGCGCACGCCCGCGACGAGGTGGCCGTGGCTCACGCCGAGGCCGAGCAGGAAGCGGCCGGGGAATGCCTCGGCGAGCGTCTTCTGCCCGGCGGCCATGGTCATCGGGTCGCGGGCGTAGATGTTGGCGATGCCGGTGGCGAGCTTGAGCTCGCTGGTGGCCGACAGCAGGATCGCCGACGAGACGAACGGGTCGCGGCCGACGGCTTCGGCCACCCAGAGTGCACCGAAGCCGAGCTCTTCGACCACCTGTGCGGCGCGCTGGGCCTCGGGGGTGGGGAGGGCGTCGATGCTGCCGTACCAGATGCCGACGCGGCCGAGGTCGACGGAGGGCTTGCTCATGTCGGGGTCGTTCCTTCGGTGGGGCCCGCCCGGAGGAGTCGGACGAGGCGAGCGATGACCCGACTGTACGGACTGAGGGCACCCGGGCCGAAGCTGGTCACGCGTGCCGTGAGGGCGCTCGTCCCATCGGGTGGGCGCGGTCGCCTGCGTGTGCGAGGTCGCGTTCGTCGGGTGCGGTGTTCGCCGCCGGTGGGTGATGGCGGTGGCAGCGGCCCCGGGCCTGGTGTGCCGACGCCGCGGGACGCGGCGTCGGCAACAACCAGGCAGGGGGTCCGGCCGGGGGACGGATCGGCGCCGAGGCAGGCGGAGGAATCAGTGCGGCCTCCTGAGTGATCGCATGAGTGAGCGCAGGAGTGAGCGCAGAAGTGAGCGCATGAGGCCGCGCAGGACTGAGCGCGGGGGCGAGTGCAGCGGTCGAGACGGCGTGGGGCAGCATCTCGACCGCGCGGGCGTGCGCCATCAGCACCATCCAGCCGGCAGCCACGGCGAGGAGGGCGACGACGATGGCATCGAGCCAGTAGTGGTTGCCGGTGGCGACGATGGCGACCAGGGTGACCATCGGATGTGCCAGCGCGAGCAGGCTCAGGTTGGTGCGCTTGATGGCCACCACCGACACGCCGAGCATGAGCGCCCACCCGAAGTGCAGCGACGGCATGGCGGCGAACTGGTTGGCGACGGATCGTTGCGGGTCCGCGGTGTAGATGCGCGGTCCGAAGACACGGAGGGTGTCCACGAAGCCGGCGGTCATGCGAGGTGGTGCGAGCGGGAACGCCACGTGCAGGGCGAGCGCGGCGAGGGTGACCCCGACGAACCAGGTACGCACGAGGCGATAGGCCTCGATGTGGCGGAGGTAGGCCCACACGAGGAACGCGATGGTGACGGGAAAGTGGACCGAGACGTAGTACCGGTTGAGGAACTCGACCAGTGTCTGGCTGCGCATCGCCCAGGCCTGCACGGACTGCTCGTGGAAGATGCCGAGCGAGCGTTCGAGGTGGACGACGTCGGCTGCGTTGCGCAACGCACGATCGGCGGCGTCGCGGGAGATCGTGCGGCCGGCCCGGTACAGACCGAACACGCTCGCCACGATGGCCAGTTCGAGCACGATCGGGCACACGCGGACGTGGCGGGCCGACGTCGATCGTGTCGTGCTCCCCCTGGTGCCCACGGCGGGCTGGTTACCCGCCGTTCACGGTCACCAAACCCGCTGTTCGTCGAGGCCCACGTCGAGCCGGTGTGCGACGTCCTGACGGCACCGCAGGGCGGGCGCCGATCGAACCGCCGGTGCGAACGGCTGGCCGTCCGGCCTGTCGGACGAGACGCCACACGAGCAAGATGTCAGGACGTCGCTCACTGGCTCGACGTGGAGGCGGATCGTGGTTCGAAGCGGTCGGCGATGAGGGTGAGGAGTTCGGCGGCCTCGAGCTCGAGCTGAGCGTGGGTGCGGGCTCGTTCCGGCGGAGCCATCGCGGCGAGCGCGTCATCCATCCGGCACATGAGTACCGCCAGCGAGTGGGTCTTGGTCGAACCGACGAGCGCTTCGATGGCGGGGCGCACTCGGTCGCGGAGGCCGATCGCGGTGGCGACGAGGGCGCGGGCATCTGCGTCGCTCACCTCGCCGCTGTCCACCTGGCGAAGGAGTGCGCAGCGATAGCTGCGACACAGCATGGGTCGCTCGTCGTAGATCGTGCACTTCTCGTGGAAGGCGTGGCACGGCTGCTCGAACCGGGCCTCGGCCTCGAACAGGAGGAGATGGAAGCCGGATCGCAGCAACGTCTCGCGGTCGTCGGCGTGTTCGAGGGCGACGGTGGAGTGCATGGTGCCGTCGCAGCAGAGCCCGCAGTCGAGGCAGAGCGAGGACGTCGAGGTGGAGGGGCTCGTCACGTGGAGATCACCGGTCCAGTATCACCGCGTGGCCGGCGAGACCGGGCCGACGACCGGCGACGCCAGGGAGTCACCCTCACGGGTGAAAGCTGAGCGACGTGTCAAGTCCGGGACCGATGTGCCGATCTCTGTGTGGTGACACCAGCGCGTGCAGGCGAAGCGGTCGTCCCGGCATCCATGCTGCCCTGCGCATCGTGGGCGCCACGCGCCGCGATCTCGATCCTGAGTGCGTCGCGAATGGTGCTGCAGGTGACGCTGCCCGACCTGGTGATCGACGAGGTGAACGATCTGGGTCGATCGCAGGGGTCGTTGCGGCCGGGTGAACGTCTCGACCGCCGATGGGGCCTCGATGACGAGGTGGTGCATGGACTGCGTGCCCTGGCGACGGGTGGTGCCGATGGGTCCGTGCTGGAGCGGCACTGCCGAGCCACGGTCGACGGCGAGACACGATGGCTGTTGCTGCAGGCATGCGCCGGCGCCGAGCCGGATGCGGCACTGGTGGTGGTCGAGGACTGCACGACGGTTCAGTTGGAGCGTGCCGATCTGCGCGGCAAGCTGACCGGGCTGCATCGGTCGACGGCGGTGATCGAGTTCTCGATGGAGGGCACCGTGCTCACCGCGAACGCGAACTTCTTGTCGATGACCGGATATCGGCTCGATCAGATCGTGGGGCGGCATCACCGCATCTTCTGCGAACCGGGGTACGTCGCGAGCGACGAGTACGGGCGGTTCTGGCAGCACCTGCGCCGCGGCGAGTTCGCGGAGGGCGAGTACCTGCGCCTCGGTGCCGACGGTCGGGAGATCTGGATCCAGGCGACGTACAACCCGATCTTCGACGAGGACGGGCGTCTCGTGAAGGTGGTGAAGTTCGCGAACGACATCACCGTGGCGAAGGCTCGCAACGTCGACTTCGAGAGCCGGGTCCGTGCGATCGATCGGGCCCAGGCAGTGGTCGAGTACGACCTCGACGGTGTGGTGGTGGACGTGAACGAGAACTTCCTCGCGCTCACCGGCTACTCGGCGGACGAGGTCCTGGGTCGGCACCATCGCATGTTCTGCGATCCCGACGAGGCGGAGTCACCGGCCTATGCGGCGTTCTGGGACGAGTTGCGGGCGGGTCGGTTCGTGTCGGATCGCTTCCGGCGTTTCGGCAAGCGAGGCGAGATCTGGATCCGCGCCACGTACAGCCCGATCTTCGACCTGCGCGGCCGGCCGCGCGGCGTGGTGAAGTTCGCATACGACGTCACTGCGGACGTGCACCTCGAGCAGCGCTCGAGTCGTCTCGCGAGAACCGATCCCTTGACCGGCTTGTGCAACCGGGCGGGGGGCCATGCAGCTCTCGGGGCCGCGGTGCAGTCGGTGCTGGGTCTGGCCGATCGGCGGGTGGCTGCCGTGTACCTCGATCTCGACGGGTTCAAGCGGGTGAACGACCAGCACGGCCACCGCGTGGGTGACGAGGTGTTGTTGCGGGCTGCCGAGCGGCTGGAGACGGCGGCGCCCAAGGGCGCGACGGTGTCGCGCCTCGGCGGTGACGAGTTCCTGGTGGTGCTGCCGCAAGTGCGCGACGAGGACGAGGCGATGGTCGTGGCGGAACGTCTGCTCGAGGAGTTGCACGGGCCGGTGCTGGTGGAGGGCAACGTGGTGAACCTCGCCGGCAGTGCGGGGGTGGCCGTGTCTCGGGCCTCGTCGTTCATGGCCAGCGATCTGCTGCGCGAGGCGGACACCGCGGTGTACCACGCCAAGCATGCGGGCCGTGGCCGAGCGAGGTTGTTCGATGCCGAGTTGCAGGCGGCGCTGGAGCACCAGCGGCGTCTGGCCAAGGACCTCGGTCTCGCGCTCGAGCGAGGAACGATCGGTGTGCACTATCAGCCGATCGTGAACGTTGAACGGGGCACCCTGGAAGGGTTCGAGGCGCTGGCACGGTTCGATCGCCCGGGGTTCGGCCCGGTGCCGGCGTCGGAGTTCGTGCAGGTGGCAGAGGAATGTGGCCTCGTGGCCAGACTCGATCATCTGGTGCTCGATCGGGCGTTGGAGCAATTGGTGCGATGGTCGGCGCAGCTGGGGCCGGCGCCCTCGATGGCGATCAACGTGAGCGCCCGGCATCTGGCCGATCCACAGCTGCATCGCCAGGTGATGGAGGTGCTGCACGCGTACGGGTTGGATCCGTGGCGTCTGGTGCTGGAGATCACCGAGACGGCGGTGTTGCACGACACGAGCGGAGCTGCGTCGGTGTTGGCCCAGCTCCGCGCCGAGGGCGTGCGGGTGGCGCTCGACGACTTCGGCACAGGCTTCACGTCGATCGGTCAGTTGTGGACGTTGCCGGTGGACATCGTGAAGATCGACCGGAGTTTCGTGCAGCACCTGCACAGCGATCGGGTGCGCACGGTGGTGCGGCTGATGGTGGATGCAGCTCATGCGTTGGGGCTCGAGGTGATCAGCGAGGGGGTCGAGACGATGGAGCACCTCGAGGCCGTGCGGGCGCTGGGCTGCGACACGGTGCAGGGCTACCTGGTGTGTCCGCCACGAGCCGCGGGTGAGCTCGATCTACCTGCGCTCACCGAGTACCGGCTGCCGCAGGCCTGACTGCTGCTTCCGCACGTGTGAGTACGTGCGTGTGCGGTGCAGCCGGGTCCGTCAGAGGCTCGGCTGCACCGCTGGCGGGTGCTCGACGTGGTCCCCTGGTGGTGCTCGGGGAGTGGTTGGGTTGGTCGAGCGCTCAGGCCGCCGCCTGGGCTGTTCGCCCGGGGTCCCTGTTCGTGTTCGTGCCCGTGTGCATGTGGCCCTTGGGTGGGCAGGCGATGAGGGTGCCGTCGGGCATGAGCAGGTGGAGGTGGTGTGCGTCGCCGAGCACGGTCACCCCGGTGCGGTGTTTCACGTGGTGGTGGTGGCTGCACCAGAGGACCTCGTTGTCGAGATCGGACGGTCCACCAGCGGGGACGGGGACGAGATGGTCGACCTCACACCACGCGGCCGGGATGTGACAGCCGGGCCACCGGCAGCCGCCGTCACGCATCATCAACGCTTGATATTGGTCGTCGGTCGCGAACCTGACCCGGTTTCCCAGGTTGATCACGGCGTCACCCGCCATCACGACCCGGCGGAGGATCGCGTCCTCCGCGAGATGGCGGACCACGTCGGCAGGGATCCGATCACCGTGCGACGTCCACCCAGGTTCGTCGGACAGGCCGGCCATCGTCTCCGCAGTGCAGCCGATCAGGATCGTCGGCTTCTCCCGACCCCCGGTCACCGTCCCGGCCGCGTAGGCCTTGCACAACTGGATCAGGCCGTCCGCCAGACGTTGGGCGGGGGTACGCGTGTCGTTCGCACCCCAGTCCCCCGCGACATGCGAGATCGCGTTCATGAACTGACGATGCTCGAGCTCGGGCAGGATCACCGTCGTCTCCACGGTCCCGTCAGACGGCGGCCTCGACGACACGGACCGCTTCGCATATCGGCGC
>CAUJET010000120.1 GCA_963169665.1 Actinomycetota bacterium | reverse complement strand
CCTCGACCAGACCTGCAACGACGATGATCCGAGCCTCGCGTGACACATGGCCGATCAACGCGCCGCCGGTCTCCTTCGAGCCCCAACGCGCCGCGTCGGCATTAATGTGAGCCCGAACGCCAGCAAGCACGCGAACAGTCCATCCGCCGTCATCGGAGACCGGTAGGACCGTCGTCGGGTCTTGCGAGACGAGGGACCAGTTCATCCCGATCCCGTCGTCTTGCTGCGTGCCGACCCCGAGCTGGCCGATCTCTGGTAGTCCGTGGGCCAACCAGCGCTCGACCTGCATTGCCACCAACGCAGCGGACCGCGAAACCGTGGCGTCGGACATCGGTGCCGTCAACGACCGGCAGTTGTCGCCGACGAAGACCTGCGTCAACTCCGAGGAAGTGCCCTTCAGGGCCGCGCGCAGTTGGGCATCCCAACGACAGCGCTCGAAGAGCAAGGCGCTCAGGTCGTCGGTCGTGACATCGCGTTGGCGACCTTCGAGGGCAAGCGTGGCACAGCGACCCTGCCCGTACAGCGCAGTGCGGGCAAGACGGGTACCGGACTGGGTCAGCGGCTGCGAAGATGTTTGGGCGGCCAGCACCTTCAACGACGCCGTGGCGTCGAGCACGAGGACGGTGCCCTCGGGAACGACCTCGACAAACCTGGCGGGGTTGCCCAGCACCGTCACGGCGTCCATGTCGAACGCGCGCGCGCCGGCGTGCGACAACTGGGCGAAGGTCTCGCGCATGAGATCGGCCTTGCGCTTGGGCACGAGTGCGGTCGGGTAGTCGAGCAGCGCGTGGCGGGCCGAGTTGTGCGGCGACAGTGCCTCGTTGTCGACGAAGCTCATTTTCCCGAAGCCGGCGCGACCGAGGTGCAGCGAAATCTTGGAGCCAAGGCTCCCGCAGCCGAGGACCGTGATCGGCTGAGACACCTCTGCGCCCGCAAGGCCCGAGGTCCTTGCCAAGAGTTCGGGGGATAGCGCGTGGGCATGAAACGCCGGGTGTGCCGTCACAGCGCGTCGGAACAGGTCATTGGGCTCGATCTCGTAGCGGACCACGTAGGGGAGCAACTCGATGCTGCGGCCCGGCGCGCCGACCAGCGACGCCTGCCGTTGGACCGCCAGGATGACGACCGCGTAGAGCCCATAGCTCCATGTGCGTGGGTTCTGCTTGGCGACGAGGATCGCACGCCCGTAGTAGTCGTCCAGGGCCTTGGCCAGCGCGTTCCGGTCGATGCCCAGGTCCGCCGCCCGTACGAGCAGCGATTCGAAGTCGGCAACCGTCTCGGGCTGATAACGCGAGAAGATCTGCGGCTGTCCGTTCTGCAGCGGCGCGCGGGCAACGAACACGGCGGCGCGCCCCGACGCCCACTTCAGGTCGTCCTTCTGGTGCGCCTGCTGGTCGAAGGCGGGCTCGGGCACCGGCACCAGGTTGGGATCGACGAGCGCGCTGATGCCACCATCGATGGCGACGTAACCGGCGTTGATCGCTACGAGCGAGCCGTCCAACGGCGCCAGGGCCGCGACCTGCTCGGCGCTGAAGACGATTGTCGACGGACAGGAGTCTCGGCGCGCCGGCTCCCACCCTTGCGACAGGTCGATCAACGTTCCCGAGGCCGCCTTGTGCAGCCAGTCCACCAGCTGGTCGACCACGGCGTCCACCCCGAACCGGTGCATCAATTCATCCAGCGAGCCCTCGAAAATGCATGGCGACACCGCCTGGCCAGGGCGATGCGCATTGATGTGCGGCAGGTCGAGCGGAAAGTCCGCCCGCAGGAACGGACGCGGCGCAGACAGCGGCCAGTCGCTCTTGAAGACGAACGTGCAGGTCTCGACTTCTCGGACTCCCGTCGCGGACTGCCCCTCGTGCCGGCTGCGGCTGGGAAGCTCGACCCGGATGTCTACCTCGACCTCCGTCAGGCCGCCGGTGGTCGACGGTGTGCCCACCCGCGCGACCGCGCGGTGCCGACCGAGGCGCGCGATGGCGTCGTCGACGGCTTCGGCCATCGTCAGCCGTGCGGCATCGGCGTGCGTGCCGATGAGACCACCGCGGCCAGCTTGGCTGCAGCCTGCTTCTTGGACGGGGCTTGCAGGCCCTGCCGGCTGACCGTGAACTCGAGCGGCTCAACGGCATCGGCGTTGGGGTACTCGCCGGTGCAGAAGAACTGTCCCTTCGCGTCGTTCACGATGTCGACGTACTCGCGCTTGGCGCGGATGCACGGCGGGTCGCTGTCGTCGTCCTTGATCGGCTTGCAGCTGGCCACGATGGTGGCGCCGCCGCGGGTCTGCGAGAGCGCCTTGCGAGCGTCCGCGTCCACCTTGACCTTCTCGCCCAGATCCGACCAACTGTCCTTCGACAGCGAGTGCCACGAGCAGTGGTGCGGCGTCTGCAGCAGGTCGTACTCGAGCACGCCCTTGTTGTCTTTGTGGCGTTGCCACTGGAGGTTCCAGATGAACACCTCGGCGTCGCCTCCGGTGAGGAACTTGGCCCCGTCGGGGTGCAGCGCGTCGGCGGCCAGCGTGATGTTCATGATCACGCTCGACTGGTTCTTGGCGAGGCACTCCTCGAGCTCTTCGTCGTCCTTCGCATCGATCGGCGCGAGCAGGTAGGCCGAGAAGTACGAGGAGTACTTGCCGTTGATGGTCGAGAAGCTCGTATCCACCTTGCGCACGATCGGCCCGAGGTCGTCGGTCTTGCCGTCGACGTCCTCACCCATGATCTGGATGCGGTCGCCCTCGCCGACGGCGAAGCCCGTGTCGCGGTTGCGCTTCACCCGCCGCCGTGCCTCGGCGTTGAACTTCTGCGCGTCCGAGCACAGCGTGTGGTTCTTGCTCGCGCGCCGGAACACGATCGGCGAGGACCACATCTCGCGGATGACGATCTTTTTGTCCTTGTCGGCCTTCTTGTCGTCGGGGTAGTCCGCCAGCGGGCCCAGGTAGAAGTGGCGTTCGAGGCCGCGGCAGTGGTCCTGGTCGGGGTGGCTCAACAGGAAGGCGTCGACATACGGCCGCCCGTTGGCATCGCGCTTAAGGCGATCGCGCAGGTCTTTGGCGACGTCGCGGGCATCCCCGTCGGGGTCGTCGGCATCCTGGCGGATGTTGATGTCGATTAGCAGCGTCGTGGCGTCGGCGTCGCCGAACTTCAGCAGCGTCATGTCGCCGTTGTCGACGGGGAACAAGGTGATAGTGCTCGGCATGGTGTTAACTCCCTGGACGGATTCTACCAAATCACGTAGAATGGATACGCTAATCAAACAAAACGACTATACATTCTAGACGCATACATGGGTGAACTGCCTTCCGACGCCGCACCGACCAAGGGCTTGAGCTGGGGGCTGGAGCGCCGGCTACAGTTCATCGACTTCAGGTTGCGATGGGAGGGACGGTTGAACCGGACCGACCTGGTCGAGCACTTCGGGCTGTCGATCCCGCAGGTCTCGCTGGACATCGCCAAGTACGCGGAGCTGGCGCCAGGCAACCTAACCTACGACCGCAGCTCCAAGACCTACGTCGCTGGCACCGAGTTCAAGCCGCTGTACCAGCGGAGTTCCGCGCGTA
>CAUJET010000119.1 GCA_963169665.1 Actinomycetota bacterium | reverse complement strand
GGGCCGAGACGGAGATCGATCGCCGCGAGATCGTGCACCAGATCGAAGTGGTTCCGATCGTCCACCTCCACCGCCGGCACCCCCCAGGCCGCGGCGAGACGGGCGCTCTGCGCCTTGAACGCCACCGTCTCGATCCTGCCGTGGACGATCACCACCTGACACGCCGGCCGCGGTGACAACGGGACCGACCACGCCTCGGCCTGGTCGGCGTCGAGGCCGAGCGCGTCGTTCACGGTGGTGGCCCGGAGCGGTTCGAGCTGGAACATGCCGCTCAACAGGATCAACCGGTCGATCGCGACCGCGGTGCGCTGCGCGACGTGGGCAGCCAGGTGTGCGCCGGCGGAGCTGCCCGACAGTGTGATCGCCGACGGACGCAGGTCGGCGACGACGCACTCGAGCGCCCGGACGCACTGATCGATCATCGTCCCGATGGTCGCGTGCGGGGCGAGGGTGTAGTCGACCGCGGCGAACGTATGGCCGGCGCCGACGAGTTCGGGGGCCGGCAGCAGCGAGTCCTCGGCGGACAACGCCTGCCAGTAGCCGCCGTGCACGAACACGTGCAGCGGTGCACCGGCCGGACCGTCGAACACGACGAGCCGCTCGTCGGCACGGTCGCCGTAGGCCAGCGAGCGGTGGGGGAGCGTCGCCGCCGCCCGGCTGCGCTCGGCGTACTGCGCCAACTCCACGTCGATGGAAGGGATGCACGTCGACGGCGAGTACTCGCGCTCGTGGGCGCTCCAACCGGCGGAGGCGGCAGGACCCTCGGCGTCGCCCACGCCGGTCAGAGCTCGATGCGCGCGAGCCACAGGCCCGGCGCGTCGAGCTCGGCAGGGGTGGGCAGCGACGTGGCCGTCGCGAACAGCTTCGACAGCGACGACTCGCCAGCTCGATCGACCACGCCGGCCACGAAGTTCTTGCCGCGCTGCACGAGCGCCGGTGTGACCTGCAGACCGAGGAGCCGCTCGATGAAGACGTCCTCCGCGCCGGCCTCGATGCGGCGGCGTCTGACCGCCTCGGCGATGCGCAGCGCATCGCCACCGATGAGCCGTGCGGCCACCGCGTCCACCATGTAGTCGACGTAGCCGACCACGGCGGCGGTGCTCGCGTCGAGCACGGGGGCCATCGCGACCTGCTCGGGTGAGCGCACCGCACCGAGGAGCACCTCAGGATCACCGAACGCCTTCTGGATCGCGCTCATCGGATCGTCGCCGTCGAGGTCGAGGTCGGCGAGCTTGTCGGAGACGCTCGACGGATCGGCCCGGAACGCGCCGACGTGACGCTGCACGAGCGAGGTGATCGCTGCACGCGTCGGTTCGTGCGAGTACACCGTGTGCCCGATGAGCTCCTGGGCGAGCACCCACAGGCGCATCTCGTCGACCGGCAGGCTCCACTCCTCGGCGAACTGGTCGACCGTGCGCGGCACGACCAGCAACGAACCGGAGGTGCGCGGGACGGGGAGGTCGTACTGCCCGAACGCCCGGAGCCCGAGGCGGCCGACCATCGATCCGATCGACATGCCCATCATCGCCGGCGCCATCATCTGGCTGAGTCCGGCCATCATCGCCATCATCGGATCCGCGGCGGAGGCGGCCGCGGCGTCGTCGCCGTCACCGCTCGCCGGTCTGGCCAGCGAGACGGCGAGGTCGGTGAACAGCGGCCGGTAGTCCTCGAGGGTGCGCTGTGCCCAGACGCCGGGTGTGACGAGCTCGAGCCGCGCGGACGGTCCGTCGTAGCCGGTGACGTCGCGGACGTGCATCTCGGCGATCGGCGTCAGCCGCTCGAACGCGATCCGCACCGTGGGATCGACGTTGGCCTCACCGCCGGCGGGGAGCGCGACGCCACCCGGCCCGACGCTGCCACCCGACGAGGCGAGCGCGGCGAACTGCTTCGCCGCATCCCAGTTGAGCGGGCCCTGGCCCTGGAGGGCCTTCGCGAGATCACCGAACAACGGCATGTTCGCGAAGGGATTGAAGTCGGATTCGCCCCGGCCGGAACCGGCGTCGTCATCGGCCATGGGGGCATGCTACGGCGGGCACCGGGTGAGCGTGCCCGCGGGCGGCACCCGGCCTACTGTGCAGCGCATGACCGGGGTGTGGGTGAGCGATGCGGAGAGCGCGCTCGGCACCCGCGTGCTCAGCCGGCTCGCCACGATCGACGGCCTCGCCGGGGTCCCGCTCGACCAGGCGGAGGTGGCGCTGTACACAGGAGGCTCCGATCCCGACACCCGCGCACGGCGCCGCGAGAGCCTCACGGCCGGCGCCGCCGAGATGCTCGCCGGACTCGGCTGCGCCGAGCACCTCGTGGTCGTCTCCTCGGCGATGGTGTACGGCGCGTGGGACAACAACCCCGTGCCGCTCACGGAGGAGGCGGTGCTCCGGCCCGACACCGAGTTCCGCTACGCGACCCAACTCGCTGCCGTCGAACAGATGGCCGACGACTGGCGTCGCGCCGCGCCCGGGCGTACCGTCGCCGTGCTGCGACCGGTCGTCCCGATGGCGGCGAACGGCACGTCGGGCCTCGCCCGCGCCCTCGCTGCTGGCATGGGGCAGCGGTTCGCGGTCGACGATCCTCCGGCGCAGTTCCTGCACCTCGACGACCTCGCGGACGCGGTCGTCCTCGCCGCAGCATCACGGCTCGACGGTGTGTTCAACGTCGCGCCCGACGGCAGCATCCCCGCCGCACAGGTGCGAGCGCTTGCCGGGGCCCGCCCTCGCGTCCAACTCCCCGACCGGGTGTCGGAGGTGGTCACGTCCGTACGCTGGCGTTTCCAACGCGGCCCCATCCCGCCCGGCCTGCGCAGCTACACCCACTCGCCGTGGCTCGTGGCCAACGACCGGTTGAAGGCGGCCGGTTGGCGGCCCACCATCACCAACGAGCAGGCCTACGTGGAGGGCACCGAGGCGAAGTGGTGGACGATGATCACCCCGAAACGTCGCCAGGAGCTCGCGCTCGGCGGCATGGTGCTGGCAGGGGCGGCCGCGCTCATGGGCGCCGCCTGGGTCACACGGTGGGTGCGAAGGCGGCGAGCACGACGCTGATCGTGCGCGTGCCGCCGGTGGTCCCCGTGGCGCCGGTGCCGCTCGACTGGCCGGAGGTGGCCACCGTCGTGCTGGTGGTGGCGGTCGTGCCCGACGTGCCCGACGCACCCGTGCCTCCCGTGCCTCCCGTGCCGCTCCCCGTGGTGGTCGACGTCGACGTGGTGCGGGCCGCCAGCGTGAGCTTCATGACCTCGCCCGGCTGATGGCGCTTGATCGCCGCGGCGACATCGTCGACCGTGGTGACCTCGATCCCGTCGACGGCGGTGATGCGCTCGCCCACCATCACACCCGCGGCCATCGCCGGGCTGCCGGCGACCACACCCGTGATCGTGAGCGGGGCCGACGTCGGTGCTCCGTCGAAGCGCAGGCCGGCCCAGGCCGACGGCGTCGCTGCAGGACCCGACCCCGAGGTCGCAGCCGTCGTGGTGGTGACCGACGCCGACGTGGGCACGGTGGTGGTGGTCGACGGGCGGTCGGTTGGGGCGGTGCCGCTCGGGATCGTGGTGGCGGTCGGGTCGGTCGGCGTGTCGCCGTCGGCCACCGACGCATCGGTGGCTCCGTCGACACCGGCGCCGTCGTCCGATGACGGGGGCACCGACGGGTCGGCAGTCGGGTCGATCACCGGGATCATCTCGACGTGTGCGCCGTCGCCGTCGATGACCACCGTGCACAGCGCGACGAGCGCGCCCTGGTCGTCGATCACGGGGGTTCCCTCGACGATCAGCCCTGCATCGAGCTCGGGCACACCGCCGGCGGTCCCCGACTCGACGTACGCCACCTGCGCCGGATCGTCGGCGAGCACCGTCACGCTCTGGCCCGCCTCGGCGGTCGCGGTGGCGGCGAAGCTGACGACCTCCATCGCCTCCGACGGCGCGAGGTAGGCGAGATCACCCTCGATCGACACGAGTTCGGCCGACATGCGCGGCGTCACCTCGACGTCGCCCGGGCCGAGCAGGTCGATCGACCCGATCGACTCGAGTGCGTTCGCGGTGGTCACCACGTACGGGTCGCCCTCGATCGCCACCGCGACCGACAGCGGCTCTTGCGTCGGGGCTTCGACCGACATGACCAGCACCGTGCTCGGGGTGTCGGCGGCAGGCAGGGTGAGCCCGGGGCCGTCGGTACGCACCTCGGTCGGCTCGCTCAGCAGCATGGAGGTGACCGCTGGTTCGTCGGCGAGGGTGACGATCGACGGGCGCAGCGACGCCACCGACGACGTGACCGTCGGGGAGGCCGATGGCGAGGGAGCCCCGGCGGGCAGGAGCAGGTAGAGCACCGCCACCCCAAGTGCCGAGCCGATCGCGCCGCTCGTGACGAGCAGTCCGCGACCGATCGTGACGGGCGGTTCGCTCGTGACCCATGCGGCCTGGCCGATCTCGGACGGATGACGCCAGGCGCGCTCGTGGGTCGGCACCGGAGCGGCGGGGTAGATCGGGGCGTCGTCGTCCCAACCGTCGTCCGGCGCATTCGACTCGTCGTCGCGCGCATCGTCGGGGCCACTCCGCTCCACGAGTGCGACAGGTTAGTGAGCGATCCCGTGCCGGTGGCATCGCCCCGTGGCCGGGGGCGCGCGCCTCGGGCGCGCTGCATCCGCCGAGATCGGCACGGGCAACCTCGTCGGCCCCGGGGAGACGCGCATCGCAACGGCTACGATGCGCACTGTGCAGCCCCCCGACAGCAGCGACACCTGGGTCGGCCTCACCGCCGGTCCGCTGCCGGTCGCGCCGGCCTACGACTGGGCCGTGCTGCCGTCGTGCGGGGCCGTCGTGCTGTTCAGCGGCACCGTCCGCGACCACGCCGTCGACGAGGGCGGCGTGCTCCGCACCGATGTGGTGCACCTCGACTACGAGGCGTACGAGGAGCAGTGCACCACGGTCTTTTCGAAGATCGTCGACGAGCTGCGCACGCGCTGGCCCGACACCGGCCGCGTCGCCCTGCTGCACCGGCTCGGCCGCATCGAACTCGGCGAGAGCTCCGTCATCGCCGTCGTGAGTGCGCCACACCGGCCCGAGGCGTTCGAGGCCGCCCGCTATGCGATCGACGCGCTGAAGGCGAGCGCGCCGATCTGGAAACACGAGACGTGGCACGACGGCGACGCCGGCGCAGGCTCGGGATGGGGTACCAACGCGCACGAGCCGGTCGACCCGGCGTCGGTCGCGACCGTCGCCTCCCCCGACCATCAGGCCGACGATCCTGCCGATGATCCCGCCGATGATCCCACCGCGGTGGCCAGCGGTCGGGAGCACTGATTGGAACCCGTTGCCGTCATCGCGCTCGTCATCGCCCTGCTCGTCGCCGTGGTGATCCTGGGTCTGCGCCGTCGTCCGAGCCAGGATGACGGCATGCAGACGTTCCGTCGGCACATCGACGCCCTCTCGCCGGAAGCCCGGCGGGAAGTGATGGACCGTGCCCGTCGCCACGACCAGACCGGTCAGGGCGGATCGATGGGGCAGTCGGGACAGACGGGACAGCCCGGTCAAACGGGTCCGACCGGCCCGTTCGGCCAGTTCGACCCCACGGGACGAGTGGGCCGCGACGACGAGCGCGGCCCCGATGCAGCAGCAGCCGGTGGCGCTGCGGACGGGAACGGCTGATCCATGGCACGCGACCTCGCGATCGACCTCGGCACGGCGAACACGCTCGTGTACATGAAGGGCAAGGGCATCGTCCTCAACGAGCCCAGCGTCATCGCGCTCAACCGTCAGACCGGTGAGGTGCTCGCCACCGGCCGCGAGGCGTGGCAGATGATCGGCCGCACGCCGGGCTACATCGTCGCCGTGCGTCCCTTGCGCGGCGGTGCGATCACCGACTTCGAGATCACCGAGCGGATGATCCGCCTCCTGCTGCAGCGCGTCGGCGTCAGCCGGTTCACCCGGCCGAAGGTCGTCATCTGCGTGCCGTCGGCGATCACCGAGGTCGAGCGGCGCGCGGTCACCGACGCCGCTCGTCGTGCCGGCGCCGCCGACGCACAACTCATCGAG
This sequence comes from Actinomycetota bacterium, assembly GCA_963169665.1. Classification (GTDB taxonomy): domain Bacteria; phylum Actinomycetota; class Acidimicrobiia; order Acidimicrobiales; family Ilumatobacteraceae; genus VFMC01. Next base: position 30,842 of record CAUJET010000119.1, on the reverse strand, counting down.
CAGCCGATGGCCGCGGCCATCGGCGCCGACCTGCCGATCGACGAGCCCGTCGGCAACATGGTGATCGACATCGGCGGCGGCACCAGCGAGACCGCGGTCATCAGCCTCGGTGGCATCGTCGCCCTCGAAGCGGTACGCGTGGGCAGCTTCGACATCGACGCTGCGATCCAGAGTTACGTGCGGCGCGAACACGGCATCGCCGTGGGCGAGCGCACGGCCGAAGAGGTGAAGGTCGCGATCGGTTCGGCCGAGCCGAGTGAGGACGAGAACCAGGCGGAGGTGCGCGGCCGCGACCTCATGACCGGCCTGCCGAAGACCGTGGTGCTCACCCCCGAGGAGATCCGGTTCGCGATCGACGACGTCGTGAGCAGCATCGTGTCGTCGGTGGTGCGCTGCCTCGCGAAGGCACCGCCCGAACTGGCCCAGGACTTCCTCGTGCGCGGCATGTACCTCGTGGGCGGCGGCGGCCTCCTGCGCGGCCTCGCCCGCCGCATCGAGCGGGAGACGCAGGTGCCGGTGAAGATGTCGAACGTGCCGCTCGAGGCCGTCGTGCTGGGTGCAGGTCACTGCATCGAGCACTACGACGCCCTGAAGGGCATGTTCATGGGCGCCCGCCGCTGAGACGGTGACGGTCGGCCCGCAGTGTCAGGGGGTCGCTGCGGCGTGGTGTGCGGCGATCTGTGACGCGCTGAGCGCCGTCGGATAGATCGCGACCTCGTCGATCGAGCCACGGAACGCGTACACGTTGCTCCCGAGCCGGCCGATGTAGACCTGTCCGGCACCGGTGACGATCGGATCCGACCAGGCGAGCGATCCGACCAGCGACGCGTTCGCGTAGATGCGCAACGTCGAGCCGTCGTAGGTGCCGACGACGTGGGTCCACCGACCCACCGGAGGGACGAAGCCGGTGTACCCCTGGCCCCAGCTCGTGGTGCCGATGGTGCGGAACACGAGTCGCCCACCCTCGAGAAAGAGGAGGAACTGGGTGTTCACCACCCCGCCGATCGCCTTCTCGACGATGCCCCCGTTCTGACCCGCATCGCTCGGCGAGATCCACGCCTCCACGCTGAACGGGGCACCACGATCGAGTGAGCTCCCGGCCGTCACCGACACGGTGATGCCGCCGATGCCCGGCGGGGCGAACACCGATGCCGACCCCTCGCCGACGGCGCCCGCCGTCGGCTGCGCGGCGAGCGCCCGAGTTCCCGCCGCGCCGGCGGCGCCGGCGTCGTCAGCGTCGGTGCCCGAGGTCTCCTCCAGCCGCCAGTACCCGATGGGGCCGTCGGCGAGCACGACGCCGGCATACCCCGAGGGGACGGTGGTCGGCGCTGCCGTCGACCCACTCCCTGCTGCGCTCTCGCATGCGAGCGTGCCCATGCCTCCAGCGGCCGTCACCGCCCAGCCCGATCCCTCGAGTCGGGTGCCGGTGGCATCGACGACCACGCCGGCCGGCAACGTGAGCGCGCCGCTCGACACCAGGTCGCCGAACGAGGTCGGTGCCGTGCCGGTGGACGCGAGGTGCATCGACGTCGCGGCCCGAGCCGCATCGAGCGACGACGTACATGCAGCGGTCGTGCCCTCGCCGCTCAGGCGCCCGACACCCACGACGGCGACCGCGGCCAGGATGCCGACGAGCACGACGGCGACCACGATCTCCACCAGCGTGAATCCGCGATCGGGCATGGTGCGTCGACGAGGCACGGGGTGAACCGTCCGTGCCGACCCCGCTCGTGCACGCCGGTTGGCAGGCCACTACCGTGCCCGTCATGAGCCCTGGCAAGACGGACGAATCGCCGGCGGTGCCGGTCACCTGGGAGCTCGGTGACGACCGTGTCGGTGTCATCACGCTGAACCGGCCGGATGCCCGGAACGCCCTGACACACGGCATGTACGCCGAGCTCGAGCGGCTGGTCCGTGGGGCGCAGGCTGCCGGCGCTCGCTGTCTGATCGTCACCGGTGCCGACCCGGCGTTCTGCAGCGGCGACGACGTGCGCCAGGTGATGGGCGGCGGCGCCGAGGGCAAGGCCCCGCTCGACACCGGCACCGGGGCGCGCGCACCGCGCCTCACCCCGGCGGCGGACGCACTGCTGCACACCGACGTACCGGTCATCGCCGCCGTCAACGGCGCCGCAGTCGGCTGGGGGATGGAGCTGGCCATGATGGCCGACATCCGGGTCGCATCCGAGCGGGCGAAGTTCGGTGAGCTCTTCGTGCTGCGCGGCCTGGTGAGCGACGTCGCCGGGCTCGGGCGCCTCGCCCAACTCGTCGGCCGCGAGCGAGCTGCGGAACTGCTCTTCACCGGCGACGTGATCGACGCCCCGACGGCGCTCGAGCTGCGGCTCGTGAGCCGCGTCGTGGCCCACGACGACCTGCTGCCGACCGCACGTGCACTCGCCGCCCGCATCGCGGCGAATCCACCGCTCGCGGTCCAGCGGCTCAAGGCCGGACTCCGCACCGCCCTCGACCCCGACTGGGTCGAGCTCGGCCGCTGGGTGAGCGCCAGCCTGGGCGAGCTGTTCCAGACCGAGGACCACCGCGAGGGTGTGCGGGCCTTCCTCGAGAAGCGGACCCCCCGCTTCGTCGGTCGCTGATGCGGACCGCCCTCGCGCGGTCACGCGAGATCGACGACGGACTCTCCCGCATCCGTGCGGAGCTGCAGATCGCCGGCGACTTCGCGCCCGAGGTGCACGATGCAGCGGCGGCGGCCGTCCGGCGTGTGCCGGGCGCCGACCACGTCGACCGCACCGACGTGCCGTTCGTGACCCTCGATCCCGCCGACAGCACCGACCTCGACCAGGCGCTGCACCTCGAGCGCATCGGCGACGACCTGCTGCTCCACTACGCCATCGCCGACGTCGGCTGGTTCGTACGCCCGGGCGACGCGCTCGACCAGGAGGCGTGGCGCCGCGGCACCACCATGTACGTGCCGGGCGGCAAGGCACCGCTCTACCCGAAGGCGCTGTCCGAAGGTGCGGCCAGCCTGCTGCCCGACGGCCCTCGGCCGGCGGTCGTGTTCGTCGTGCGCCTCGACGCCGCGGGCGAGGCGCGCCTCGACGGCGTCGAGCGGGCGGTCATCCGGAGCAGGGCCAAGCTCGCTTACGACCGCGTGGCTCCCGGCGACCTGCCCGCCGAGATGCCGGAGTTCGCCCGCCGGATGGCCGCTGCCGACGTGCGTCGGGGCGCCGGTCGGCTCGAGGCGCCGGAGCAGGAAGTGGAACACGACGACGGTGGCTATCGGATCGTCTACCGCCCCCGTCTGGCGTCGGAGGACCAGAACGCCTCGCTCTCGTTGGCGACCAACCTCGCGGTCGCCCATGCGCTGTTCGACGCCGGGACCGGTCTGTTCCGGGTGATGGACGAACCCGACGAGCGGCAGGTGAAACGGCTGCGGCACACGGCGCGGGCGATGGGGATCGCCTGGCCTGCCGACATGTCGCTCGTCGCCTTCGAGGCGACCCTGCGCGGCGACGAAGCACGCCACGCCGCGATGATCCTGGCCGTGCGTCGCGCCGGGGGCGGGGCGCGCTACGTGCCGTTCGAGGCGGGCGTGGTGCCCTGGCATGCAGCGATGGCGGCCACCTACGCACACGCGACCGCACCGCTGCGCCGTCTCGCCGACCGCCACGTGGTGCTCGCCGCGCTCGCCGTCGCGAACGGGCGACCAGTGCCCGACGACGTGCAGGCGGCGTTCGCCGAACTACCCGAGGTCATGGCTCGCGCCGACGCGACCGGCAACCGGCTCGACCGTCTGGTCGTGGATCTCGTGGAGGCGGTGGTGCTGCAGGGGCAGGAAGGGCGCACGTTCGACGCGCTGGTCACCGACGTCGACGACCGCGGTGCCCGCATCCAGCTGTGCGACCTCGCCGTCGTCGCCCGGGTGAACGCACGCGGCGTCGACCCGGGCGATCGGATCGTCGTCCGCCTCAACGCGACGTCGCCAGAGGATCGCTCGGTCGACTTCGAACGGGTGGCATGATCCGCCCGATGGAAGCCCCGCTGCAGCTGCGTCCCGCCACGGCGGCCGACGTCGACGCGATGCGCGAGGTCGAGGTGGACGCCGGCGGTCGGTTCCGCGGCTTCCCGCCCGAGCTCGGGTTCGACGAGATCGCCGACGACGAACCGCCCGCGCCCGAGGTGCTGCTCGGCCACGTCGACAGCGACAGCGGCTGGGTGGTCGTCGACACCGCGAACGGCGATCTGGTGGTCGGCTACGCGGTCGCCTCGATGATGGACGACGATGCCCACCTCGACCAGGTGAGTGTGCGCGGCGCCTACGAAGGGCGCGGCATCGGCACGGCGCTGCTCGACACCGTGGTCGCATGGGCGACCGACCTCGGGTTCGACGCGATCACGTTGACCACGTTCCGCGACGTGCCGTTCAACGGGCCGTACTACGAACGGCGCGGCTTCCGCGAGCTGTCGGCACACGAGTGCGGGTCGGAACTGCGCGCGCTGCGCCAGCACGAACGTGACATCGGGCTCGACGTGCAGCCCCGCATCGCGATGCGGCGCCACCTGCTCTGAGGCCCCGCGTCACGCGGATGCGCCGAACCCCCCGAGCGGCGCCGATCAGCCGGCGACGACGCGAGCGACCTGGCCACCGATCGAGATCGCCCACAGCTCGCCGTCGGGTCCGACGCGGATGGCCGTGTTCTGCGACTGCGTGGTGAGCGGCAGCACCTGGGCGAGCGCCCGGTTCTCCACCCGCAGACCCTGGATCTGCCCGCTGCAGTAGTCGCCCCACACGTACCAGCCGACCAGCGCAGGGATCTCGGTACCGCGGTAGACCGCGCCGCCGCTGATCGAGCAGCCGAGGTCGCCGTGCTCGTACTCGTGGATCGGAGGCGTGGCGCCGTCGGGCGGCTGGTCGTCGTTGTACCGCTGGGTCCCCTCGAACGCGCTCCACCCGAAGTTGAGTCCTCGCCCACCGCCGTCGGCCGCCCAGGCGACGTCGATCTCCTCGAGCACGTTCTGCCCGACGTCGGCGATCCACAGGTCGCCGGTCGCGCTGTCGAAGCTGAACCGCCACGGATTGCGCAGGCCGACCGCCCAGATCTCCGGTCGGGCTCCCGCCACGCCGACGAACGGGTTGTCGGCCGGCACCGTGTACGGCGCGCCACCCGATGGCGTCGGGTCGATGCGCAGCATCTTGCCGAGGAGGCTGGACACGTTGAGCGCGTGGCGCTGCGGGTCGCCGCCGTCGCCGCCGTCGCCCATGCCGATGTAGAGCATGCCGTCGGGGCCGATGGTGACGTCGCCGCCGTTGTGGTTGGCGTACGGCTGCTCGATCGTGAGCAGCTCGCGCCGCGAGGACTCGTCGAAGGTGCCGTCGGCGGCGACCGAATACTCGGCGATCACCGTGTCGCCACTGTTGTCGGTGTGGTTCACGTATGCGAGCGAGCCGTCGGCGGTGAACGTCAGCCCGAGCAGGCCGCGCTCACCCTCGCCTTCGGTGAGATCGGTGATGTCGAGCACGGCTGCGGCTGCGACGCCGTCGCGCAGCGGCGTGACACGTCCGACGCGTTCGACGATGTACGCCGTGGTGTCGCCGGTGCGCCACGCCAGGTCGACCGGCTGCTCGAACGAGGCGATCGGCAGCAACGAGATCGCCGGGTCGCCGAGCGCCACGGTGGGCGCCGCGGCCGTGTCGGGCACCGACGTCGGTGGCACGGCCGACGAGTCGGGGGCCGAGGTGGCCGCACCGGTGTCGGCCGTCGGTGCCGTCACCTCGACCGTGGACGGCGTGGCGCTCGGTTGGGTGGAGAAGGTGACCTCCGGCGCCTCGGCCGGCGCCGAGTCGTCGTCGCCACCGCACGCCGCGAGCACGAGCGCCGCGCAGGCGGTCGCGCCGAGGAGGGCACGACCACGATGTCGGCGGGTCACGCCGTCGCCTCTCGCCCCACGCGGGCGAGCCCTTCCTGCACGACGGTGACGGCGAGCGTGCCGTCCTGTTTGAAGATCGCGCCGCCGGCCAGGCCCCGTCCGCTCCCGCTCGAGATCGCACTCTGGTCGTAGAGCAACCATTCGTCGGCACGGAACTCGCGGTGGAACCACATCGCGTGGTCGAGGCTCGCCATCTGCATGCCAGGTGATTCCCACGAGAGGCCGAATGGCAACACGGTCGTGTCGAGCAAGGTCATGTCGCTCGCGTAGGTGACGATGCACGCGTGCAGCGTGGGGTCGTCGGGCAGCTCGCCGGCGGCCCGCATCCAGACGCGCTGGCCCTGCGCCGGGTTGCCGGCTCGGCTGAACGGATCGCCGTCCATGTAGCGGATGTCGATCGGCCGCGGCCGGTCGTACCACTCGCCCATGCGCTCCTTGTAGGGCGCCATGCGCGTCTTGAAGTCGGGCAACGACTCGGGGTCCGGGATGCCCTCCGGCATCTGGATCTGGTGGTCCGGCCCGCCCTCGTGGACGTGGAAGCTGGCCTGCAGGTTGAAGATCGCCCGGCCGTGCTGGATCGCGACCACGCGGCGGGTGGTGAAGCTGCGGCCGTCGCGGATCCGGTCGACCTCGTAGAGGATCGGCACCGTGGGATCGCCCGGTCGGAGGAAGTAGCCGTGCAACGAGTGCACGAACCGATCGGCCTCCACCGTGCGGGTCGCGGCGACGAGCGCCTGGCCGGCCACCTGGCCGCCGAACACGCGCTGGCGGTTCTCGTCCGGCGAGCGTCCGCGGAACAGGTTGACCTCGATCACTTCGAGGTCGAGGAGGGTGACGAGATCGTCGAGCGCAGCCTGCACGGGGGCAGTCTCGCATCCAGGGACTCACGGGTGCACGTTCCATCGTCCGGCTTCGGTACTGTGCCCGCCATGTCGCCGTCGCCACTGCTGCCGCTCACCTCCGACGAACTGCTCTCCACCACCCGTGCGGTGCGCAAGCGCCTCGACTTCGACCGGCCCGTCGAGGACGACGTGGTGCGTGAATGCGTCAGCCTCGCCATGCAGTCGCCCAGCGGCTCGAACAACATGACGATGCAGTTCGTCGTGGTCCGCGACGAGGCCAAGCGCAAGGCGATCGGCGAGATCTACCGCCAGTGCTACGGCATCTACTCGTCGATGGACGGGGTGTACATCCGCTCGATCGACAAGGGTGAGGCCGACGCCAACGCCCAACAGCAGCGCAGCGCAGACTCGGCCGACTTCCTCGGCGAGCACATGGGCGACGCCCCCGTGCTCGTCATCCCGTGCACGGTCGGCGGCCGCCTCGACGGTGCGCCGGCGATGATGTCGGCGTCGATGGGCGCCAACGTGATGCCGGCCATGTGGAGCTTCATGCTCGCGGCTCGGGCCCGTGGCCTCGGCACCTGCTGGACCACGGTGCACCTGATGATGGAGCAGGCCGCGGCCGACGTGCTCGGCATCCCGTTCGACCAGGTGCAGCAGATCTGCCTGAGCCCCCTGGCCTACACCAAGGGCACCGACTTCAAGGCGGCCGCCCGCCCGCCGGCCGACTCGATCATCCACTGGGACCAGTGGTGACCATCGATCCGGTCGCGCGAGCCCACGCGCTCGCGGCCAAGGGCTTCATGCCCCCCGACGAGGGTGACGCGCTGTACGAGGCCGCGATCGCCGCCGGCCAACGCCTCCCCGGTCTCCCGTTCGTCGAGATCGGGTCGTACTGCGGTCGATCCACGGTGTGGCTCGCAGAGGCAGCGCGCGTCTCGCACACCGTCGTGTTCGCCGTCGACCACCACCGTGGCAGCGAGGAGAACCAGACCGGCTGGGAGCACCACGACCCGACCGGCGTCGATCCGCGCATCGGCCGGATGGACACCCTCCCGATCTTCCGCTTCACCCTCTACGAAGCGGGCCTCGAGGACCACGTGGTCGCACTCGTCGGCCAGTCGCCCACGGTCGCCGCCTACTGGCGCACCCCGGCATCGTTCGTCTTCATCGACGGCGGCCACGGCGAGGAACCGGCCCGCCTCGACTACGAGGGCTGGGCACCGCACGTGGTGATGGGCGGCACGCTCGCCATCCACGACGTGTTCCCCGACCCGGCCGACGGTGGCCGGCCGCCGTACGAGCAGATCTTCCGGCCGGCCCTCGAGAGCGGTCGCTTCCGCCTCGAGAGCGCGACCGGCAGTCTGCGCGTGCTCCGCCGCGTCGACTGACGTCGACGATCGACGGCTGACGCCGACCGCGATCCGCGGCCGCGGCCGCGTTCAGCCGAACTGGACGCCCTGGGCCAACGGCAGCTCGTCGGAATAGTTGATCGTGTTCGTCGCTCGCCGCATGTAGGCCTTCCATGCGTCGCTGCCGCTCTCGCGGCCGCCGCCGGTGGTCTTCTCGCCCCCGAACGCTCCACCGATCTCGGCGCCGCTCGGACCGATGTTCACGTTGGCGATGCCGCAGTCGCTGCCGTCGGCGGCCATGAACCGCTCGGCGTCGCGGACGTCGGTGGTGAAGATGCTGCTCGCCAGGCCCTGTGGGACGGCGTTGTGCATCGCGATCGCCTCGTCGAAGGAGTCGTAGGCCATCACGTACAGCACGGGGGCGAACGTCTCGGTGGCGACGATGTCGGTCTGGCCAGGCATCGACACGAGTGCGGGGCGCACGTATGCGGCGTCGGGCGCCTCGTCGGCGAACATGCGCTCGCCGCCGACCACCACGCTGCCGCCGTCGTTCATCGCCTGATCGAGCGCGGCCAGCATCCGGTCGTGCGCGGCCGGGGTGATGAGCGGACCGACGAGCGTGCCGTCGTGCAACGGATCGCCGACCGGCAGCGACCCGAAGGCCGTGCTGACCTTCGACACCACCTCGTCGAGGCGCGACCGCTGCACGATGAGGCGTCGCAGCGAGGTGCAGCGCTGTCCCGCCGTGCCGGCCGCGGAGAACACGATGCCGCGGACGGCGAGCGCGAGATCGGCCGACTCGGTGATGATCGCCGCGTTGTTGCCGCCGAGTTCGAGGATGGAGCGGCCGAAGCGGCCGGCCACGACCGGTGCCACCTTGGCCCCCATCGCCGTCGACCCGGTTGCGCTCACGAGGGGGACACCCGTGCTCCCGACGAGTTCGGCGCCGACGCTGCCGTCGCCGAGCACGACCTGGTTGAGGTGTGCCGGTGCGCCCACCTCGGCCACGGCCCGCTGGAGCAGGGCATCGGTGGCGAGCGCGGTGAGCGGGGTGAGCTCGCTCGGCTTCCAGATCACCGTGTTGCCGCACACGAGCGCGAGCGCTGCGTTCCACGACCACACCGCCACGGGGAAGTTGAACGCGGTGATGACCGCCGTTGGTCCGAGCGGGTGCCATTGCTCCATCAGCCGGTGACCGGGGCGCTCGGACGCGATGGTGAGCCCGTGCAGTTGGCGGCTCAGGCCGACGGCGAAGTCGCAGATGTCGATCATCTCCTGCACCTCGCCGAGCGCCTCGCTCTCGATCTTGCCCGCCTCGAGCTGGACGATGCGCGCCAGATCGGCCTTGTGCGCGCGGAGCAGTGCACCGAGGACTCGCACCAGTTCGCCGCGCTGCGGCGCCGGCGTGGTGCGCCACCGGCGGAACGCCTCGGTCGACCGGTCGATGGCCTCACCAACGGCGACGGACGCCGGCACGGCTCCGAGCGACCCGCCGGTCACCGGGGTGCGAGTGAGATGCGGGCCGTCGGCGGCAGGACGCGCAGCACCGCACGCGACCAGGGCGTCGGCAGCGAGAGGGACGAGGGCGTCGGTGGTGGAGATGCTCACGGCGCCATCATGCCAGCCGGACCGTGTCGGACCGGAGCGTCCGGATCATCGCGGTCCGCCGATGGAACGGATGGTCCGGCCAGGCGTCCGGTCAGGCGTCCAGTCAGCCGTCCGGGAACGACCGACGGGACCTTCGGGCCGACCGGACCGAGCCCTGGTGCTACGACCGAGGTCCAATACCGCCGCGCGTGCACCGTTCGTCACCATGAGTGACGAGTGCCGGCCCTCGGCACGCCATGTCCGGCACCCGTTCTGCGAACCGTGCCCACACCATCGGAGTTCCGTCATGTCCATTTCCACCGCCACCACGGCCCGCCGCACGCTCCGCGCGCTGGCCATCACGAGCCTGCTCGTCCTCGCCCCGGCAGCACCTGCCTTCGCCAAGGGTGGTGGCGGCGGCGGTGGCGGTGGTGGCGGCGGCGGCGGTGGTGGCGGCGGCACGACCACGACCGTCGGCGTGATCAAGTCGCCCACGAGCGCACTGGTGACCTGCACCGGTGGGACGACGATGACGCTCACCGTCCGGAAGGGCAACAACAAGGTCGTCGAGGAGGTCATCACCATGACCGGCACCACCGGCGGATGGTGGGACTACAGCACGATCGAGGACACGTCCGGTCGCCGGATCATCGGCTTCGGCGGCACCACCAGTGAGCTCGGCACGTCCACCTCGGTCACCACGATCAGTACCGGCTCGACCCTGCCGCCGGGCACCTGGCCACTGACCTTCTCCGCGACCCACCGTTCGAGCACCCAGACGAGCCCGATCATCGAGACCTGCTCGGCCCAGCTCACGGTCGTCGCCGTCTAGTCCGTCCCACGGATCTGTCACGGTCGACGTCCCGGCCGGGGACGTCCGGTGGTCGCTGAGGAGCCCGCCATCGGACGGCACCGCCCGGGGCGTCGACCTGACGACATCTCCTCGACGACCCCGCCGACGACCCCGCCGACGACCGCCGGCGTCGCCCGTCGGCCGATCAGTCCTGCGGGCGGGGGGTGAACACGGCGCTCGCCGGCGAGGCGCCGGTGATCGCATCGGCCGCCAGGATCACCGCGGCGGCCGTGTACGCCGACGTCTCCCCGAACGGGAACCGCTCGAGGGTCGGGTACACGATGCCGGTCCAGTACGAGCCGTCGTCGAGCCGGTGCGACCTCGTCCACAGCAACAGGTCGGTGGCCGTCGACAGATCGCCGCTCGTCGCATACGCGATCGAGGCCTCTGCGGTCTCCGACGCCGTGATCCACGGCTCGTCGCTCACGCAACGGATGCCCTTGCCCTCCATCGCGAACACGTCCCACTTGTCCGCGAGGTGCGCCTTGGCCTGTTCGCCGCGCACCGCGCCGGTGAGGACCGGGTAGTACCAGTCCATCGCCCAGCGTTCCTTCGGCTCGAAGGCCTCGGGATGATGGGCGACCATGTACGCCATGCGATCGGCGGCCGCCAGCCACTCGGGCCGTGGCTCGTTGATGAGCTGCGCCAACTGTGCCCCGCAGCGCAGCGCGTGTTGGATGCTCGACGAACCGGTGAGCAGCGCATAGTCCCACGGCCTCGCGTCCTCGGTACGGGCCCACAGCGCGGTGCCCGCCTCCGTGCGCATGCCGAGCACCCACTCGAGCGCTCGCTCGACGGTCGGCCACAGATGGTCGACGAAGCCACGGTCCCACGTGCACAACCAGTGGTGCCAGACCCCGGTCGCGATGTACGCACAGACGTTGGTGTCGAGCTTGGCCTCTTCCACCGAGCCGTCGGGCAGGTAGTAGTTCCACCAGCTGCCGTCGGGTCGCTGCATGTCGACCAGCCACTCGTACGCCCGCTCGGCCTCGCGGTGGAAGCCGGCGACGTCGAGCGCCATGGCCGTCTCCACGTGGTTCCACGGGTCGCAGTGCCCGTCGACGAACCAGGGGATCATGCCCGTGTCGAGCTGCAGCGCAGCGATCGACTCGGCACTCTGGACCACCTCGTCGGCGCTGAGCACCCCGTCGAGGTGCGGCAGTGCGGTCACGAGGTGCGCTCCGGCTTGCGGCCGTACACGATGAAGCTCTTGCCGAGCGCCGGTGCGAGCCCTCGCTCGAGCAGCTTCATGCCGGCGGGCTGGTTGACGATCTCCCACTCGAGCATCTTCTGATAGGCGTTCACCGCGCGGCTGTCGGTGCGCCGCGGCCCCACCGCACACTTCAGCCACCAGTACGGCGAGTGCAGCGCGTGTGCGTGATGGCTGCCCAGCACCTCGAGCCCGGCGCTGCGCAGCTTCGCCTTCAGCTCGGTGGCGGTGTAGATGCGCACGTGTCCACCGACGCTCTTGGGCGCGTGGTACTCGTCGCTGAGCATCCAGTTGATCTTCTCGGGGAACCACGTGGGCACCGTGGCGGCGAAGGTGCCGCCCGGCTTCAGCACGCGCACGAGCTCGGCGATCGCGTCGACGTCGGCCTGGATGTGCTCGAGCACCTCGCTGGTGATCACACGATCGAAGCTGTCGTCGGCGAAGGCCAATCGCGTGGCGTCGCCGCGCAGCACGCCCACGTATCGGTCGGCCTCGATCTCGCCGCCGTCGAGCATCGCCCCGAACACCGCACGGGTGCCGACGACCTCTTCGGCCGCGTAGTCGAGGGCGACCACGTTCGCGCCACGGCGCGCCAACTCGAACGCGTGACGGCCGAAGCCGGCTCCGGCGTCGAGCACGAGGTCGCCGGGCTGCACGCCCAACCGATCGAATCTGATGGTGAGCACGAGCTCAGATCCTGCCGTTCCGGCGCAGCTTCTCGACGTTGTGCGGCATCGCCAGCACCTCGCGGTACTGGTCGACGGTGAGCTGCGCGCAGTGCGTCCAGCTCCACCGCTCCACCACTCGCTGGCGACCGGCGGCACCCACGCGGGCGCGCAGTTCGGCATCGTCGAGGCCGCGGCGCAGCGCTGTGGTGAGCGACTCGACGTCGCCCGCCTTGCAGCCGAGCACCGTGTCGCCATCCTGGCCGGTGACCTCGGGCAGCGCACCGCCGTCGGTGGCCACCAGGCAGATACCGGTGCACATCGCCTCGATCGCCGGAAGGCTGAAACCTTCGTAGAGGCTCGGCACGACGGCGAGCTCGGCCTCGGCGTAGAGCTCGACGATCCGCTCGTCGCTGACGCCCGACACGAAGTCGATGTACGGGCGCAGGCCGAGCTGGTCGATGAGGTCGGCGCTGTGGCCTTCGCGCGGCTTGCCGATGATCGTGAGCCGGACGTCGCGCTCGGTGCGCAGCTTGGCCATCGCCTCGAGCAGGTATGCGAGACCTTTCAGCGCCACGTCGGCCGAGGCCGTGGTGATGAGGCGACCGGGTTCGCGGGCCACGCCCGGGATGGGCTTGAACAGCTCGGGATCGACACCGACCGGCACGAGACGCATGCGGTCGAGGCTGACGCCCATGTCGGCGTGGATGTCCTTGATCGAGTTCTCGCTCACCACGACGATGCGCGGCATGCGGCTGGCGACCTTGCCCTGCATCTCGACGAAGCGGTACCAGCGCTTGAGCGCCCGCCTCTTCTTGCGGGTCTTGGCGTGTTCCATCTCGAGCGCGCGGTCGCGGGTGATCGGGTGGTGGAGGGTGACCACCGTCGGGATCAGCTCCTCGACCTTCAGGATCCCGTAACCGAGGCACTGGTTGTCGTGCACGAGGTCGAAGTCGGCGGTGCGCTTCTTCAGCTCGCCGAGCACGCGGGTGCTGAATGCGCGCGGTTCACCGAAGGTGCCGCGCAGGTGCGCACCCACCTCCACCAGATCGCCCTTGGTCTTGATCTCCCAGTAGCCGGGCAGACGGCCGGGGTAGTGGTCGTTCCAGATGTCGAGGCTGGGCAGCTTGTGCAGGGGGATGCGGTCGTCGAGCACGGGGTAGGGCTGGCCGCCGAAGACCTCGACCTCGTGGCCGAGGTCGACCAGGGCCTTGGTGAGGTGCCGGGTGTAGACGCCCTGCCCACCGACGTGGGGCTTGCCACGGTAGGTGAGATAGGCGAGGCGCAGCGGCGCATCGGGATCGAGCGCAGAGCGCCGTGCAGACATGGCGAAACAGGCTACCCGCCGGTAACGAGTTGGCTCCAACCGCCGTTGGGTGTCGCCGTGCCGTCGGGCACCTCGACAGCACCTCCGGGCTGAGGCGCCTTCAGGTCTGCCAGGCGATGGTCATCGTGCGCTGCAGCATCTCGCCGGGCTCGAGGATCGTGGCGGTCCCCAGGTTGGCCGCGTCGGGGGGACCGCTCTGCGGCTCGACGCACGTCGCGTGCTCTGGCTTGTCGTACACGACCCAGTGGTCGCAGTCGCTCGCCACCGTCACGGTGACGAACGGCGAGATCTGCAGCACCAGCGGCCCGAGCGGTCGGACGAAGCAGTCGTCCCACGGGCGCGGCGGCGGGTCGATCAGTTCGCCGGTGGGGATGCCGGCCGCGTCCTGGCGGTACATCGCCCCGAACCGGAGGTCGTCGGCGATCGGCTTGCGGAACCACGGGTGCCAGCCGAGCGTGACCGGCATCGGGTCGGACCCGGCGGTCACGGTCAACACGCACACCAACGCGTCGGGCGTGAGCAACAGGTGCTGGTGCGCGGTGCCACCCAGCTGCCAGCGCAACGCGCACTGCATCTCGACGTGGTCGAGGCCCTGGTCGAGCACGTCCCAGGCGCTCACGAAGCCGCTGCCGTGGATCGCGTGCGGCTCGAGGTTGACCGGGAGCTGCAACGTGCGCCCCTGCCAGGCCAACCGGCCGTCGCGGATGCGGCCCGCGTAGGGCACCATCGGATAGCTCCCCCACTGGAGCGGATCGCTCGCCGGGGTCCCGGTCACGAGCAGCTCCTCGCCACCCACTTCGATCGATGCGACTCGTCCACCCGAGATCGGGCTCACGAGCACGGTCGCCTGTCCGGCGTGCAGCTCCACCATGGAGCGCAGTCTGGCAGCAGTCTGGCAACGGTCTGGCAACATCGGACCATGCGAGGACTGGTACAGCGAGTTCGCGAGGCGTCGGTGGCGGTGATGCCGGCCGATTGCGGCAACGGCGGCAACGGCGGCGGGAACGATCAGCGGGTCGGGGAGATCGTCGGATCGATCGGTGCGGGACTGTGCGTGCTCGTCGGGGTCACCCACGACGACACCGAGGCCGACGCCGTGAAGTTGGCCGACAAGATCTGGCACCTGCGGGTGATGGACGACGAGGCGGGCGTGATGAACCGCTCGGTGGCCGACACCACCCGCGACGTGCTCGTCGTCAGCCAGTTCACGCTCTACGGCGACACCAGCGGTGGCCGCCGGCCGAGCTGGATCGCCGCCGCTCGACCCGAACACGCCGAACCTCTGGTCGACCGTGTGGTCGCACGGCTGCGTGAGCTCGGCGCCACCGTGGCAACCGGCCGATTCCGAACCGAGATGCGGGTCGCCCTGGTGAACGACGGTCCGGTGACGGTGCTGATCGAGATCTGACGCGGGCTCAGCCGGCGGGCGCAGCAGGGGTCGCGGCGCGGCTGCGGCGGATGGCCAGGTGGCTCCCGCCCAGGGCAGCGAGGAGCAGCAGCCAGAACGGCCAGTCGCCGAGCGCCCGGTACCAGGTGGTGCCGGTGCGCAGCGCGATCTCCTGCGTGATGACGGCCTGCTCGCTCACCGATGTGCGCTGGAACACCTCGCCGTCGGGCGACACGAACGCACTGAAGCCGGTGGGCGCGGCCTGGGTGACCCAGCGGCCGGACTCCACCGCCCGCAGCCGGCTCGATGCCACCTGCTGGGTCTGGAGGACCGTGCCCGTGTAGCTCGACCCGTTGGTCGGGTTCATCACGAACTCGCCGCCGTTGCCGACGCCGTCCCGAACGCGGCTGCCGAAGAAGATCTCCCACGAGATCGCGACTGCGACCGTCGTGCCATCGGGCAGTTCGAGGACTGCGGGCTCGCTGCCGGCGACCGCGTCGCGAGGAATCTGGTCGACCGGTGCACCGACGGCCTCCAGCAGGCCCCGCAGCGGCACGTACTCGCCGAACGGCACGCGGCGGACCTTCTCGAAGCGGCTGACGACCCGGCCGTCGAGGTCGACCACCACCTGGGCGTTGATGAAGCCGCCGAGTTCCGCGCCGGGTGACGGGGGGACGTCCTCGGTGATGCCGACCGCGAAGGGCGCGCCGATGCGCCGAGCCTCCGCGGCGATCTCCTGCAGCTCGACGCTGTCGACGAAGGTCGCGACGTCGATCACGTTCTCCGGCCAGAGCACGAGGTCGGCCGAGCCGGGCTCGATCGTCGCCGTCGCGGCGAGGTGCCGATCCACCACGTCGCGCGAGTTGGTCTCGATCGCGAGGGTGCCCTGCGGCCCGCCGCCCTGCACGATCGCGACACGAAACGTGCGCCCGGTGTCGGAGCCGGAGGGTGCGATCGCCGCGACCGCGAGCACCACCAGGATCGCGAGGAACGCGATCGCGCCGTGGCGCTCGGTGCGCGCGCCCCGGCGCTTGGCCATCTGTGGCACGTACGGCGACGGCCCGGCGAGTGCGAAGCCGAGCTGGAACACCACCCAGGTCAGCAGGAGGACGCCACCCACCCGGGCGACGCCGAGCAGCGGACCGGCGGCCTGCCCGATCGCGAGCGTGGCGAGCGGGACGCCACCGAAGGGCACCACCAGCCGCAGCGCCTCCACGAGCGTGTGCGCGGCCGGCCGGGCGATCACGCGCCACGGGCCCGTCGGGGACGCGAGTGCGGCGAGTCCGTGGAGCGAGGCGAACATCAGCCCCACCACCACGTAGCCGGGCGCGGTGAGGAACCACATCCAGCCCATGCCGGGGAACAGCCAACCCGCACCGAACAGCAGGCCTCGTACGAACCGCTGCCGTGCGGTGGGCGACTCGCCGAGCGACACCTCGAACAGCGCGACGCCCACGATCGCCAGCGGCCAGAACCCCCACGGCGGCAACGACAGGGCGACGAGGAAGCCGGCGCCGAGCGACAGTGCCGCTGCCGCGACATTCGCGCGGGACACGGCACGGGAGGCGGCGCCGGAGGACGCGCGGGACGCGCTGGGCGCGGGAGCAGGACGGGACATCGGGGTCGCAGGCTACTGGTGGCGGCCGACACCGACGGGGCGACCGACCTACACCGACGGCGCGACCGGCGTCACGGGACCCGACGACAGGTCGAGGTGCACCACGATGCGCTCGCGGGTGGAGCCGGGCGGGTGGCAGGCGAACAGCGTCGCCGTCGGCTCGTAGGTCTGCTCGACGATGTACATCGCGTCGGGCTTCACGACGGTGGTCTCGCGCACCAGATACACGAAATCGCCCTCGGACGTGGTGAAGATCACCTCGTCGCCGGGGGCGAGCTGGTCGATGTTGCGGAAGACCTTGTTGTGGCTCGTGCGATGGCCGGCGATGACCGTGTTCCCGATCTGCCCGGGCAACGCGGTGCCCGGCCAGTGACCCGGGCCGAGGTCGAGCGTGTTGAGGGTGATGCCCTGCAGCAGCACCGTGTCGATGCCGATCTTCGGGATCTGGATCCGGCCGAGCTCGACGTAGGGCTCGTCGGCTCGGGGCGGGGGCGGCGGGTCGGGCACGGGGAGCGTCTCGACCACCGTGGGGGGCACGGTCGTGGCAGGTGTGGTGTCGGCGACCGTGGTGGGCGCCGCCGTGGTGCTGGGCGCTGCAGTGCTCGGCGCGACGAGCACGGGATCGTCGGCGGCGGTGCTCGAGGGTGCTGCGTCGCCGGGCAGGGCCGCGGCCGCCTCCACCTGCCCACCACTGCCACCACCACACGCAGCGAGCGAGGAGGCGAACGGAACGAGGACAGCGAGCAGTGCGAGCCGGGTCATCGTGGGATCTGGCCGGCGGCGCGCGACACGGCCGACAGGGCCTCCGGCCCGGGTGTGGTTGCCGGCACCGCCGGTGGGATCGACTCGAAGGCTCCGCCCCTTCATGCGGTCATGCTAACGCTGCTCGCGTTCGCTGGCGCAGCATGCCGGCGGCCTGTTCGGCGGAGCGGATGCACGCCGGGATGCCGATCCCGTGGTAGCTCGCGCCGGCCAGGACCAGCCCGTCGGGCAGGTCGGCCGCGAGATCGGCCACCGTTCGGTGATGGTGCGGTCGGTACTGGGGGAACGCTCGCTGCCAGCGGGTGAGGCGGACGGCGGTGGGCTGCAGGTCGACGCCGATCTGCGTGCTCACCTCGCCGAGGGCCGCGGCGACGAGCTGCTCGTCGTCGAGGTGCATCACCGGCAACCCGTCGCGGCCGAGGGAGATGCGGAGCACGACCTGCTCGCCGCTCCCGGTGTCGGGAGCGCGCCAGTGGGTCCACTTCTGCGACCCGAACGAGGCCGCCGTCACCAGGTGCTGCATGGGCTTGGGGACCAGATAGCCCGAGAGGCCGCGCAGCCGCTCGGGCCAAGCGGCAGCGGGGACCGCGAGCGTGACCATCACGACATCCGCGTACTCGATTCGGGAGAGACCCGCCGCGACACTGCTGGCGGCCAGCAGGCGTGCGGCCTGAGCGGCCGGGCATGCGAGCACGACGGCATCGAAGTGTTCGCCGTCGACGCGCCAGCCGGCACCATCGGCCTCGAGCGTCGTGCACGGTGCGCCGACCCTCACGTCGCCGCCGAGCTCGACGATCCGTGCGGCGGCGACGTCGACCAACTGGCCGAGACCACCGGCAGGTGCGTAGAACACCGGCCCGTCGCTCGCGGCGGGCGCCGGTGCGCGCCGGGCCGTCATCAGCACGCTGCGACCCTTGCCCGCGAGGTCGGCGAGCTGGGGGACGGCGGTGAGGCTGAAGCGATCGGTGTCGGCCGCGTAGATGCTGCCGACCAGCGGATCGACGAGACGTTCGTGCACCTCGTCGCCGAACCTGGCGCGCACGTATGCACCGATCGAGTCCGATTCCAGCGAGGTGGCGCCGCGGAGCACCTCGGTGGCGGCCCGGATCTTGCCGGGCCAGCTGATGAGCTTCGTGCGGGCGAGCTTCATCACGTCGGTGGGCAACCCGAGCAGCAGGCCCTCGGGGATGGGCTGCAGCCCGTGCCACCACACCGCGGCGGAGCCGCGGGCGGGCGACACGAGCGAGTCGCCGAGACCGAGCCGGCGAGCGAAGCCGGTCGCCCACGGCAGGCGGGCGAGGAACGCGTCGGGACCCTCGTCGACGGCGGCGATCCCGGCGAACGGCGACGTGCGGATCTTGCCGCCGAGGCGGTCCTGCGCCTCGAAGACCGTGACGTCGAAGGCCACGTCGGGCGTGCTCGGGGAACCGTCGGCCGGGGCCTCGGGGGAGAGGAGCGCGTGTGCTGCCGCGAGGCCGGCGATGCCGCCACCGACGACGGCGACGCGAGTGGGGACAGCGGATGCGTTCATCGGGCGCCGGTGATCACCCGCTGGGCAAGTGCGGCCATCACCGTCGGGTCGTCGTTCACACAGGCGGTGCGATCGAACCGGAGATCGTGGGAGCCTGCTCGTGCGGCCGCTTCGATGTCGAGGTCGTACAGGACCTCGAGGTGGTCGGCGACGAACCCGCAGGCACACACGACCACGCCCCGTTCGGACGCCGAATCGTTCTCGCTCGACGCGAGCTCGTCGATCACCTGGAGGATGTCGGGGCCGAGCCACGGCTCGGGCGTGCGCCCGGCCGACTGCCAGGCGATCGCCCACTGGCTCCACTCGGCGAGGCCGACCCGCTCGGCCACGGCCTGTGCGGTCGCTCGCAGCTCGGACGGGTAGGGGTCGCCGCCGTCGATGATCCGCTGCGGCAGCGAGTGGGCGGTGAACAGCACCTTCGTGTCGCTCGGCATGGACGCGAGCCGTGCTGCGAGGTCGGCGGCGAGGAACTCGACGAACGCCGGCTCGACGGCCCAGCTGTCGATGCCGAGCACCTCGACGTCCTGGCCGTCAGGGTGGGCAGCGGCTGCGGCGCGGACCCGGCCGATGTACTGCCCGATCGAGTAGCTGGAGAAGTGGGGGGCGAGCACCAGCCCGACGATGCGCCGGAAGCCTCGGCCGATCACGTCGGCCACCGCGTCCTCGACCATCGGTGCGGCGTGCTTCAGGCCGAGGACCACGACGTACTCGCCGGGTGCCGCAGCGTCGAGCGCCGCCTGCAGTCCGTTGCGCTGGGCCTCGGTGCGGGCCGCGAGCGGCGACAGGATGTCGCTGCCCGGCGGGGCGATCGCCTCGTAGCGGGCGATCAGGTCGCCGAGCTGTTCCTCGGTGGGTGGCCGGCCCCGACGGATGTCGGTGTAGTAAGGGAGGATCTCCTCACGAGACCGCGGCGTGCCGTAGGCCATGAGGACCACGGCCGTGTGCGGCGACGAGGAGGCAGCGGCGGATGCGGGGGCGTCGGTCATCGAGAGGTCTCGTTCGTTCAGGCGTTCGGGTCAGGCGTTCGGGTCAGGCTGTCGGGTCAGGCTGTCGGAGCGGCCGTCAGCCGGTGGACGTGGTCGACGACGGCGTGGAGCACGTCGCAGTCGGTGTCGGGCTGCACGCCGTGGCCGAGGTTGAAGATGTGGCTCGGATGGCCGGCGTTGTCGGCCAGCACCCGTTCGGTGCCCGCCAGAGCGACCTCGGTGCCGGCGAGCACGAGGGCGGGATCGAGGTTGCCCTGCACGACGAGGTCGGCACCGAGCCGGCGCCGGGCGTCGGCGATGGGGGTTCGCCAGTCGAGGCCGATGACCGGTGTGGCGCGACCCTGGCCGCAGGCCGCCTCGTGCATCGCTTCGAGCAGGTGGTCGCAGCCGATGCCGAAGTGCACGCCCGGGACGCCGGGATGGCGTTCGCCGAGCTGGGTGAACACGTCGACGGAGTGGGGGAGCACGAACGTGCGGTAGTCGGCGACCGAGAGCGCGCCCGCCCAGGAGTCGAAGAGCTGGAAGGCCCGGGCGCCGCTGCTGAGCTGGGCGTCGATGAACGCGACCGCGTGTTGGGCGAGCCGCTCCATCATCCGGTGCCACAGCTGCGGATCGGTGTGCATCAGCCGCTTCGTGTGCTGGTAGGTGCGGCTCGGCCGGCCCTCCACCAGGTAGCTGCCCACCGTGAACGGTGCGCCGGCGAAGGCGAGCAGCGGCACGTCGTGGGGCAGCTCGGCCACGAGGTTGCGCACGGTCTGCTGCACGTACGGCGTGTGGTCGTCGGGCACGAGTGGCGCGAGGCGGGCGAGATCGTCGGCGCTGCGCAGCGGATGCTCGGCGACCGGGCCGGTGCCGGGCGCGACGTCGATACCGAAGCCGACGGCGTGCGCTGGCACCACGATGTCGCTGTACAGCACCGCGGCGTCGACGCCGTAGCGGCGCACGGGCTGGAGTGTGAGTTCGGTGGCGACATCGGGCTGGCGGATGGCGTGCAGGATGCTGCCCTCGCCGCGCACCGCCCGGTACTCGGGGAGGCTGCGGCCCGCCTGACGCATGAACCACACCGGGGTGTGCCGTCCCCGGCGGCCGTGTGCAGCGGCGATGAAGGAGGGCTCGGGTGCGTCGGTGGCGGCGGTCATGGCCCTCCGCACGCTAGCGGGATGCCCCAGGTGAGGGACCTGTTCCCGGCGCGTGCCGGCCATGTGCCACTCAAGCCGCGCCGACCTGCTGCCGATCATCGGTGATCGACGTCGGGCGGGCGTGGAGGGAAGGCGACGGAGAGCGACCCGGTCGGCAGCTGCCGACGGCGGAAGGGCGGAGTGGTGACCGACGAGGAGGGACGCGCGGACACGCGCGGCGACCAGGGGCATCGGTGGCAGGGGCGGCCGTGGATCGCCCGGACGGTGCGGACCCTCGTCCTCGTCGTCCCGTTCGTCGCATCGGTCGCCGTCGCGTTCGTGCTGTCGCAGGTGCTGCCGGCTGCCCCGGGCCCGGCGTGGCTCGTCGCCAGGCTGGTCGGCATCGCCGCCGCCGCCACCCTGGCCCTACGCCTCGTCGACAAGGTGATGCGTCGGCTCCTCCCGCTCGCGACGCTGCTCGACCTCACCCTGCTGTTCCCTGATCAGGCGCCGTCGCGCTACCGGATGGCGTTGCGCAGCGGCGCCTCCAACATCGAACTGCAGGAGCGCATCGACCGCTACACGCGCAGCGGGGAGTCGGGGACCGCGTCGGCCGCCGAACACCTGCTCGACCTCGTCGCCGCACTCAGCCGTCACGACCGGATCACACGTGGTCACTCGGAGCGGGTGCGGGCCTATGCACAGATGATCGGTGAGGAGATGGGCCTGTCGGGTCACGACCTCGACCGGCTTCGCTGGGCAGCGCTGATCCACGACGTCGGCAAGCTGCGCGTGCCGACGGAGATCCTGAACAAGCCGGGCAAGCTCACCGACGAGGAGTACGAGGTCATCAAGCTCCACCCGGAGATGGGCGCGAGACTCGCCGCGCCGTTGGCGGCGTGGTTGGGCGACAGTGTGCTGGCGGTCGTCGAACACCACGAGAAGTGGGACGGCTCGGGGTATCCGAAGGGCCTCCGCGGCACCGAGATCTCACAGGCCGGCCGGATCGTCGCGGTCGCGGACGTGTTCGACGTCCTCACCTCGGCCCGGTCGTACAAATCGGCTCGCACCGCCGTCGATGCCCGCAGCGAACTCACCCGGTGTGCCGGCTCCCACTTCGACCCGGCGGTGGTGCGCGCGTTCATGTCGTTGTCGCTCGGGCGGCTCCGCTTCGTGATGGGCCCGCTGTCGTGGCTCGCCCAGTTGTCGCTGTTCCCCCAGTCCCTGCTCGCGACCGCAGCGCCGGCGGCGGGTGCGACCGTCACCACCGCGCCGTCGGTCGCCGCGGCGGCGATGGGCGTCGTCGCCACCGGCATGGGCGCGATGGCGATGCCGATCGCTGCTGGGCAGGAACTGCGGCCACCGGCCGCCGTGGAGGTCGCCTTCGACTCGAGGTCGCAGGCCGGACCGGCCTCCGAGCTCGGTTCGCCCGTCACCGTGGCGCCGCTGGACGGCGTGTCGATCGACGACGTGTTCGCCGGTGGCGTGGCCCACCCGGCGAGCGCGGACTACGAGTCGGCCGAAGCACCGGACGCCGCCCCGGTCGACACGTCGGAGACGACGACGCCAGCGACGACCCTCGCCACCGAGTCGGTCGCAGGCGCCGGAACCGCGGCGCCCGGACCGGGCGCCGCCGCTGCATCGCCGACGCCGGGGGTCGAGACGACCGCGGTTTCCCCCGCCGTCGCGCCGACTGCCGGCTCGCCCGACCCGGCCGCCGAGGCGCCCGCCCCGACGGCACCGTTCGCCGCGCCGCCGACCACCGCGCCACCGCCCACCACGGCACCGGTCGCCGCGCCGCCGACCACTGCGCCGCCGCCCGTGACAGCCGCAACGACGACGACGGTCGCGCCCGCGGTGACCTCTGCGTACTACCTGTTCGCCTCGCCGGTGGCGGGCGACACCGCGAGCCAGGAACTGCTGCCGACCGCGCAGCGGCTGACCCAGCAGCTGGTGCTCCCCAACTACGACGTCGATCGCGACGGTGCGCCCGGGCTGACGATCGTGCGCGGTGGCGCCCTGGCCACCGGCGACCCCCTCCGTCTGCAGCGGTTCTCGGTCGACCCCGCATCCGAGCTCAGCCTCCGCGGCCGTCATCAGGCGCACCTGTGGGTGGCGCCGTCCGCTGGCGCCGAACAGGACCTGCACGTGACGGTCGCGCTCACCCGATGCAACGACGATCGCACCAACTGCGCGACGGTCGCGACGGGGTCCGGCAGCGCCGAGGCCACCGCCGGATTCTTCGAACTGCTGACGATCGACTTCGGGCGACTCACCCAGAACATCCCGGCGGCCCAGCACCTCGAGGTGTGGATCGTGGCGGATGCGAGCTCGACCGCCGACCTCGTCCTCGCCTACGACGCCTCGATCTACGGCAGCGGACTCCAGATCACCCGATAGGCCCGGTATGCCCCGCGACCTGCACCCCGACCGTCCAACGACCCGCCCACGTGGGCTCCGGAGACCCTCCCGGTAGGCTTTTCCGACCCATGACGCAGCAGCATCCCGATCTTGCCGAGGAGCAGGCGTACATCGACCACGCCTACGACTGTCTCGAACAGAGCCGTTCCGACGCGTGGAAGCTGCGCGACCTCAGCGAAGCCACCCTCGGCGGCACGTTCCAGGCCCGCTACGAGCGCGACGTGTTCGACGAGGCCCTGGTCAATCGGCTCACCAAGCTCGATCTCGGCGACGCCGCCCTGGTGTTCGGCCGGATCGATCGCCTCGCCGAGTCGCCGGACGAGATCGAGAGCTTCCACATCGGTCGCCTCGCCGTCGCCGACGACAACAGCGAGCCGATCGTGGTCGACTGGCGGGCGCCCGTGGCCGAGCCGTTCTACCGGGCGACCGGTCGCGAGCCCATGGGCCTGCGCCGCCGGCGGCACTTCGCGGTGCAGAGCCGCACCCTGCTCGGTCTCGAGGACGAACTGTTCGGCGACGGGCACCTCGGCGTCGGCGACGACGCGGGCATCGACGGCATCTCCAGCATCGTCGATGCGCAAGAGGCCGATGCCGGGTCCGATCGTGCCGGTCCGGGGTCGCTGCGTGGCTACTCGACGCTGCTGGCGGCGCTCGAGCGGGGTCGAACCGGCCAGCTCGGCGACATCGTCGCCACCATCCAGTCCGAGCAGGACGAGATCATCCGCAGCCCACAGGCGGGGGTGCTCGTCGTGCAGGGCGGTCCCGGCACGGGCAAGACGGTCGTCGCGCTCCACCGTGCTGCGTATCTCCTCTACACGTACCGCTTCCCGCTCGAGGACCAGGGCGTGCTGGTCATCGGCCCCAACCGCGTCTTCCTGCGCTACATCGAGCGCGTGCTGCCGTCGCTCGGCGAGGCCGGCGTCGAGCAGGTCGTGTTGAACGATCTCGTGCAGGACGTCGAATGGGCCCGCTACGGCGTCGATCCCGCCGATGGTGCGCTCACCGCGACGGTCAAGGGCGACCTGCGCATGGCCGACGTGATCGACAAGGCCGTCACCGACCGCGAGCGCGGCCTGCGCGAGGACCTGGTGGTGCCGTTCCGCACCGGCTTCCTCCGTCTGCGCGCCGAGGAGAGCGCTCGCATCGTCCGCAACGCGCAGCGCCGTTTCCGCCGGCACAACGCCGCCCGCAAGTGGGTGGAGGGCGAGATCTGGTCGGCGATGGCCGCCACCTGGCGCGAGGGCGACCTCCACGGGTCGGAGGTCAAGGACGTCATCCGGTCGTACCCCGAGGTGCGCGTCGCACTCGAGCGGATGTGGCCGGTGCTGTCGCCCGCCGAGCTCCTCCACGACCTGTTCGGCTCCAAGGCGCTGCTCAAGCTCGCCGCCGAGAAGTTCCTGTCGGACGCCGAGTACCTGTCGCTGTACCGGCCGCGTGCGGCCGAGGTCGGCCAGGTGCGATGGACCGACAACGACGTCGCCCTGCTCGACGAGGCCCGCAACTACCTCGGGCCGCGACCCGCACGCAAGGGCCAGCCGGCCGAGGACGAGGAGATCCGCACCTACGGTCACATCGTGATCGACGAGGTGCAGGACCTCACCCCGATGCAGCTCCGCATGGCGTCGCGCCGTTCGTTGAACGGCAGCATGACCGTGGTTGGCGACATCGCCCAGGCCACGGGCGCGCTCGCACCGGACGACTGGGACGACATCCTCGCCCATCTGCCCGACAACAAGCCGTCGCGGGTCATCGGCCTCAGCGTCGGTTACCGCATCCCCGACCGGATCATGGAGTTGGCCAACCGGGTGATGATGGCGGCCACACCGACGCTGCGGGCGCCGATCAGCGTGCGCGCCGGCGACGAGCGTCCCGAGTTCGTCGAGTCCTCGTCACCGGAGCAACTCTTCGCCGACGTGGCGTCCGCGACGGCGGCGCTCGCCGACGCGATGCCCGGCGGCAGCATCGCCGAGGACGCCGCCGACGCCATGGTCGACCAGGTGTCGCAGGCGCTCACCGACGCCGGCATCGAGCACGGCCGGGCCACGCGCAGTGGCCTCAGCGCGGCCATCACGGTGGTGCCCGTCAGCGTCGTGAAGGGTCTCGAGCTCGACGGCGTCGTCGTCGTCGAGCCGGCCGCGATCGTGGCGGCCGAGCAACAGGGGTTGCGTGCGCTCTACGTGGCGCTCACCCGCAGCACCCGCCGATTGAGCATCGTGCACGCCGAGCCGCTGCCCGACGCGATGCGCTGACCTGTCGTCGGGCCTGCCCCAGGGCGGGGTTCAGCTGCCGAGGTACGCGTCCACCAGCGCGTCGAAGTTCTTCGACGCCTTGTCCGCGTCCGCAGCTCGTGAGAACTGCACCGCCTTGAGCACGAGGGCGACGTTGTCGTCGAAGGAGTCGACGAGGTCCGGTCGGGTTCGCCCCACCTCCTGGCCGGCGGCATCCCACAGCGCGACGATCCGCGCCGCGACCGCTTCGGTGTCACCTTCGTCGATCATCACGCCCGACAGCGACGCAGCCTCGTCGCGCAGGCGCGGCAGCAGCTCGGCTGCGGTGCCGGTGGGAACGGTGGTGGTGGTCGCCGGAGCGGTCGTGGCCGAGGTGGCGAGGGTCTCGTCGTAGGTGGTGGACGCGCAGCCGGTGGCCAGCAGCGTCACCGTGACGAGCAGCAGCGAGACGGGGAGTGTGGCGACGGGGCCGCGCCGACGGGGGTGGAGGAACACGGTGGAGGATCCTTCACGGCCAGGGGTGATCGCGTCAACGCACGGGGCGAAGATCACACCGGTGGCGCAGCGAGCAGGCGGGTCGGACGATGGCCGGATCGAATTCGATGCGTCAGGCCATCACGAGGATGCGAGCGCTGGCGAACGCGCCGACGCCCACGTGGCGGCCGTCGATCTCGACGGTGACCGTGCCGTCGGGCGAGGCCGCGGTGAGCACGCCGCTGTGTCCGGGGAGGATGCTCGACTCCTCGAGGAAATCGAGCAGGCCAGGCGTGAACTCGAGTTCCTCGGGGATGCGGTTCACGGTGAACCGCTGGCCGACGCTCAACGTGGCGAGTGGGGTGGAGTCGGGCGCCGCGTACGACGAGCCGGGGATCGGGTTGCCGTGCGGGCACGTCGTGGGGCTGCCGAGGACACGGTCCATCGCCTGCTCCACGGCGTCGCTCATGATGTGCTCCCACTTGCCGGCCTCGTGGTGCGCCTCGGCCCACGACAGGCCGAGCAGGTCGGTGAGGAAGCGCTCGGCGAGGCGGTGGCGGCGCACCACCCGCTGGGCGAGCTCCATGCCGGCGACGGTGAGGGTGATGCCGTCGACCATGGTGACGAGGCCTTCCGCCTCGAGGCGGCGGATCATCTCGCTGACGGCCGGCCGGCTCACCTGCAGTCGTTCGGCGATGCGGGCCTGGATGACGTCGACGTCGTCCTCGGCGAGCTCGAAGATGCACTCGCAGTACTCCTCGAAGGCCGGATGGTGCTCTCCAACCGCAGGCATGGCGTCAGGCTACTCCGGGTCACCGGCCGCGTGCCCGGCGCAGCCAGGATTCGGCGTATCGGAGCCGGCGTTCGAGCTGCTCGGTGGTGGCGGCGCTCACCTTGGCGACGCCGGCGAGGCGGTTCATCTCGGCGTTGACCTTGCCGTGGCTCAAACCGGTGATGTCGACGAGCCGTTGGGCGACGAAGGCGTTCCTGGTGCGCAGGTCGTCCTTGATCTCGGCGACGCTGCGGCCGCCCTCGCGCACGAACCCCGCGTCGGTGGGGATGTCGGGCAGGTGCAGGTCGAGCGCGGCGGCGAGCTCGGGATCGTCGAGCTGTGCGGACACGTCGATCTCGGGTTCGTCGTCGTAGGCGACGCCGTCGGCGGTGACCGAGTGGATCTTCATGCCGGTGGCCACGGCGCTCAACACGGAGAACAGCGAGAGCTGCTCGGGCTCGTCGGCGACGCTGGTGCTGTCGAGCTCGGCCTCGCCCTCGACGGTCATCAGGTCGTCGTTCTGGACGGGCGGGCGCAGCACGTGCCGGCGGGCCTCGGCGATGGAGAACGCATGGGTGCGCAGGCGCGGGTCGTCGGGCAGGAACACGTACGCCTTCTGGGCGCCCCGGTCGGCCTGCCAGCGGACGAAGCGGCCGACGGCCTGGCGGAAGAACAGCTCGGTGGTGACCGTGGTGGCGTAGACGCCGACGCGCAGGCGGGGGATGTCGACGCCCTCGCTGACCATGCGGACCGCGACCAGCCAGGGGGCGTCCGACGCGGCGAACGTGGCGATGCGACCCGATGCCGTCGGGTCATCGCTCACCACGACCTCGGCGGGCGTGCCGAAGTTGCGACGGATGAGGGCGGCGATGGCGTGGGCGTGCTGCTGGTCCATCGCGATGACGAGACCGCCGGCGTCGCGCTGGCCGTCGGGGGCGCTGCGGATGGCCATGAGGCGGTCGTGCGCCTGGCGGATCACGGCGGGGAGCCAGTCGCCGTCGAGGCTGAGCGCGGTGCGCAGCCGGTGCGCCATCTGGTCGCGGGCGAGCTCGTCGTGGAAGTTGGCGCTGATGATGCTGCCGTCGGGTGCGCTCCACTCCATGACGCCGTCGAAGCGGGGGAAGTAGACGGGGCGGACGACGCCACCGTCGCGGAGCGCGTCGGCGTAGCCGTAGGTGTAGTGACTGCAGGCGGTGTCGCCCTCGGCCGTCGCCTCGTAGGTGACGAACGGGATGGCGGCGGCGTCGCTGCGGAACGGCGTGCCGCTGAGGCAGAGGCGGCGATGGGCCGGCTCGAACGCCTGGCGGACCGTGTCGCCCCAGGCCTTCTCGTCGCCGGCGTGGTGGATCTCGTCGAGGATGACGAACGCGTCGGTCGCGAGTCCGCGCAGCACCTTGGCCGTCCCGGCGGTGGCGATGTGCTGATACGTGGTGACCAGGCCGTGGACGTCGCGGGCGAGCCCGCCGCCGGGGGTCCAGTCGGGGTCGAGTTCGAGGCCGATCCGGTGTGCCGCCATGGCCCACTGCACCTTCAGATGGCTGGTGGGGGCGACGACGATCAGCCGTCGACGCTCGCGACCGAGCGCCCACCGGGCGCAGGCGAGGGCGAAGGTGGTCTTGCCGGCGCCGGGGGTGGCGACGGCGAGGTAGTCGCGGGCCTCGTGGGCGGTGAACCGGTCGAAGGCAGCCCGCTGCCAGGGGCGCAGCCGCACGCTGGGTGGCGTGCCGGCAGGCACGGCCGGGGTGCCGGGGACGTGGCTGGGGGAGGTGGTGGACGGCGACACGGGGGGGACCATGGGGTCACACAGTCTGCCGGGGAAGTCGGGCGCGAGCGACGCACCTCTGGGTCGGGTGTGCACGCCGCCATTGACCCACCCCCCTCAAATGGGGGGAAAGACGATGGTGATGATTCTCGTCGTGCCTGCTCCGAGGTGGTCCGGACGGTCAGTGTCGATGTCGTCCCCCGTCCCACATCGTGATGAACCCTCGCGCCTCCACGCGGTCCGCCGCCTCGAGCTGCTCGACTCGACCCCCGAACCCCGCTTCGACCGGATCGTCCGGCTCGCCTCGGCGGCGCTCGGCACCCCCATGTCGATGATCAGCCTGGTCGACGCCGACCGGCAGTGGTTCAAGGCCCGTGTCGGTCTCGACGTGTGCGAGACCCCGCGCTCGGTGTCGTTCTGTGCGCACGCGATCCTCGAACCGTCGGGACGTTTCGTGGTGCCCGATGCGGCGGTCGATGCCCGGTTCGCCGACAACCCGCTGGTGACCGACGACCCCCGCCTGCGGTCCTATGCCGGCCACGTGCTCCACGACCCTGACGGCAACCCGATCGGAGCGCTCGCCGTCGCCGATCGCGAGCCTCGCGACTTCACGGCCGAGCAACTCCTCGTCCTCGAGGACCTGGCGGCGGTCGCCGAGCGCGAGATCGAAGCGGTCGATCGTGAGGTCACGCTCCGCGCGGTGCAGCGCCTCGAGCGCAGCAAGCACGCCTTGCTCGAGACCTTCGCCGAGGGCCTCGTGCTGCACGCGGTCACCGGCGAGATCGTGGAGTGGAACTCCGCTGCCGAACGCGTGCTGGGGCTGAGCGGCGACGAGCTCGCCGGGCGGACGTCGATCGACCCGCGGTGGCGGTGCGTGCACGAGGACGGCAGCGACTGGCCGGGCGACACGCACCCGGCGATGGTGACGCTGGCGACGGGACAGCCGGTCCACGACCAACTGATGGGCGTCCACCGACCGCAGGGTGACCTCGTGTGGTTGCGGGTGAACGCACAGCCCATCGTCGACGACGGCGTCCTCACCGGAGTGTTCGCGGCGTTCCAGGACATCACGGCCGAGATCACGTTCGAGCGGCGGTCGCAGGCGATGGCCGACCGCCTGACCACCGCGATCGAGGCGGGCGGCGTCGGGACGGCGCTGCTCGACGGCGACGGCCGGATCACCTTCGTCAACTCGGCGCTGGCCGCCATCCTCGACGCCGACGCCGTCCGGCTGAAGGGTTCGCTCCTGGCCGACTTCTTCGAACGCGCCGATCCGATCCATCGTCAGCTCGAGGAGGTGGCGGTGGGCATCCGGCCGTCGATCGCCGCCGACGTCTGCCTGCTGGGCGACGGGGCCGGGGCGACCGCCCGCGCGCCGGGCATGCCTGCGACCACCGATGCCAGGTGGATCCGTCTCAACCTGAGCCACCTGCCCGACATCGACGACGCCGGGGCGATGCTCGCCCAGGTGACCGACATCACGGTGCGTCGTCACCTCGAGGCCGACATCGCCCGCAGCGAGGAGCTGGCGAGGGTCTGCCTCGACGTGCTCGAACAGGGCGTGATCTTCGCCAGCCCCACGCTCGGCATGCTGCGGGTCAACCCGGCAGCACTCCGGTTGCTCGGGTACGAGGCCGACGGTGCACTGCCCGATTGGGACTCCGATGCCTGGACCTTCCTGGACGCCGATCTCCGGGAGATCGCCGCGGACGAATACCCCACGAGCCGTGCGGTCGAGACCGGCGTCGCGGTGCGTGACGAGGTCTACTGGGTTCGGCGCAAGGACGGCGACTTCCTGCGTGTCCGACTCTCGTGCATGCCCTTCGGGTGGACCGACGAGCTGGTGTGCGCGTTCACCGACATCACCGCCTACACCCGTCTGAGCGATCCACGGCCCGAGCGGGTCGCCGCGCTGGGCGCCACGCTGCTGTAGCCCCCTCGCCCCGCATCTCGGCGCACGGGCCGGCTGTGACACCCCGGTCGTAGTCTGACGGGGTGGCTCACCATCCCGTGCTCGACCGGTTCTCGCCGGCCGTGCGCGCGTGGTTCGCGTCGTCGTTCCCC
>CAUJET010000118.1 GCA_963169665.1 Actinomycetota bacterium | reverse complement strand
CCAGGATGCGCAGGTGGTCCCCGACGAGGAGTACCCCATCACGCGAGCCGTCGAGTCCGGCGTCGCCGTCCGCGACGAGGTCTACTGGGCCCGCCGCAAGGACGGTGACTTCATCCGCGTCCGCCTGTCGTGCATCCCGTTCGGCTGGACCGACGAGCTGGTCTGTGTGTTCACGGACATCACGCCGTACACCCGCCCGGGTGACCCTCGGCCGGAGCGTGTCTTCCTGGGGTCGGTCTCGTCCCCCGTGTGACACCCCGGTCGTAGTCTGACGGGGTGGCTCACCATCCCGTGCTCGACCGGTTCTCGCCGGCCGTGCGCGCGTGGTTCGCGTCGTCGTTCCCCGAGCCCACCCCGCCGCAGGTGCAGGGATGGCCGCACATCGTCGAAGGCGCGCACACCCTGATCTGTGCGCCGACTGGATCGGGCAAGACGCTCACCGCCTTCATGGCGTCGATCGATCGGCTCACCACCACGCCGCCGCCCGACGCGAAACAGCGCACACGGGTGCTGTACATCTCGCCCCTGCGAGCGCTCGCGTTCGACGTCGAGAAGAACCTTCGCTAGCCGCTGATGGGCATCGGCCTCGCCGCGGAACGCCTGGGTGAGGCGTTCATCGAACCGGTGGTCGCGATGCGCACCGGCGACACCTCGGCCAAGGACCGCCAGGGCCTCATCCGGCGCCCGCCCGATCTGCTCATCACCACGCCCGAGAGCCTCTACCTCATGCTCACCTCCTCGGCGCGAGAGACACTCGTCAACGTCGAGACGGTCATCATCGACGAGATCCACGCGCTCGCAGCGACCAAGCGCGGCGCGCACCTGGCCATGTCGCTCGAACGGCTCGAGCAGGTCACCACGGTGCCGCCCCAGCGCATCGGTCTGTCGGCCACGCAGCGGCCGCTCGAGGAGGTCGCGCACTTCCTCGGCGGCCACACCGACGACGGCGCACTCCGACCGGTGGTCATCGTCGACGCGGGCATCCGCAAGACGTTGGAGATCGACGTCGTGGTGCCCGTCGAGGACATGGGCGACCTCGGCAGCGCAGCGGCCCCGGCCCCCGACATCCGCAGCGGCCCGGTCGGTTCGGTCGCCCCCGCCCGCACCAGCATCTGGCCGAGCATCTATCCACGGATCCTCGAACAGATCCTGGCCCACCGCACCACGATCGTGTTCACCAACGCCCGCCGTCAGGCCGAACGCCTCGCAGCGAGGCTCAACGAGCTGTACGCCGACCAGTTGGCCGCGGCGGCCCAGACCGCCGGCGAGACGTCGGTCCACGAGGGTCCGATCGAGCTGGTGAAGGCGCACCACGGGTCGCTCGCCCGCGAACAGCGCGTGGTCATCGAGGACGAGCTCAAGCGGGGGACCCTGCGCGGCATCGTGGCGACCTCCAGCCTCGAACTCGGCATCGACATGGGCGCGGTCGACCTCGTCATCCAGGTCGAGTCCCCCGGAGCGGTCAGCCGCGGCCTGCAGCGCATCGGCCGTGCGGGCCACTCCGTGGGCGAGCCGAGCAAGGGCACGCTCTATCCCAAGCACCGCGGCGATCTGCTCGAGGCAGCGGTGGTGGTCAGGCGCATGCTCGACGGCGACATCGAGACCACCCGATTCCTGCGCAACCCGCTCGACGTGCTGGCGCAGCAGATCGTGGCGCACGTCGCCATCCAGGGCGGCACGGGCGACGTCACCGTGGCAGACCTGGGCCGGCTCGTCCGCCGGTGTGCGTGCTTCCACGAGCTCAGCGACGAGTTGCTCACCAACGTGCTCGATCTGCTGTCGGGTCGGTATCCGAGCGAGGAGTTCAGCGAGCTCCGTCCTCGTCTGGTGTGGGACCGGGTGAACGACACGGTGCGCGCCCGCGAGGGCTCGCGCCGGCTCGCGGTCACGAGCGGCGGCACCATCCCCGACCGGGGCCTGTTCGGCGTGTTCCTGCCCGACGGCACCCGGGTCGGTGAACTCGACGAGGAGATGGTCTACGAGAGCCGCCCGGGCGAGACATTCCTGCTCGGTGCGTCCACCTGGCGCATCGAGGACATCACCTTCGAACGCGTCACCGTCACCCCGGCCCCCGGGCAGCCGGGCAAGATGCCGTTCTGGCACGGCGACCGTCCTGGCCGACCGCTCGAGCTCGGGAGGGCCCTCGGCGCGTTCCAGCGCGAGATGCGTGCCCTCGACGCGCCGGAGGCGCTGGCGCAGCTCAACGGCCGCTACCAGCTCGACGCGCTCGCGGCCAACAACGTGCTGCTCTATCTCGAGGAGCAGGCCCAGTCCACGGGCGTGGTCCCCGACGATCGCACCGTGGTGGTCGAACGCTTCCGTGACGAGATCGGCGACTGGCGCGTGTGCATCCTCAGCCCGTTCGGCACGCCGGTGCACGCACCGTGGGCGATGGCGATCGAGCGTCGGCTGATGGACCGCTTCGACATGCCGGTCGAGACCATGTGGGGCGACGACGGCATCGTGCTCCGGCTGCCCGAGGCAGCCGACGAGCTGCCGATCGAGGAGCTCATCATCGATCCCGACGACATCGACGAACTGGTGTTGTCGTCGTTGCCACAGACGTCGCTGTTCTCGGCTCGGTTCCGCGAGTGCGCGGCGCGTGCGCTGCTGCTGCCGCGCCGTCGCCCCGACCGGCGGACGCCGCTGTGGCAGCAGCGCCAGCGCGCGGCCGACCTGTTGGCGGTCGCGGCGAAGTACCCGAGCTTTCCGATCCTGCTCGAGACCTCGCGCGAGTGCGTGCAGGACGTGTTCGACCTGCCGGCGCTGCGCGAGGTGCTCACCCAGCTGCGCAGTCGGGCGGTGCGCGTCGTCACCGTCGACACCCCCAAGGCGTCGCCGTTCGCCCAGAGCCTGCTGTTCAACTGGATCGCGGCGTACATGTACGAAGGCGACGCGCCGCTCGCCGAACGTCGTGCCGCCGCGCTGGCGCTCGACCGCGATCTGCTCCGCGACCTGTTGGGCGCCGAGGAGTTGCGCGAACTGCTCGACCCCGGCGTCCTCGCCGACCTCGAGCTCGAACTGCAGTGCCTCACCGACGGCCGCCGGGCCCGCGACCCCGACGAGTTGCACGACGTGATTCGCAAGGTCGGTGATCTCAGCCCCACCGAGATCGATCTGCGCTGCGAGGGCGCCGACGGCCGCGCCTGGGTCGACGAGCTGGTGCGGGCCCGTCGAGCGGTCGAGCTGGGCATCGGCGAGGAGATGCGCTTCATCGCCGCGGAGGACGCGGCCCGTTACCGCGACGCGCTCGGGTGTTCGTTGCCGCTCGGCCTGCCGCGGGCGTTCACCGAACCCGTGCCGATGCCGCTCGAGTCGCTCGTCGCCCGCTACGCACGCACGCACGCGCCGTTCGTCGCCGACGATGTCACCCGGCGGTTCGCCGTGCCGGGCACGCGCATCGCCGGCGCACTCGCCGCGCTGGAGTCCGACGAGCGGCTGGTGCGCGGCGAGTTCCGCCCCGACGGGTCGAGTCGCGAGTGGTGCGACGTCGATGTGCTGCGCCAGCTGCGTCGCCGCTCGTTGGCCATGCTGCGCCGCGAGGTCGAGCCGGTCGAGCCCGACGCCTACGCACGCTTCCTCACCCAGTGGCACGGCATCCCGGGCGAGCGGCGAGGCCTCGAGGCGGTGGTCGAGGCACTCGGCCTGGTGCAGGGCACGGCACTCGTCGCCAGTTCGCTCGAGACCGATGTGCTGCCGAGCCGGGTGCGCGGCTACCGACCGTCCGATCTCGACGAGTTGTGCACGGCGGGCGAGATCATCTGGATCGGCGCTGGTTCGGTCGGCGCGCACGACGGACGCGTGCGGCTGTTCTTCGCCGATCAGCTCCCGTTGCTCGCCCCGTCGATCGAGCCGATCGACCCGCCGACCGGGCCCGTGCACGACGCGATCCGCACCCTGCTCGCCGAGCGTGGTGCGAGCTTCTGGACGCAGCTCCGGGCCGCCGCGCCGAGCGCCACCGAGGGCGAACTGCTGGCCGCGCTGTGGGATCTGGTGTGGGCAGGGGAGGTCACCAACGACACGCTCGCCCCGATGCGGGCCGTGGTCGGCGGTGCGCGCACCGGTGCACCCAAGCCGTCGGCTCGGGCCGGTCGGCCGCGCCCGGGCCGGCTCACCCGCATCGGGCCGCCGGCCGGCGCCGGTCGGTGGAGTCTGGTCGCGCCGTTGTTGCAGCCGGTGCCGCGGCCCACCGAGGCGGCGCACGCGTCGGCGCTGCAGATGCTCGAGCGCTACGGCGTCGTCACGCGCGAGGCCGTGCTGGCCGAGAACGTCGTCGGCGGCTACGCCGGGGTGTACGGGGTGCTGAAGGTGCTCGAGGAACGGGGCCAGACGCGTCGTGGCTACTTCGTGGCGGGCCTCGGTGCGGCGCAGTTCAGCGTTCCCGGCGCCGTCGACCGGCTGCGCGCCGTGCGCGAGACCCCCGATCCGGAGCTGCACCCCGACGAGGTGCCCGCCGCGATCGTCCTGGCGGCCACCGATCCTGCTCAGCCGTACGGGGCGGCGCTGCCGTGGCCGGTGTCGGCCGGTCGGCCGGCGCGCAGCGCCGGTGCACTCGTGGTGCTCTGGCAGGGGCGGCCGCTCGTGTGGTTCGACCGCCGGTCGCACCACCTGGTCACGTTTCCCGACACCCTCGACACGTGGGGCGGACCAGCCTGGGCCGAGGCGCTGGCCGCGAGAGTGAAGGATGGCCGGGCACGCTCGATGGAGGTCCGCAAGGTGGACGGCGAGGCCCTCGACGGGAAGTCGCCGGTGGCCGACGTCCTCCGGCGTGCGGGTTTCGTCGACAGCTACCGGGGCGTGGTGTTCAGGGCGAGCTGACCCCGGCGAGGTCGCCCGGCGGGTTCAGCTGGTGGGACCGATGGCGCGCAGGCCGGCCCAGGCGAGGTTGGCCACGAGGCGGCCCAGTTCGTCCGGATCGAAGTCCTCGCCGCGTTCCACGAGCCGGCGCGACACGCCTTCGGCCAGCCCGACCAGGCCGTGGGCGATGGTGCGCTGCTTCTCGTGGTCGATCTCGACCGCGATCAGCGGGGCGATCGCCGAGGCGGCCTCGGAGGTGATGGTTCGGATGGCCTTGGTCGCTGCGGCGTCGCGGTTGGCCTGGGTGGCGAACAGCAGCAGGAACGCATCGTGGTCCTGGGCGACCCAGCGGAAGTACGCCTGGAACCCGAGTTCGGTCATCGTCTTGCCGCTCGTCGCGCCGGCCGTGGCCTTGGAGATCGCGGTGATCATCCGCTGGCCGACCTCGTCGATGAGCGCGAGGTAGAGGTCCTGCTTGGAGTCGAAGTGCTGGTAGAGGACCGGCTTGGTGACGCCGGCGGCCTCGGCCACGTCGTTCATCGAGGTGCCGTGGTAGCCGTTGCGGGCGAAGACCTGGACCGCGACGTCGAGGATCTGCTCGCGGCGTTCGCCTGCGGGGAGTCGGGTGTTCATAACGGTTACCCAAGGGTAACAGGCGACCTCGACTTTGTGATCCGACGATCGGACGGTCGGTCGTGACGGGTCACCCGACGGGTCAGAGGCCGCGTTCGCGGTCGTCGCGCTCGGCGGCCTTCACGGCATACCCCAGCACGATCGCCGGGGCGAGCAAGATCGTGCCGACGATCACGGCACCGACGATGAGGGCCGACATCGCGCCGGTGAACCCCACGGCAAAGGTGAGCGCGTACGCGACGAGCGCGACGAGGAAGCAGAGGTAGCCCACCCGATTCGCGAGTTGGGTCCACCGGGCGATCTGCTGGCGGCGCGCCCGCACGGGATCATGGGCCGGAGTGAGCGCAGGTGCAGGGGTGGGGCCCAGGCTGGGGACGTCGGGGTCGCTCGGCATACAGTCGGGCCATGGTACGTGTGGAGTGGCGCGATCGCGTCCTGGTGGTCACGATCGATCGTCCCGAGCGGCGGAACGCGGTCGACCACGCGACGCTCCTCGCGCTGCACGACGCCCAGCGGCAGGCCGCTGAGGGCGGGGCCCGCGTGCTCGTGCTCACCGGAGCACCGCCAGCGTTCTGCGCCGGCGCCGATCTCACCGGCGTGGAGAACGGCGAGTTCGTCGAGGCGCTGGTGCAGGCCCTGCGCGGGTTCACGACGCTCGGCATGGCGACGATCGCCGCGGTCGACGGGCCGGCGCTCGGGGCCGGAACCCAGCTCACGGTGGCGTGTGACCTCCGGGTCGCGGCACCGACGAGTGTGTTCGGCATCCCCGCCGCAAAGCTCGGCCTGGCGGTCGACCGCTGGACGGTCGATCGGGTGAGCCGCGAGTTCGGGGGGAGCGTCGCCCGTGGGATGCTGCTCGCCGCTCAGACCTACACGGCCGAGCAGCTCCACGTGATGGGCGGGGTGCACCGCCTGGGTGGCCTGGCCGAGGCGCTGGTGTGGGCCGACGAGCTGGCGCATCTGGCGCCGCTGACGATCCGGGCACACAAGCTGGCCCTGGAGGGGCTGGCGCCGGCGCCGGAGGTCGACGAGGTCTTCGAACAGGCCCGGCTCGCAGCGTGGGACAGCGCCGATGCCGAGGAGGGCCGGACCGCGTTCCTCGAGAAGCGGCGTCCCGAGTTCCGCGGCAGCTGACCGCTAGAGGTTGGGCGGTAGCAGCCGGTTGACGTTCTCGAACCAGAAGTAGAGCGCCACCACGAACGGGCCGATCCCGGCCAGGGCGCCGACCCAGTTTCGCCGCAGGCGACGGCTGAGCGCAGTTGCCGCGAGCGCCACGAAGGTGAGCAGCGCGCCCCAGATCGCCACCTGGGGGAACGCGTCGGGGTCGCTGAACCAGCTGTTCTCGAACAGGTCCTCGCTGGCGCTCGCGGTCTCCGCGAGACCGGCGGTGGCGAGCGAACCCGTGCCCCCGGCGAGCGCGTCGTCGATGCTCGGCGTGCCCGCACCATCGGACGGGCTCGGCGTGGCCGCCAGCGTGCTGTCGGGCGTGGTGACCTCGGTGGGGCGCTCGGTCGTTGCGTCGCTCGAGGCGGTGACCGGCAGGTCGTCGCCGGGGATCGCCGACGGGGCGGACGCCTGGTCCGCCGGCGGCGCGTACGGCGCGGTGACCAGGTCGGATCGGTCGGCGTCGAGCACTGCGGTGACGACGATGCGTTGCTTGGCGCTGAACTTCGGGTGACACGACGTGAGGGTGAGGGTCGCCACCGTCGGGTCGGTGGTGGGGATGACCTGTTGGTAGTCGTTGGGACCGACGATCAGCTGGCCGGTGACGAGGTAGGTGTAGCGACCGACGAACGTCTCGACGATCACCTCGTCGCCCACTTGCAGTTCGTCGATCCGGTTGAAGGGCTGGCCGTGGGTGGTGCGGTGGCCGGCGATCGCCGCGTTGCCGTACTGGCCGGGCAACGGCGTCTCGGGGAAATGGCCGGGCCCGTCCTCGAGGTCGCTGGGGCGTACGCCTTCGATCACGACCCACTCGAGGTCGATCGTCGGGATCGTGAGCTTCGCGAGCGGGTCGCCCTGCGGTGGCGGTGTGAGCCGGGCGGCCGGCACGGTGGACGAGGTCGGCGGCGCGGTGCTGGTGGGGACGGTGGCGGGCACGGTGTCGGGTGCTGCCGGCTCGGTGGTCGGGGTCGTGATGGCGTCGGTGGCCGTCGGCGCGCCGCCGGCCGTGGCGAGGAGGTCCTCGAACTCGTCCTCGAGCCGGTTCTGTGCCTGGGCGGTCTGGATGCCCGTGCCATAGAGCTGATAGCCGACGAATGCGAACATCAACACGCCGACGGAGATGAGCACACGACCGAGCCCGCCGATGAACCAACGCCAGTCCTTCGGTTCTGCCGGGCGGTCCCACCGGCTCGGGCGCGCCGGTGTGGTGGGGGGCGCGAGACGTTCGAGCTGGGTCAGCGGACCCGGGTCCGCCGACGCCGGTGTGCCGGGGGCGGGGGGTTCGAGCGCGGAGGGGGGGCCGCCCGACATCACGGCGCCGACGCTACCGGCTGACCCTTCGCCGAGCGGGTCACACCGCCGACCGTCACCTCCTGTCCTCCGGTGTCACCTGTGATCACCTGGTGTCACCTGTGAGGTCGGGGGAGGTGGCCGCTAGCGTCGCCTCCGCATGGAACCGGCCGTCGCCTCCAGTGGTCCGGTCGTCGAACTCGACGACGCGGTCGCCGTGCTCGGTCGCTTCCCGGCGCTGGCTGGGGTCACGATGTCGGTGGAGCGCGGCGAGATCGTGTTGCTCCGCGGACCGAACGGTGCGGGCAAGACCACGCTGCTCCGGCTCTGCGCCGGCCTGCTCCCGCTGGCCCGTGGCTCAGGTTCGGTCGTCGGCTGCGATCTGAGCACCCAGCGCGACACGATCCGCTCGCGGGTCGGTCTCCTCGGCCACTCGAACGGGCTGTACCACGACCTCACGGTTCGCGAGAACGTCCAGTTCTGGGGTGCCACCGTCGGTGCGACCGCCGACGAGATCCAGGCGTCGCTGGAGCGCATGGGGTTGGCGGCCCGATTGTCCGACGTCGCGGTGGGCCGACTCTCCGCGGGTCAGAAGCGTCGGACCGCACTCGCGTGCCTGGTGGCCCGACGGGCGCAGCTGTGGTTGCTCGACGAGCCCCACGCCGGCCTCGACGCGGCGGGTCGCGACGAGCTCGACCGCACCCTGCACGCTGCCGTCGCGGCCGGCGCCACGGTGATGGTGGCGAGCCACGAGCTCGAGCGTGCCGGCGGTCTCGCCACCCGGATCGTCGACGTGGTCGGCGGTCAAGCGGGTCCTCCGCGGTCCGATCACGACGGCGGATCCCTCTGATGGGGTGCCACTGATGGCTGGCGGCGCGACCTCGGTGTGGGCCACCGCTCGACTCGTCGCGGCCAAGGACCTGCGGGTCGAACGGCGCAGCCGCGTCGTCGTCAACCAGGTGTTGCCGTTCGCCGCGCTGGTGATGGTGCTGTTCGCCTTCGCGCTCGATGCCGATGCGGTGCTGGAGCGTACGGCGCCCGGTCTCGTGTGGCTCGGCACCATCTTCAGCCTGCTGATCGTGGTGCAGCGATCGTTCGCGATCGAGACCGCCGACGGGGCGCTCGATGCGCTGCGGGTGGC
The DNA here is from genome assembly GCA_963169665.1 of Actinomycetota bacterium. GTDB lineage: Bacteria > Actinomycetota > Acidimicrobiia > Acidimicrobiales > Ilumatobacteraceae > VFMC01. The sequence continues at coordinate 11,520 of CAUJET010000118.1, read as the reverse complement.
CGGGGTGAGCCCGCCGGGGATCTTCCTCGGGAAGTCGTTCGCGCTGGCCGTGCAGCTGTTCGTGCTCGAGGTGCTGTTGGTGCTGCTGGCGATCGTGCTCTACGAGTCCGAACTCGACGCTGCGGGCGCCGTGCTCTTGGTCACGACCCTCGTCCCCGCTACCACCGGTCTGGCATTCGTCGGTACGCTCTACGGCGGTCTCGCTGCCGGGACCCGAGGCCGCGAGACACTGCTCCCGCTGCTGCTGTTCCCGGTGGTGGCGCCGGTGTTGATCGGTGCGACTCGGGCGACGGAAGCAGCGCTCGGCGCCGGTGGTGCTGCGACGGACGAGGGCTGGCCCTGGGTCGGGATGCTCGTCATCTTCGCGGCGCTGTTCGGCGTCGGGGGCACGTTGGCGTTCGGGCCACTGGTCGAGGAATAGGCCGAGGAACAGGCCGAGGAACAGGCCGAGGAACAGGGCTCGAGATGAACAGGAACGAGGGCAGCGCACCCGTGGCCACCACCCACACCCCATCCACGGCATCGGCTCCCGCCATGACGAGCCGTCCTCGCGGCGCCGGCACGGGCACCACGTTCACCCGTTGGCTCGGCATCGTCACGCTTGCGTCGATGGCCGCCGTGGCGCTGTTCGGTCTGGTGCTGTCGCCCGAAGACGTCGTCCAGGGTGAGAGCGTCCGCATCCTCTACGTCCACGTGGGCACCGTGTGGGTGGCCTACCTCGCGTTCGTGGTCACCGCCGTGTCGTCGGCCGCCTATCTGTGGCGGCGCACGCACTCGCTCACGTGGGACCGCATCGCCGGCGCCAGCGCCGAGATCGGCGTGTTGTTCATGGCGGTCACGCTGCTCACGGGCTCGCTCTGGGGCCGCCTCAGCTGGGGCACGTTCTGGGTGTGGGACGCCCGTGTCACCACCACCGCGTTCTTGTTCATCACCTACGTCGGCTACCTCGCGGTGCGCGGTCTGGGCGGCAGCCACGAACAGCGGGCACGCCGCTCGGCCGTGGTCGCCCTGCTCGCCGTCATCGAGATCCCGCTCGTGCACTTCAGCGTGAAGCTCTGGCGGTCGGTGCACCAGGACGCGAGCGTCGCCGGTCGCACCACCGATGTCACCCTCGACGGCTTGATGCTGTTCACCCTGCTGCTCGCCACCGTGGCGTTCACCCTGCTCTACGTCTGGTACGTGCTGCACCGCCAGCGGGTGATGACCATGGAGGACGCGCTCGACGACAAGGGTCTCGACCTGGCGTTGGCCGAACGTCGACGCGAAGCCGCGACGAACGGGGTGTCGAACGGCGCACCGAGCGCCACCGGAGAGGTGACGAACTGATGGACGATCTCGGGTTCATCCTGCTGAGCTACGCCGCGGCGTTCGGTGGTGCCGCCGCGCTCGTGTGGCAGGTGCTGCGGCGCGGCCGTGCGCTCGGTGCCGAACTGCCCGACGAGGACAAGCCGTGGATCTGACCCCTCGCACCGACGAGGTCGCGCCGCCGCCGCCACGCCGTCGCGGCAAACGCTGGCCCGCCATCGCCGTGCTCGTCCTCGTGCTCGCCGGTGGTGTCGTGATCGTCACCCAGTTCCTGTCGTCGGCGATCGACTACTACTGCAACGTCGACGAGGTGGGCGCCAAGGACGGGTGCGAGGCCGGACGTCGGCTCCGCATCCAGGGCAATGTCGTCGAGGGCAGCGTCGCGTCCGAGGGCAACGTCACCAACTTCGTGGTCGAGTTCAACGGAGTGTCGCTGCCGGTGCGATACGACGCCGGCGACCCGGGCGGCATCTTCCAGGAGTGCGTGCCGGTCGTGGTGCACGGTCGGTTCACCGACGGCGTGTTCGTCGGCGACGAGATCGAGGTGAAGCACTCCAACGAGTACGAGGCGCAGAACGCCGACCGGCTCGACCAGGCGCTCACCGCCTGTCAGCTCGAGGCATGACCGGCGTGGGGATGGTCGGCGCGAGCGTCAACGGGATCCTCGGGCACTCCGCCCTGATCATCGGCCTGGTCACGTCGCTGTTCGGCGCCATCGCGTTGGGCTATGCCACCGTGGTCGGCGACCGCCGGCTGCTGCGCACCGCCCCGAACTACGCCTGGCTGGCCGGTGTGGCTGCACTCATCGCCGCCGCGGTGATGATGAACGCGATCCTCACCTACGACTTCGACCTGCAGTACGTGCAGGACGTCGGGTCGCGCAGCACGCCGCTGCTGTTCAACGTCGCGGCCATGTGGAGCGCGTTGGAGGGCAGCATCCTGCTGTGGCTCGCCACGCTCGCGGGCTACACCGCGTTCATCATGTGGCGCTACCGCAAGCGCCTCGACGATCCGCTCATCGCCTGGGCCCTGGTCGTGATGTTCGTCGTGACGGCGTTCTTCTTCTTCATCGCCTTCGGTCCCACCGACGTCTTCGCGACGGGTGCTCCCGGGGTGAACGACGGTCCGGGTCCCAACCCGCTGCTGCAGAACCACATCCTCGTGATGTTCCACCCGCCGATCCTGTACCTCGGTTACGTCGGGTTCACCGTGCCGTTCGCGTTCGCGATCGCAGCGCTGATCACCGGCCGCGTGGGCGAGGGATGGCTGATGGAGACCCGCCGGTGGGCGCTGCTCGCGTGGGGCTTCCTCAGCGTCGGCATCCTGCTCGGCGGCTGGTGGAGCTACGAGGTGCTCGGCTGGAGCGGCGTGTGGGCGTGGGATCCGGTCGAGAACGCGAGCTTCCTACCGTGGCTCACCGGCACCGCCTACATCCACTCGGTGCTCGTGCAGGAGCGCCGCGGCATGCTGCGCGTGTGGAACATCAGCCTGCTGGTGGCCACCTTCGCGCTCACGATCCTCGGCACGTTCCTCACCCGCAGCGGCGTCATCAACAGCGTCCACGCGTTCGCCGACGGCTCCATCGGACCCTGGCTGCTCGGGTTCTTCGGCGTGATCGTCGTCGTCTCGTTGTCGCTGATCGCCTGGCGCGGCGATCGCCTCCGTTCGCCCGGCGCGATCGACTCGCCGATCTCGCGCGAGGGAGCGTTCCTCGCCAACAACGTGATCTTCACGGTGTTCGCCTTCGTGGTGCTGCTCGGCACCGTGTTCCCGTTGATCATCGAGGCGTTGCAGGACCGCCGGATCGCGGTCGGCCAGCCGTTCTTCGACCGGCTGTCGATGCCGATCGGTCTCGTGCTGCTGTTCCTGATGGCGGTCGCGCCCGTGCTGCCGTGGCGCAAGGCCAGCACCGAGCTGTTGCGCGACCGGCTGTTCGTCCCCGGCTGTGTCGGGGCGATCGCGCTCGCGGTGGCCGTGGCATCGGGTGCCGACAAGTGGCCGTCGCTGATCGCGTTCGGCCTCGGTGGGTTCGCCGCCGGTGCGGCCGGTCGCCAGCTGGTGCTCGCCACCCGACGCCAGGGATGGCGCGGCCTCGTCGGCCGTGCCAACGGCGGCATGATCGTGCACCGCGGCATCATCCTGATCGCCGTCGCCCTCGCCGCGTCCAACGGCTACACGCGCGTCGCCGAGTTCACGATGAAGGTCGGCGAACCGGTGGCCTTCGACGGACACACCTTCGAGCTGCTCGAGGTCGAGGCGTTCAGCACCGAGCGTTCCGACGGGTTGAAGGCACAGGTGAGCATCGACGGCGGCCAGGCGTACGCCCCCGCCATCACCCGCTTCACGCAGATGGGCACCGACATCGGCACACCGAGCGTGAAGACCGGGTTCACGAAGGACATCTACCTCACCCTCGAGAAGGCGACGGAGGCCGGCGCCACCGAGGCACAGGTGAAGGTGTTCATCAAGCCGCTCATCCTGTGGATGTGGATCGGCGGTGCGCTCGTCGCGATCGGCACCGTCCTGGCGGCGTTCCCCGGCAAGCGACGCAGGAACCCGACCGCCCCGACCTCCGCGCCGGTGCCGACCGAACCGGAGACCGCACATGTCTGACGTCGTGTCCGACGGCGTCGTGCCCGCCCGGCCACGCCGCGTCGCCCCGTTCATCGCGCTCGCCGTCGCACTCGTGCTCGCCGCGTTGTTCGTGGTGCTCGCCGGCAGCTCACCCGCCGGTGACAACCAGGTGCAGTCGTTCCTCATCGGGCGGCCGGCGCCGCGCGTCGTGAGCACCACGCTCGACGACCAACCGTTCGACCTCAGCCGTCGCAAGGGCAGCTGGGTGGTGCTGAACTTCTTCGACCCCACGTGCGTGCCGTGCGTCGACGAGCACCCGGAGCTGATCACCTTCGACGAACAGCAGTCGGGCATCCCCGACGGCGCCGAGCTGTACACGATCATCAACCGCGGCAGCGCCGAGTCGGTGCAGGCGTTCTTCGACGCCAACGGTGGCGAGTGGCCCGTCGTGCGCGATCCCGACGGCGGTGTGTCGGTCGACTTCGGTGTCGCCCAGGTACCTGAGACGTGGATCATCGACCCCAACGGCGTGGTGCGCGCACGGTACGCCGGCCCGATCACCGCTGAACGGGTCGCCCAGGACCTGCAGGCGTTCCGCGAGGGGCGGGCCTGATGCCATCGCCGGGGTGGCAGCGGTTCAAGCGCGGACCGGGGTGGATCCTGCTCGGCGCGGTGGTGGTCGCCCTGATGGCGATCGGTCTCGCCCAGAACAGCGACGTGCTGAGTCCCGAGGAGCGCATCGAGGCGATCAGCAAGCGCCTCGCCTGTCCGATCTGTGACGGCGAGAGCGTGTTCGAGTCGCGCAACAACGCCTCGGAGTCGCTCCGCAACGAGATCCGCGCCCAGGTGGACGCGGGCGTGGCGAGCGACGACCAGATCATCACCTTCATCGAACAGCGATACGGCGCGCAGGTGCTGCTCGTGCCGCGCGCCGACGGCGTCGATGCGCTCGTGTGGATCCTGCCGGTCGTCGCCCTGGTGTGCGGCGTGGCGGGCCTGGCGTTCGCGTTCCGCCGGTGGAAACGGGCGGGCGGCGACGTCCCCACCGACGACGACCGCGCCCTCGTGGCCGAGGCGCGTCGGGCCGGGCTCGACGACGACCCGCCGACCGATCGGCCCACCACGGCCGATCGGTCCGCGACGACCGATGCGGCCGAGTCAGGAGAAGGCGACGGCGATGGGTCCTGACGAACTGGCCCGGCTCGAGGAGGAGCGGCGGTTCCTGCTCCGATCGATCACCGACCTCGAGCGTGAGTACGAGGCGGGCGACGTCGACGACGACGACTACCGCACGTTGATGGACGGCTACACCGCCCGTGCCGCCGCGGTCATGCGCACGATCGACGAGGGCCGTGCCGCGCTGCCGGCCAAGCGGCGCACGCGTCCGACGGTCGTCGCCGGGTGGGTGGTGGGCGTGCTCGCCCTCGCAGTGCTCTCGGGGTGGCTGGTCGCCCGTTCGTCGGGCCAGCGGGTCGCCGGCCAGACGCTCACCGGCGGCCAACCGGCCGACGAGGTCGCGGTCGCACTCACCGAGGCACGGGCGCTGCTGGGCACCGATCTGGCGGGCGCGTTCGACCGGTTCCGCCGCGTCACCGAGCTCGAACCCGACAACGCGGAAGCGCTCACCTACACGGCGTGGATCCTGGTGCAGAACACTCGCTTCACCGAGGACGCCGACCTGATCCAGACGTCGCTCGACGCCGCGGTCGACACGTTCGAGCGGGTGGTCGCCGACGACCCCGGCTACGCCGACGCGCACTGCCTCTACGCCGTGACCGCAGCCCGGTTCCTGCCCGAACCCGACCTCGAGCTCGCCGCCGAGCAGGGACAGCTGTGCCTCGACAGCAACCCGCCGGCCGGCATGCTGGGGCTGGTGCAGGATTTCGTCGAGGGCCTCGAGGCGTCGACCGACGACACACGTCCCGACGCGACGGTCGCGGACTCCGCGCCCTGACCCGGCCGGGTATGGTCCCGCCATGAGCCTGCCGCCGCCGCCCAGCGACCAGCCCGACGGACGGTCCGGCCCGTGGCACGGGCAGGGCACTCCACCCCCTCCGCCACCGACGCTCACACCGCCCCCGTACGCGCCCGTCGCGCCGCCGCCGGGTCCATGGGGTGCGACCCCCACCTACGCGCCGGTCGGTTCGACCCCGCCGTCGGCCCGGCACAGCGGCATGGCGATCGCCGGGTTCGTGCTCAGCCTCGTCGCGCTGTTGCCGTGCTTCTGGATCTGGATCCAGCTGCCCGGCGCGCTCGGTGTGATCTTCAGCGCGATCGGTCTGCGTGCGACGAAGCATCAGCAGCGCAAGGGACGCGGCCTCGCGATCGCGGGGTTGGTGGTCGGCCTCATCGCGGTCGCGATCGCCGTGCTGTTCACGCTCTACGTGTACACCTCGGACAACTGCACCACGACCGACTTCCAGTTCGAGTGCAACTTCGACTGACCGGCAACCGACCGGCGACCGACCGCAGCTGACCGCAGCTGACCGGCTCGATCAGGCGGGGCCGCCGGGTGGTGAGGTGACCTTGGCGGTCTCGAACTCGCCGGTGGCGGAGCGCTCCAGCCGCCAGACCGTCGCCTTGCGCCAGTCGGGCTGGTTGAGGATCCGGCACCCGCGCCGCTGCAGCGCGGCGATGGTGTCGGGGATGATGTCGCCGTGGCTGCACAGCACGGCGCCGTCGGGCACGTCGGCCAGCAGGTCGAGCACCGCTTCGAACGGGCCGCCCTCGGCCAACCGATCGTCGACGCTCACGTCGAGATCGCAGAGCTCGGCGAGCGGTTCGAGCGTCTGCACGCACCGCACGTAGGGGCTCGCGATCAGCGCCGACGGCGATCGCTTCGCGAGCTTGGCCCCCACCAGTCGGGCCTGGTGCCAGCCGTTGTTCGACAGCGGTCGGTCGACGTCCTCGCCGTCCCAGTTCGAGCGGCTGCCCGCCTTGGCATGGCGGACGAAGTAGATCGTCATGGCGTCGGCCGGCTCAGCTCTCTCGTGTGGCCAGCACGTGCCGGTCGGTGAGACGGCGGACGATCAGGATCATCACGACCGAGGCGATGAGCGACAGCAGGCCCGACGCGATCACGAGGGGGAGGCGGTCCGACAGGGACTCGGCGATGGAGTCGGTGTCGTTGCCGACCCCCACACCGCCGAAGGAATTCATCCCCGATGCGATCCCCACGATGATCTGGGCGAGCCCGAGGGCGAACCAGACGGGGATGAGCGGGAGCATCGGGCGATCGCGCCACCCGTTCTGGTGCGGCGGCACCTCGGGATCGGACCCACGCCAGTGCTCGCCGAGCATGAGCATGTTGATGATGTTGAGCGTGCACCCGCCGAGCAGCCACACGACGATCGTGAGACCGGGCTTCCACGTCAGCGGTGCTCGACCGAGCTTCTGGAGGTTGCCCGCGATGCGGTAGCTCCAGATGATCAGCAGCACCAGCGCGGCGATCGCGACGAGCCCCGACAGCACGATGAGCAACAGCAGTGGACCGACCGCATCCTCGAAGTCGCTCGACGAGATCGTGTCGCCGACGAAGTCGTCGGCTTTGCCGACGAGCGACAGTTGCACCAGCAACAGCACGGCCGTGGCGACCACGGTCGCGATCTGCAGGATCACCAACGCCTTGGCGATGCCACGGACGCGTGCGAACGGCGAGAACGCGCCGGGCCCGCCGTAGGGCACGTAGCCCGGGGGAGGCGCCATCGACGGCGGCGGGGGTGGCATGCCCTGCATCCCGGGTGGGGGCGGCGGGACCGCCGGCCTGTCGGAGGGCGGGGGGCCGAAGTCCGTCATGCCCGGCACGCTAGCCAAGGTTCGTCCGATGCGCCTCTCGACGTGCGTCCTGGCCCGGGGCGGGCCAGACTTGGCCCCGTGGGATTCTTCGACCGCAACCGCAAGGAACTCCTCGAGCGGGGTCTCGATCCTGCTCGACTGCCACCGGGCCAGTACCTCACGGATCGTTTCCCGGTCCTCCACGTCGGCGACGTGCCCACCTACGCGCCCGGCGAGTGGAACCTCACCGTCACCGGCCTCGTCGATGCACCGTTCACGATCGATCTCGACGGGCTGAAGGCGATGGAGCCGGTGACGCTCACCTTCGACATCCACTGTGTCACGAAGTGGAGCAAGTTCGACACCACGTGGACCGGCGTGCGCGTGCGCGACCTGTTCGCCCGGGCCGGCGTGCAGACCGGCGCGACCCACGTGGTCGAGCACGCCGAGTACGGCTACACGACGAACCTGCCGCTCGCCGACATCACCACCGACGAGGCGATCGTCGCCTACGCGTTCGAGGGCGAGGACATCGAGCCGATCCACGGCGGCCCCGTCCGCATCGTCGTGCCCCACCTCTACTTCTGGAAGAGCGCCAAGTGGGTGCGAACGCTCGAGGTGCGCAACAGCGACCAGGCAGGGTTCTGGGAGCGCAACGGCTACCACATGTACGGCGACCCGTTCATCGAACAGCGCCACTGGGGCGACTGAGCCCGACTCGCACCCTCCGTCTCAGGCGGGGTGTCACCGGGGTACCGCCGGTGACGATGAGTGCTCCACCGGTCGTCGCACCGCTCGCCCGTGCGTCCCACCTGCCGCCGACCCTCGCCGTCACCGCGTACACGACCGCCATTGCACTCCGGTCGGGTCGCCGGCGCGGAGCAGCGGTCGCCGGCGTGGCGGCGTTGGCCGGCCAGCTCGCCGTGGGCTGGAGCAACGACTACCTCGACCGCCATCGCGACCGTGAGGCCGGTCGGCGCGACAAACCGATCGCGACCGGCGACATCGACGCGGAGGTGGTGCGGCGCGCCGCGATCCTCGCCGGTGTCGCGTGTGTGCCGCTCAGCCTGCTGTCGGGATGGCGGGCGGCGTCGGTGCATGGCGTCGCGGTCGCAGCGGCTGTCGAGTACAACCGGCACCTGAAGACGACCGTGGCGAGCGTGGTGCCGTACGTGGTGGCCTTCGGGGCCCTGCCGGCCTTCGTCACCCTCGGTGGCCCGGCGCATCGGTGGCCGTCGGCGTCGGTGATGACCGCCGGCGCATTGATGGGTGCGGGCGCGCACTTCGTGAACACGCTGCCCGACTTCGAGGCGGACGCCCTCACGGGGGTGCGCGGGTTGCCGCACCGCCTCGGCCGCGGACCGGCGACGGTGATCGGTGTCGGACTGCTGGGCGCCGCCACCGTGGTGGTCGCCACTGCTGGCGACGAACCACTGCGACGCGTCGGTCGGTGCCTCGCGGTCGCTGCTGCCGCATCCGTCGCCGGGGTGGTCGCGGCGTCCGCGACGGGGCGGCGTCGTGCGGCCTGGATGCTCACACTGGCGACGTCGGCCGCCACTGTCGCGCTGTTCCTCAGCCGTGGCGAACTGCTCGACCGAACCGGCCGCGCAGGCAGCGTGGGTCAGCGGGTCCGCAGCAGCATCGTGTAGAGGGTGAGGCCAGGCCCGAACGCCATCGCGACGACGTACTGTCCGGCCCCGATGTCCGATCGGGCGGACAGCTCCTCGAGCACCAGCAGGGTGGTGGCCGACGAGCAGTTGCCGTGCCGGCGAAGCGTGTCTCGCGACGCCGACACGTCGTCGACGTCGAGGCCGAGCCGACGCGCCACGGTGTCGATGATGCGCGGGCCGCCGGGGTGGATCGCCCAGCGCGCGACGTCGTCGATGTGCAGCCCGTGACGCTCGAGGAGATCGACGGTGACGGCCAGGACGTGGCCGTCGAGCACCGCCGGCACCTTGGGCGAGAGACGCATCCGGAACCCGAGGTCGGTGATCCGCCAGGTCATCAACTCCGATGTCGAGGTGTCGGTGCAGGCGACGACGTCGACGATCTCCAGACCAGGCGCGTCAGGGACGATCACGGCCGCGGCAGCGGCGTCGGAGAACAACGCGTGGGCGACGATCTGTTCGAGGTCGTCGGTCGGTGGTTGCAGGTGCAGGCTCGTCAACTCCACGCAGACCGTCACGCCCACCTTCCCTCGGGCCGTCGCCGCGTCGGCCGTCGCGGCGAGGGCGGGAATCGCGGCGTAGCAGCCCATGTGCCCGATGTGCAGGCGTTGCACCGAGGCGCGGAGACCGAGTTCGCGGGCCACGAGGATGTCGACGCCGGGCGTGACGTAGCCGGTGCACGATGCCACGGTCAGGAGCTCGATCTCGTTCGCGTCCACACCGGAGACGCGGAGTGCGGCCGCCACCGCATCGCACGCCAGGGGGACGGCGAGCTCGGCGAACCGCTCCATGCGTACACCCGTGCCGGCGCCCGACAGGTCCTCGACCCGAGGGTCGACGGCCGAGTGCCGACGATCGATGCCGGCGGTGTGCCACACCCGTCTGGCCAGTCGGCTGTCGCCGTAGTGCGCTGCGAAGAAGCCGTCCCAGGCCTCCTGCTGGTCGAGCGCCGGGGGGAACGACGACCCGATGCCTGCGATCGATCCCGTCACGACGGCGACCGCTCGACCGCGCCGGAAACGTCGACCTTGACGCCGACGCCCTGGTAGACGCCGGCGGTCGAGCGCGTGCGAACCATCTCCACGCTCCGTCGTCGATCGACCAGGAATCGCAGGTAGTCGCGCACCGACGGTCGGAGGCCCCACACGTCGAGGTCGACGCCGCCTGCGGCGAACAGGCGCTGCAACCGTGTCGCGTCGACGAACAGCGACGGATCGTGGATGTGTCGTGGCGGTCCGCCCGGCAGACGCTCGGCGATGTGCACCAGGGCGATGCCGGCGAAGCGCGTGTCGTTGATCGTGTCGATCAGCACCGTGCCACCGGGACGCAGCACCCGACAGATCTCGGCGACGACGGCGTCGAGGTCGTGGACGTGTTCGAGGATCTCGCCCGCGACCACGACCGACGCGGTGGCCGGGGCGATCGGCAGCGACGAGACGTCACCCCGCACCGCGGTGAGGCCGTGGCCGCGAGCGTGGACGAGCGCCGACGTCGTGAGGTCGACGCCCACGTGGACGTACCCGGCGCTCGTGTCGGCCATCAGCCCGCCACCGCACCCGAGGTCGAGCAGGATCTGGCCGGGATCGGTCGCAGCCGGGACCAGTGCGCGGCGCGACGCAGCGAGCCAGTGGAGGGCGGCGAACGGCCCCTCGGGTCGCCACCATTGCGTCATCAGGTCGTCGTACTGCCGGAGATCGTTCCGGTCCCGACGAGTCGAACGCCGTCGTTGCATCGAGATGACCGCGCCCATGTGTCGGTGGTTCCCCGTTCGCGACCCGCCGACACCCCGTCGCGGATCCGATCCGCGGCGGCGCGGATCGGGGTCAGAGATCGAGGTGGAGGCGGATCGACACGACGTCGCCGAGGTCGAGGTGCTCGGCGCGGCGGACGGCGACCTTCATCGGCACGAGGTAGAGGTCGCCCTTGGGGAACAGGGACGTGGTGAACGTCGTGCGGCCGACGGTGGCCGTCACCGGGATCACGCCCCAGCCGTAGGTGACCGCCGACTTCACGTCCTCGATCGCGCCGCTCTGCTCGTCGGGCACCTCGACGAAGTGGAACGGCGCCGGCCCGCGCCACTCGATGATCTCGCCGCTGAACTCCAGATCCACGACCCGACCTTACGACCCGGCGACCGGGGTCAGCGGCGGCGGAGTACGTCGTTGAGCCGAACCGCCTGGCGCATCTGGTGGTCGCGTTC
>CAUJET010000117.1 GCA_963169665.1 Actinomycetota bacterium | reverse complement strand
AGAGTCGGCTGCTCGACCTCACTGGCCGCGCAGCCGACTGATCGACGGTGTAGACGCGGTCCGCTCGGACCGGTATGGATGTCGTGACGGCGACCAGCCGCTGTAACCGTCGCGCACGCCCCAGTTCTCCGGACTCTCGGCCGTGCTGCTCAACTTCTCGCTCGTCCACGACGCGTCGAAGCCGCACACACGGGCCGGCTATTGGCACGAGTCGTGGGAGTCCATGCGGACCGAGGGTGTCGATGTCGAGTTGATCCACATGCTCGACCACCAGATCGGCGTCGGCATGGTGAAGGACACGACCGCGATCGGCGACGACCGAAACGACTGGCCGGCGGGTCAAGCTGCTCCTTCTACGATGCCTTCATGGAGTGCTTCTGTTGTGGCGAGGAACGCGAGGGCTCATTGCTCACGGCCCTGCAGTGCCATCCCGAGGCGAAGCTCTGTCGGGACTGCATCGGATGGCTGAACGGACGTGCGGGCGGGATCGACGTGACCCCGACGCTGCCTGTTGCGGACATGGACGCCGCTGTCGCGTTCTGTGAGACCGCTGGATTCACCGTCAACCGGTACGACGGCGGCTTCGCATTCGTACAACTCGACGGCCAGAGCGTGTTCGACCTCGATCTCATTCCCGAGTTAAAACCGGCAGACAACCACGCCGGCTGCTACATCATCGTGGGAGACGCAGACGACCGGCACGCTCGACTGGTGTCAGCCGGTTTGAACGTGACCGCCATATCGGACATGCCGTGGGGCATGCGTGAGTTCCGGCTGACTGATCCGAGCGGGAACAACATCCGCATCGGTCGATCGATCGGTGACGGGTCGTGAGGATCGAAGTGTTGTCGATCCCGGATTGTCCGAACGGACCGATCGCGATCGAACGAGTGCACGCTGCGGTGCGCGACGCACGTGTTGGGGATGTCACCGTCGAGGCGGCGATTGTGCACGAAGCGGGCGACGTTACGGCGGCGCTGATGCACGGCTCGCCGACCATTCTGATTGATGGCCGCGACCCGTTCGCCGAACCGGGAACCGTCGCGTCGATCTCGTGTCGCTTGTACCGGACCGAGTCGGGCCCGCAGGGCTGCCCGACCGTGAACGAACTCATCGAGGTGATCCGTTCCAATGACTGCTGATCCTGCGATGCACATCGCTGACGACAGTGCACTCGCCGAGGCCGCGAAGTCGGCCGTACACCTCGGGGACATCGACCGCCTTCGCATCCTGCTAGCCGAGCATCCGGAACTGGCCACCGCCCGCATCGGCTCGACGGGCATGTCGCGCACGATGCTGCATGTGGCGACGGACTGGCCTGGACACTTCCCACGCGTTGCCGAGTCGATTCGGGTGTTGGTGGCGGCCGGAGCGGATGTCGACGCCGAGTTCGTGGGTGGCAACGTCGAAGCGCCGTTGCACTGGGCAGCAAGCTCTGACGACGTCGAAGCGCTCGATGCGCTGCTGGATGCGGGCGCGAACATCGAGGCGCCAGGCGCAGTGCTGGGTGGTGGTGCGCCGCTCGCCGACGCCTGCGGGTTCGGCAACTGGAATGCCGCTCGGCGCCTCGTGGAGCGTGGAGCGTCGACCCGATTGAAAGATGCCGCCGCACTCGGAATGATGGAACGAGTCGAAGCACATTTTGCTGTTGGTACACCGGACCCGGAAACGATCACGATGGCCTTGTGGTCGGCAAGCAAGGGCCGCCAACGTGACGCGACCCAGTATCTGCTCGACCGCGGCGGCGATCTCAACTGGATCGGTTGGGACGAGCAGACCTGTCTCGACAACGCTCTCGCCGACGACGACCTCGAGTTCAGTCGATGGCTCCAGGACCGTGGGGCGAGGACTGCCGCCGACGTCAAGCAGCCGTAGAACGACGGCGAAGTTGTCCATGCACTGCGCGCTCTTGTCGGGTTGCGCAATGGCTCGTTGCACGACCCAGTGCTGCGAACGGCGCAGCGGTCGATCGCCACCCCACCGTGAGACGACGCTCCCACGGTCGGCGTCGACATCGCTTGCGTCGGCCTCGGCCAGTTTGGGGGTCGGTCACCGCGATGGGCTACGCACTGGTTCACGAGCGGCTCAACATCTGTGTCACCAAGGATCATTGGGTGATGGAGCACTCAACCACTATGAAGCGGCCGACGGTCGTCGCGTCACAGTCCGAGCGACTGCGTGGACCGAACGAGGGCCGAGACGGCAAGGTCGCGTCGGTGCGTCTGTACCAAGACCTGTCAGCGCTCTACGCACCAGCCCGCTGAATCGGCGCTCGGTGATCCACCTGACCCTGCGCGGGCGTTCAGCCGTCGTATCTGAAGCAGAGAACGACGGTGTCGTCCTCGGTGACCGATTGCGATGCCATCTCGATGAGGTTGTCGCAGATCTGGGTGGGCGGCACGTGTCGATCTCGGATCGCTGTTTCCCGGAGACGGTCGAGGCCGAGATCGATGGATTCGCGGCGTCGTTCGACGAGCCCGTCTGTGTACATGACCACCACGGAGCCAGGTTCGAGGAGAGTGCTGGCGGTGGGGCGGGTCTGTGGTTGGTTGGTGCAGAGTGGCATCGAGCGACCGTCTTGGAGCCAGCGCGTCTCGCCGTCCGAGTGGATGATGAGTGCCGGTGGATGCCCGGCGGATGCGTAGGTGAGTTGTCCGCCGGTCGGGTCGAGGACGATGCAGTTGACGGTGGTGTAGTCGGCGCCGCCGGGTCGAGATGCGTAGAGGTCGAGCATCGTGAGCAACTTGCCTGGATCGACTTCTTGGCGAGCGAGGGCGGCAAGGCCAGCGCGGAGGCGGCCCATCATCGCCGCGGCGTCGAGACCGTGACCGACGACGTCGCCGACAACGAACAACAACGTGCCGTCCTCGAGTTCGATGCTGTCATACCAGTCGCCGCCGACGTCGAGGACGTGGCTCGATGCGACGTAGCGGGCTGCGACGGAGACATTTGGCGCCTTGGCGAGTTCGGTTGGCAACAATGCTTGTTGGAGGCGGAGGGAGATCTCGTGTTCGACTTCGCGCAGTGCCGTCGATGCGAGGATCACCCCAGCGCGTTGCGCCAAGGCGTGAAGGAAGTCTCGGTCGTCGACGCTGAATCCGGGCCGTGATGGATCGCTGACTCCGACCATCAACGCGCCTTTGATGTTGTTGCCGAGATCGATGGGGACCGCAAGATGCGAGTGCGGAGCGAGTTCAGCGAGCAATGCCGCAGCTTCGGCGTCGAGTGCGTATTCGGAGATGACACCGTCGGTCACGGTGCCGATCAGTTGGGCTTGTCCGTCGGCTGCTTGGCTGACAGAGTTCGCTGCGTCGGGTTGGATTCGGTGGTGTTCGCGGAGCTGGCGGAGGACGTCCAGTTTGGTCGGATCAGTGTGTCGCACTCCGAGCACGGGTGCTGGAAGCGAGGGTGCCTCGATGGTCGCGTAGTCGGCGAGACGTGGGACGACGCTGTCGAGCAGGCGGGTAATGCGACTCGCCGGGTCCATCGCCGTCTCGAGCGCGGCGGACATGTCCGTAAGCAGTTCAGCGCGGAGTCTGCCGACGCGTTCGGCATCTTCCATTGCTCGTCGTTTGGTGACGTCAGCACTCGCGCCGATGTGGCCGAAATAGTCGCCGTCGGCAGATGCACGTGGTTTGGCCCACGACTCCAGCCAACGCCAATCACCATCGACGTCCTGCATGCGGACGTGGCCGTGGAACGGCGCTCGCGCCTGAATGCTGGCCATGAACTGCTCGACGTAGCTGACGTCGTCGGGATGGGTGAGATCGACCCAGTCGCTGCTCGGCAACTGCTCGGGCGAAATGCCGAACGAGTCGCTGTAGGTCCTGTTCACCCACTCCTGGGCGCCGCGTGCGTCGTGAACCCAGACAGGCAGAGGGAGCCCGTCGGCCATCGACCGAAACCGTGCCTCGCTCTCGTACAGCTCGATCTGTGCTCGCGCCCACAGGACCCCGGCGCGTGTCCGTTGCGCCACTTCTTCGATCAGCAGCAGATCGTCCGGCGACCAGATGCGCGGCGCGCGGTCGTGCACGACGAACAGGCCGGCGAGGTCATCGCCTTCGAGCAGCGGGACCATCACATAGGACGTGACGCCGATTGTTGCGGTGCGGTCTCGATGATCGTCGCTCAGCCGTCCGTCGGTGCCGACGTCGTCAACGACAACGGTTCGCCCAGACTGCACCTCGGCCATGAGTGTTGCGCCGTAGTCGTTCAGCAGATGTTCACCGACCACGCTCGGTACGCCGTCGACGGCGTCGACCTCGACGACACCGAGGTCGCCGCCTAGGGCGACGTCGGCGTAGTGAACTCTTGTTGCGTGCAGATGCGACAGCAGCAGGCTGCAAGCGATCGACTGCACCGCAACGGGATCGATCACGGTGCGCAGTTGATCGGTGAGCTGCGCTCGGAATCGATCGCGTTGCGCCCCGGCAAGCTGCGCCTCTTGGGCGAGATGCGCATCGGTGATGTCCTTGAACACGAGCGCGAAGCGACCTGACGGCGCGACCGGGACGCAGAACACGTCGAACCACCGTCCCATCGCCTCCGATCCCTGCTGGAAGCGCAGTGGTTGGCCACCGAATGCGACACGAGCGTACGTCTCGACCCACTCCGGTTCCAGGTTCGGGACCAGTTCGAGTGCCGTTCGACCAGCCGCCGCGGTGAGACCGGTCATGACTTCGAACAGCGGATTCACCTCGAGGAAGCGGTAGTCGACCGGCAGCCCGTCGCTGTCGACGATCATCTCGCACACACAGAAGCCCTCGTCCACCGATTCGAACACCGCCCGGAACTGCTGCTCGGCAGCGACGCGCTCGTCTGCCTCAGCCTTGCGGGCGGTGATGTCGACTCCCGAGACCGCAATGAGCTCGGCGTCACCGCGCACACCCACGATCGGTGCGATCTGCACCTCCAGCCAACGAGACGCTCCGGCCTGATCGACGACCCGGGCGTCGATCCTTGAACCGGCGCTGCGAGCGGCTGCGATGGCATCGCGGAGCAGATTCGTCGTTGCGGCAAGCGGATCCCAGAAATCCAACTCCCAAAGGAACAGGCCGAAAAGATCGCCGTCTGTACCGATCGATGAATGGCTGATCTCCACGATCCGACCCTCGAGGTCGACCAGCGCCGCCAGTGCAAGCGCTTGATCCATCACACGACGCACAACGGATCCCCTATTTCTCGATCGGTAAGTGCTCGGCCATGATCGAACAATACTGTGCGCGACCTGCGCCAACTCCGTTCATCTCATGCATTTGCACGGCTTCAGACCAGAGCCTCGGCAGTGCTCGGCGAGCCCGAGACTGTCGATACAGCAAAGCGCCATCACGGCCGGGGTCGCGGCCCCTGGTTAATCCGGACGTTCTGCCGGCAGACTCGGCCGTCTCGACGATTCTCTTGTGGCGAGTGGCAGGGGTCTTGGCATGCTGATCCATTCAAAGATGCCTCGCCGCGCGATGGAGGGAACCTGCGACGAAAGATCCCCGCCATGGCTGCGTCGCTCACGGGGTTCTTCATCGTGCGAATTTCGTCCAGAAGCTCGTCCGGGCACACCTCGTCGGAACCGAGTCCGTGACCGAGCGCCTGACCGTCCCCGTTTGCGATGCGCGCAATCGGCGGGCTCTGGCCAGGTAGTGACGTGCGGTCTACAGACCCACGCCCAGACCCGCCGAGATGCTGATTTAGCATCTCGGCCGAGATGGCTGAGGAAGGACTTTGCATGACTGTTCTACGAGATGAGCTGGTTGCGCGACTTCTGCGAGCGGGGGAACTCGAGGTGTCGGGAGACGATCAGGCAGAGGTGGACTCCTACTTCGACGCTGAGTCGTTTCGGTTCCATGGCCCCGCAGGGTTCGAATCGGACTACGCCGGCCTGACTGCGTACTTCACCTCGATCCGGTCGGCATTCGACGACCGTTCAATCCGCCGCGGGATCATCGTGGTCGAGGGGCTGACTGTCGCCTGCCAGACGTGGATCGAAGGAACGTTCGTGAGGGAGTTCACCCACTCACCCGTCGGTCCGCTGCCACCCAACGGCCAGCGCGTCGTGTGGGACTTGTCGAACATCTTCCGGTTCGACGACCGTGGACGTCTCATCGAAGAGTGGGTCCGTACTGACCAGCGGAGCTTCCTGCGTCAACTCGGAGCCGAAGGCCGCTGAGCGATCGCTGAGGACGCTCATGCACATGCAGTGCGGGACCTCCAATGAGCAACCGATGGCCGGCGCTGACGAAACTGAGCGACACTGAGCACAAAGCGCTCGACCAACAGCAGAGCACGCCGGCGGCAACCATCTACAAGCGCCGGTTTCGGTGCGCGCAGGATGCGTCGGCCGTGGACCTCCGGCCCTCGCTGTGGGACCGGCGATCCGCAGCTTCCAGCACGGATCACGGGTGGAGAGTTGTCCATCCGCTTGTCCATCCACCACGCACTACTGCATGATGTTCAATGAGACCAGACGAGGAGAAGACAGAAGCTGAGCAGGTCAGATGCGATTCAAGGTGACTCGCTGAGACCGTCTCGACCGCATTCCTAAATCGCAGGTCGGAGGTTCGAATCCTCCCGGGGGCACCAAGAAATATAGTGTGAGCTGCGGTGAGACGTGACCGTCAAACGATCATTAGTCGAACCGTTAGCGCCATCGGGGTTCGATTCCTGGTCGCGATTGGGAAGGGTGGGGGAAGGATGCCGCTCGGTCCGCTGCTTCGTGACCGGCAACTGGCAATGCCCCGCCCGCCCGGAGAGGGGCCGAACCCGATAGTTCAGCTCACAGCGATGCCCTTGACGGGATGATCTTGACGATCGACGTCGTCGCTAGGCGCGTGTTGGCGACAGCACTGCGACGAGGAAGTCGGCATCACGTGTGAACGGGCGCAGGTCCCACGTGGAGAGCAACAGCTCGGGGGTGAGGCCCACCTGCTCGACGTCGACGAAGAACTCGTCGAAGGAGTAGTCGCGGCCCGATCCGAAACCGGTGACGATGCGGCCACCGGAGCGCAGGTGCCGTGCGAGTCGGTCGAGGACAGGCTTACGTGTGGCGGGATCGAGGAACGTCATGACGTTTCCCGCGCACATGATGATGTCGAACCCCTCGACGATACCCGCGGCGGGGAGGTCGAGCTCCGCGAGGTCGGCGACAAGCCAGGTGGGGCCGCGGTGGTCGTGCTCGGCTGCGGAGATCAACACCGGGTCGATGTCGACGCCGACGACGTCGTGTCCTGCCGCTGCAAGTTGGCTACCGACACGACCAGGCCCGCATCCGGCGTCGAGCACTCGGGACCTTCGTTGTGCCATCGCGTCGATGAAGCGCGCTTCGCCTGCGAGGTCGTCGCCGGCAGCGGCCATCGATCTGAACCGTTCGACGTACCACGTCGAGTGATCGGGGTTCTGTTGGGTCAGTTCGATCCACCGGTTGCGTGACACCGGATTCACGCTAACTCTCCGCCCGCGGTGGGTGCTCATGTGGGTGCGCGACGTGGGCTAGTTGTCGCAGCACGACGGCGGCGTCTTCGGGTGGGGCGACTGGTCCGTACGCGGCGCTGTAGGTGCCCCTGCAGCCGCAGACGCATTGGACGGCATCTCGTCGCGGGCCTGGGTCGTGGCGAGGTCAGCGAGTCGGGCGAGAGCACCGAGTCCTCTGGAGACGTAGCCGTCGGGTAGCACCATGATCGGCACGATCGTGCGGGGAAGCGTCAACCACTCGTCACGCCACTTTGCGGCGGTTGGCTCGTCTTCGTTGATTGCGCCAAGGCGCGTCAGTGTTTCCGGGTCGCTGAGGTTTGCGCCGCTCGCCCAGTAGGTGCCGAAGAGATGTTTCCGCAGACGAGGCCGATCGACCGCAGGCGTCGCTGCGTAGGCCAACGTTGCTCGACGGGTGTTGGATTGGATTGCTGGGAGGGTGAGCTGGTCGGCTTCGCCGTCTGTGAGCAGGCTGCGGATCTGGTCGAGTTCGCCTCGGAGCTCGTCTCGCTGATCTCCGATCAAGTCGAGTCCTTGGCTTGGGATGTCTGGGGCGTGCTCCACGGCGCGCCAGTCGACAGCTGCGAATCCGTGGCGTTCGAGGTACTCGACGCGAGCGCTGGCGAGCGCGCTGAACGGGCAGTTGAAGTCGCCGTAGACGATGAGCTTGGGGGGCTGGTCCATCTGCACGAATTGTCCTTTGTTCTACCAGTGACTAGAACTATAGACGTGCGTTACGGTGGGTGCGTGAACGCGTCGGACCCGTCAACAACTGACCGTACCGATGCGACCCTCGATCCGAGGAGCGATACGTGACCACATTCCTGCTGCCCACCGAACCGATCACATCGTTGGACGCCTACTTGGTGACCGACACCGGGGGTCAGGGCATCCGGCGCGCCCAGGACCTCGGCGCGGCCGCAACGATCGACGAGGTGCTGCGGTCCGGGTTGCGTGGCCGCGGGGGAGCCGGGTTCCCCACCGGCCAGAAGTGGGCGGGCGTCGCCGCGCAGACCGGCGGACGGCGGTATCTGGTGTGCAACGGTGCCGAGGGCGAGCCGGGCACCTTCAAGGATCGAGCGCTGCTGCGCGCCAATCCGTATCAACTCGTCGAAGGCCTCGTGATCGCAGCGTTCGCAGTCGGGGCCGACGAGGCGTTCATCTGCCTGAAGGCCAGCTTCGAGCGCGAAATCGCCGATGTCACCCGTGCCGTGCAGGAATTCCAGGCGGCAGGCATCTGTACCGACTGCGAGGTCACCATCGTGGCGGGCCCCGAGGAGTACCTGTTCGGTGAGGAGAAGGCGATGCTCGAGGTCATCGAGGGCAACGAACCGCTACCACGCTGGCTGCCGCCCCACCTCCACGGCCTGTTCGCCACTGCACCGCAACTCGGATGGCAGTCCCACGATCGTCAGCCGGGGGAAATGGCCGGTTCAGGCTCCAATCCCACAATGGTCAACAACGTCGAGACCCTCTCGAACATCCCGCACATCCTCGCCAGAGGAGCCGCCTGGTTCCGTTCGATGGGGACCCCCGAATCGCCCGGCACCATTGTCACCACCGTCGTCGGCGACGTCATCGCACCCGATGTCGGCGAGGTCGAGATGGGGACGCCATTGCGAGCTGTCATCGATGCCGTCGGCAGCGGTGTGGCGCCGGGACGAACGGTGAAGGCCGTCTTCTCGGGGGTGGCGAACGCAGTGGTGGCGGCAGCCGATCTCGACGTGCCGGTCAGCTATGAGGGCTTCCAGGCGATCGGCAGCGGGATGGGCTCCGCCGGGTTCATCGTCTACGACGACACCACCTGCATGGTCGACGCGGCCTACCGCTTCTCCCGCTTCCTCTCCATCGAATCCTGTGGCCAGTGCCCACCGTGCAAGCTCGGTTCGAGCGCGATCACCGAACACCTCGAGCGGCTCGAGACCGGCATCGGCGACGACCAAGACCTCAGTGCAATCGCCGGATGGTTGGAGCACGTCACCGACGGCAACCGCTGCTTCCTCGCCGTCGAGGAACAGGTCATGGTCAGCAGCATCCTGCGGGCGTTCCCGGACGAGTTCGCCGAGCACATCGAACTGCACCGGTGTCCCCGCCCGCGGCGACTGTCGATCCCCAAGCTGGTCGACCTCGCCGACGGTCGAGCGGTCTACGACGAATCGTTCTGGCGCAAGCGACCCGACTGGACGTACGACCCCGAAACCGACGCGCCAGACGAGGCCGCGCGGTGACCACGACTCCAGAACTCCCCACAATGATCACGACACCAATCACCACGCTGCTCGGCATCCGCCACCCGATCTTGTTGGCACCGATGGGCGACACCGCCGGCGGCCGGTTGGCCGCAGCAGTGTCCGCGGCTGGAGGGCTCGGACTGATAGGAGGCGGCTACGCCGACCCGGACTGGCTGACCACAGAACTCGCCGCTGCCGGCGACGCCTGCGTCGGAGTCGGCTTCATCACGTTCGCCCTCGATCAACGACCCGGCGCACTGCGACTCGCCCTCGACACACACCCGCCGGCCATCCAGCTCTCCTTCGGCGATCCCCGTCCCTACGCCGACGACATCCACAACAGCGGCGCACTGCTGATCTGCCAGGTCCAGACATCGGAGGAGATCGCTCACGCCGTTGCAGCCGGGGCCGACGTGATCATCGCCCAAGGCCAGGACGCAGGCGGTCACGGACGCCCCGATCGAGGCACGATGGGCCTGATCCCCTCGGTGGTCGACATGGTGGCACCGCTCCCGGTGGTGGCTGCAGGCGGCATCGCCGACGGGCGTGGCCTCGCCGCGGCTCTCATGCTCGGTGCGGCGGGCATCACCATGGGCACCCGGTTCCTGGCGTCGACCGCGGCGTTGTCCAGCCCCGCCGAGGCCGCCGCCCTGGTGGCTGCCCGATCCGGCGACACTGTGCGCACCTCGGTGTTCGACGTTGTCCGGGGCCCGGCATGGCCCGCCGGCCACGACGGGCGAGTCGTCCGCAACCGCCTCACCGACGAGTGGAACGACCGACACGACCTGATCGACGCCGAGCGCATGTTCCGCACCGCCGCGGCCGACGACTACGCCGTGCGGCCATTGTGGGCCGGCGAAGGCCTCGACCTCATCGACGGCATCGAGTCACCCGAATCGATCGTGCTGGGCATAGTAGCGGAGGCCGCACAACTGATCATGTCCTCAGGACAGCTCATCGCCGCTGACGTCGGTGCTGTGGATGCTGGCGGTGGTGTACGACCCAGGGTTGCGAAGGTGAGCGAACCCCGGCGGGTGCCGTCGTGATGGCCGAGCCGCATCTCGACGATGAGCAGTACCGCGAGCTGTTGAAGTTCCGCACTGCACTTCGGAAGTTCCTGCGCTGGAGCGACGAGCAGGCCGCCTCGACAGGGTTGACGGCCCAGCAGCACCAACTACTCCTCGCCATCCGTGGTCACGAAGGTGCGTCCGGTCCGACGATCGGCGAGGTGGCCGATCACCTGTTGTTGAAGCATCACAGCGTCGTCGAGCTGGTGGATCGAGTGGAGCATTCTGGCTTTGCGCAGCGAAGCATCGACGGTGGCGATCGACGGGTCGTCAGGCTCTATCTGACCGAAACCGGGCTTCGCATCCTGGATCGGCTGTCGGCAGCCCACCTGCAGGAATTGGCTCGGCTTGCTCCGATCGTCGAGCGGCTGTCACGCGGTCTCGACGGTCCAGTGTCCTCCGACTGATCATCGATCGGGCCTGGCCCGATGTGAACGCGCCGGTCCTGATCGATACCCGTCATCGTCTGTCGTCGTCCCCTCCGAGAGGCAATATATCGTGACACGATATGTTGACGGGATGATCTCTCGAACACCGAGCAGACGGTTGTTGGTCCTGAGCGCGTTGGCGGCGATCATCGGAGTTGCCGCGGGTGGTGCGGCGTGGGTACTGGTCCGTCTGATTCGTCTCATCACGAACGCCGCGCTGTTCCATCAGCTCTCGTTCGAAGAGCGGTCCATGACCGAGCTCCACGTGAGTTGGACGATCGTTCTCGCCGCAGTGATCGGTGCGATCCTGATCAGCTCGTTGGCGAGGTGGGCGCCCGTCATCCGAGGCCACGGAATTCCTGAGGCGATGGAGGCGGTGATGACGAAGCAGAGCCGGGTTTCGCCGCGGACAGCGCTCGCGAAGCCGATCTCGGCCGCGATCGCGATCGGTACGGGAGCGCCGTTCGGTGCGGAGGGGCCGATTATCGTGACGGGCGGAGCCATCGGTTCGATGCTGGGTCAGATCATCCCGGTGTCGCCCTCAGAGCGCAAGATTCTCCTCGCGTCCGGTGCCGCAGCAGGTATGGCCGCGACGTTCGGGGCGCCGCTGGCGGCCGTCGTTCTCGCGATCGAATTGCTACTGTTCGAGTTCTCGGCCCGGGCATTCGTTCCGCTCGTCGTGGCAGCATCGATCGCAGGCGGCATGCACTCCGCGCTGTTCGGTGACGGGCCGCTGTTCCATGTGCCGTCGAACGGATACGCCGGACTCGATGCGCTGCCGGCGTTCGCAGTGCTCGGGCTGGCGTGCGGCCTGCTGGCCATCGTCATTAGCCGCGGGCTCTTCCTCGTGGAAGGTCTCTACCGGCGGCTGCCGCTCAAGAACTTCTGGCACCCTGCAATCGGCGCTGTCGGCTTTGCGACGATCGGGTTGTTCGTTCCACGCGTGCTGGGTGTCGGCTACGACGTGATCGGAGAGGTCCTCGACAACAAGCTTGCAGTCCGCACCGTGGCTGTGATCGCCGTCGCAAAACTGGTGGCGTGGTGGCTTGCTCTCGGATCCGGGACGTCGGGTGGCACGCTCGCCCCGATTCTGCTGGTCAGTTCATCGTTCGGCCTTGTCATCGGCTCCGGCCTGAACGCGGTGCTGCCCGGGCCAGATGTCGCGCTCGGAGCATTCGCGTTGGTCGCGATGGCAGCAACCTTCGGGGCCGCTTCGCAGGCGACGTTCACGGCGATCGTGTTCGTGTTTGAGCTCACTCGGGACTACGACGTGGTCGTACCGCTGATGCTCGCCACCGTGATCGCGGACATCGTCTACAGCGCTGTCAACGACGACAGCCTGATGACCGAGAAGCTCCGTCGTCGTGGGTTGCACGTCGGCCGGCATTACGGAGCTGATCCGTTCGCCAGCGTGCGGGTCAACGAGATCATGACGACGAACGTGAGCAGTCTCCCGGCGACAGCAACGGTCGGCGATGCGCGTGTGCGCTTCACGAACGGCGGCCATGGCGCATACCCGATCGTCGCAGGAGGAGACCTGCTGATCGGCATCGTCAGCCGCGGTGACATCCTCGGGAACGACTGCGACGACACCGAACCCCTCGTGGCACACGCCAGCACCGACGTCGTCACCGTGAGCCCGGTCGACCGAGCCAACACGGCGCTCAGGCTCATGCTCGACGAGTCCGTCGAGCATCTCCCCGTCACCTCAGCGGGGAAGCTGATCGGGATCTGCACCCGTAGCGACCTGCTCAAGGTACGCCGTGCGCAACTCGAGCACGAGCAACGCGACAGCGGAGTCGCACTTC
>CAUJET010000116.1 GCA_963169665.1 Actinomycetota bacterium | reverse complement strand
TTTTTCTCCCCCCCACCCCCCCCCCCCCCCTCCGGGCCCCTCCGCGTGCGCCCCTCCCGTGGGCACGTCTCCGTTTTCGGGGCATCGCCGCCTCGAGTTGGTTCGACGCCCTCGTCCGTCAGCGTGCTGCGTCGAGCACGGCCTGCGCGAGCGCAGCACCCACGACCGGATCGCTCATGATCGACGGCTGCACCACGCAGCGCATCCCGGCGGCCTCGACCTCGTCCGTCATGTGCGCGTCGGCCGGATCGATCACCAGGGTGCCGGCGATGTCCCGGTAGAGGCGGGCGACGCCGACGACCGACGCCTCGTGGCCGAGCTCGACCATCATCCGGTCGGCCGGCCCCTTCAAGGCGGCGCCGCCCACGATCGGGGAGACGGCCACCACCGATGACCGGCGCGCGGCCAGCCGCTCGTCGACGCCGGCCAACGTGCGCATCGGCCCGATCGACACGATCGGGTTCGACGGCGCCACGACCACCACCGCGGCGTCGCTGATCGCCGCGGCGGCCGCCGACTGGAGCGTGGCGGTGTCGGATCCCACGAAGCGCACGCCGCGCACGGGGACCGAGTGGCGCAACTGCACGAAGTACTCCTGGAAGGAGACCGTGCGGCCGTCGAGCAGGTCGACCATCGTGGCCACCCGGTCGTCGCTCATGGGGATCAGCCGCTCGGGCAGGTCCCAGGCGCGGGCGATCTCCCGGGTGACCTCGGTGAGCGAGGCACCCTCGGCCAGCCGGGCGGTGCGGTAGAAGTGGGTGGCCAGATCGCGGTCGCCCAGGTTGAACCAGGTGGGAGCGGCCGAGGACCCCTCGGGACGGACTGCGGCGTACCGGGCGAGCGAGGCCATCGCCGTCCAGGTCTCGTCGACCAGCCCCCACCCGCGCTCCGGGTCGATCGCGCCGGCGAGGGTGTAGGTGATCGTGTCGATGTCGGGCGAGATCGACAAGCCGTGCAGCACGGTGTCGTCGCCGGTGTTGACCACACCTGTGACCGGCCCCGGATCGGGTAGGCCGCGCAGGGCCCGCAGGAATCGGGCGGCGCCCACGCCGCCGCACAGGACGGTGATCACGCGGCACCTCCGGAGGAACGTTCGGCGAGCTCTCGGTAGAGCCCGATCAACTGGTCGGCGGTCGACCGCCACGACAACTCCGTCAGCCGGCGGGTGCCGGCGGCCACCATCCGTTCCCGCTCGGCCTCGTCGCCGAGCGCGGTGAGCAGTGCGGCCGCCAGCCCGTCGAGGTCGTCGGCGCCGGCCAGCAGTGCGGCGCCATCGGCGACCTCGGGGATCGAACCGGCCGTGCTCGCCACGATCGGCAGGCCCGCGGCCATCGCGTCGAGCAGGGGAAAGCCGAACCCCTCGTCGAGCGACGGGTAGGCGAGCACCCGGGCGTGATGGAGCAGCCAGGAGCGCACGGCATCGTCGACGTAGCCGGTGAACAACACGCGGTCGCCGACCTCGCGGGGCAGCACGTCGACGGCGGCGTCGATCGCCGGCCGGTCGTCACCGTCACCGCCGGCCAGCACGAGCCGCAGATCGGGGTGCACCGAGGCGATCGCGCCGAACGCTCGGACGAGCTGCGGCAGGTTCTTGCGGCGCTCGAGGGTCGCGACCGCGACGATGAAGTCGCGCCCGTCCAGCTCGGCGATCGGGCAACCGGGCGTCGCGGCGGGCATCGCGATCGGCGCCAGGTGGACCACCCGCACGTCGGCGCCGGGGAACAACTCCCGCACGGCGTCGGCGGTGGCGTGGGAGCTGGCGTGGACGACGGCGCCACGCTGCACCGACCGGGCCAGCACCCGACCTGCGCGGACCACGTCGGGATGCGCCTGCGCAGGGTTGCGGAGGAACCAGCAGTCGTAGACCGACACCACCCGGGGGGTGCGGGTCGGCGGCACCACGTAGTTCGTGCCGTGGACGACGGCGGCACCGGCCAACCACCGATCGGCACGCGGGTGGTCGAGGTGCGACCACAGCCGGTGGGCGGCGGCGGCGGGCAGCGGCAGCCGACGAACACCGTCCTGTGGACGGGCACGGTAACTCAGCAGATAGGGCAGCAGCGACAACCGGTCGTCGTCCGCGAGGGCGGTTCGCAGAGCCGCCACGCTCGCCCCGATCCCGGTGCGTCGGCCGGCCAGCGGGCCGACGTCGAACGCGACCGGGAGGGCGTCTGACGGGGGTGCCATGGCGCACGCACGCTACCGCAGGTGCCCGGCCCCAGGGTCGTGCCCCGTAGACTCAGCCGCCATGCCACGCGCCTTCATCACCGGAATCACGGGTCAGGACGGCCGGCACCTCGCCGAGTTCCTGCACACCAAGGGCTACGAGGTGTTCGGGATGGTCAAGGGCCAGAACAACCCGAAGATGACCGAGATGCGCGACGAGTTCCCGTACGTCGAGCCGGTGCCGGGCGACCTCGCCGACCTGCCGTCGTTGTTGAAGGCCCTCGACCTCGCCCAACCCGACGAGGTGTACAACCTTGCTGCCATCTCGTTCGTGGCGATGTCGTTCAATCAGGCCGAACTGACGGCCAACATCACCGGCACGGGCGTGCTGCGCATGCTCGATGCCATCCGCATCGTCGGCGGCAGCCAGAACAACCACATCCGCTTCTACCAGGCGAGTTCGTCGGAGATGTTCGGCAAGGTGCGCGAGACCCCCCAGACCGAGCTCACGCCGTTCCACCCGCGCTCGCCCTACGGGTGCGCCAAGGTGTTCGGTCACGACATCACGGTCAACTACCGAGAGAGCTACGGCCTGTACGCCTGCTCGGGCATCCTGTTCAACCACGAGGGCCCCCGTCGCGGTCTCGAGTTCGTCACCCGCAAGGTCACCAATGCGGTCGCTCGCATCAAGCTCGGGATCCAGGACGAGCTCGTCCTCGGCAACCTCGACTTCAAGCGCGACTGGGGCTACGCCGGCGACTACGTCAAGGCGATGTGGATGATGCTGCAGCAGGACGAGCCCGACGACTACGTCATCGCGACCGGCGAGACCCACACCGGCCAGGAGCTGGTCGAGCGCGCCTTTGCCGAGGTCGGCATCGATGACTGGCAGCGGTACGTGCGCCAGGACCAGAAGTTCTTCCGGCCCGCCGAGGTCGATCTGCTCATCGGCGACGCCAGCAAGGCTCGCACCAAGCTGGGCTGGCAGCCCGAGGTCGACTTCGCGACCCTCGTGGAGATGATGGTCGCCCACGACCTCGCGCTGGAGACCGCTCGGCTCGAACGGCGCTGACCCGTTCGGTCTCGAAAGGGCAGGTCTCGAAAGGTCAGGTCTCGAACGGCATGTCGGTCAGGTCTCGAACGGCATGTCGGTCATCGCCACGAGCATCGACGACTCGCTGGGGACAGCGCCCGAGCGCAGCCGTGAGCGCAGTGCCCAGGCGAAGACGATCATCGCGGTCGCCGAGCCGACGAGCACACCGAGCTCGACGCGGCGGAACACCTCGCCGCCGATCAGCCAGGTCGAGAGCACGAACGCGGCCATCCCGGCCGTCCAGCCCAACGCCACCTGGGCGTGTCCGTGCAGAGCGATCACCGCCTGGGCGATGGCCAGGCCGAACATGTAGCACGCGCTGCCGAGAGCGAGGACGGCGAGCGTGCGGCGGCTGAGCTCGGCGTCGTACAGCAGCTCGACGGCGAACGGGCCGAGCAGCCAGGCGCCGACGGTGCCCACCACCCCGACCCCACCGACCACGTACATGAGCCGTGTGAAGCCGCTGCGGAACTCGTGCATCTCGCCTGCCGCGGCCAACCGCGAGAGGCGGGGGAGCAGGGCCGCCTGCACCGCCTGGAACAGGAACAGCGGAATGCGAGCGAGGATGACGCCGTAGCCGAAGCGGGTGACGAGGGCCTCCTCACTCGACGACGCCAGGATGCTCGTGGCGATCGGGCCGGCGTTCACGAGACCGGCAGCCATCACCGAACCGAGCAGGAGCCAGCCCAGATTGGGAGTGACCTCCTGCCAGGTGGCGGGCGGGCCCGGATCCGTGCGGAGTTGCCCCTTGCTGGCCACGGCGACGACGCCGATCATCGGTGCCACGGCGACTGCCATGCCGTACCAGCCGACGGCGTCGATGCCGACCGCTGCGAGCCCGAGGCACAGCACGATCCGCACGAGTCCGTCGGAGCCCATGACCACGGCGTACGCCCGGAATCGGGCGGATCCGCTGCAGATGCCGCGGGAGATGTGCGTGGGCGCGTAGGCGACGATCGAGACGATCAGCGCGGCAACCATCACCCAGTTGCCGCCGAAGTAGTCGTCGGCAAGCCACGGACCGACGGCGATGAGGGTGATCGCCACGATCGCAACCAGCGCGCCGCCGAGCGCCAGCACCTTCATCAGCACCGGCCGACCGCCCTGGCCGAGCGCACGGCGAGCCGAGATCGCTCGCCCGAGCTCCTGCTCGAGCGGCAGGAAGACGCCGGGTGCCAGGGCGAACGTGGCGAACCACATGCTCACGACCGGCTTGAAGGCCTCTTCGCTCCCGAGGGCCATCGTGCCGACGCGGAAGAAGGCGAAGCTGGCGAGGCCCGCCACCAGGAGCGCGACGGCGACGGGGGCCGTGCCTTCGGGAAGTGGCATGCGTGCGGAGGTCGAGTCAGAGCGTGCCACCAAGTCGACGAGGCTATCCGACGACCGCGGGGCCTCAAGCACCCCCACCGATCGGCCGACAATGATGTGTGCTCCTTCGTCGCCCGGCCGCCCCGCTCCTCGCCGCACTCGCGGTCGGCGTCCTGAGCGTCTCGCCGTGGTCACCGGTCCCGGCACCCGCGGCTGCGGCCGGCCCTGCGACGCTCGAGCTCGACGGGCACGGCAACGGTCACGGGATCGGGATGAGCCAGTGGGGTGCGTACGGCTATGCCGCCGACCACGGCTGGAGCGCCACCCAGATCCTCGACCACTACTACGGCGGGACGGTGTCGGGCACGACCGACGCGACCTCGATCACGGTCCGGCTGATGAACCTCGACGGACAGCAGACCGCCGTGGTCCACGACAAGGGCGCACTCGTCGTCGACGGGGTGTCCGGCGGTCCGTGGCGATCCGTGGTGGTGCGCGAGGTCGCCGACCGCAACTACGGCGTGTGGGTCCGATCCGACGCGTCGGTGTGCCCGGCCGCGGCCGATCCGCTCGCTGCGCCATGGACGCTGGTCTCGACCGGGTCGGCATCGGTGACGGTGCGACCGGCCACCGACACGGCCGCGAGCGCGGACGTCGCCGACCTCGCCGCGGTGTGCGAGCCGTCGGGGCGCGTGCGGTCGTACCGGGGTGCGATCCGTGCGGCGAACGGCACCGAGGGCGAGAACCGAACGGTCAACGAGGTGCCGCTGGAGCAGTACCTGCGGGTGATCGTCGCGTCGGAGATGTCGGCGTCGTGGGCGGCCCGCGGGTCGGCGGCGCTGCAGGCGCAGGCCGTGGCAGCGCGGAGCTTCGGCCTCGCCGAGAACCGCTACTCGTATGCCAAGACCTGCGACTTGATCTGCCAGTACTACCCGGGAGCGGCGTGGCGCACCAGCCTCACCGGTGCCTACACCCGCACCGAGCAGCCATCGGTCGACGCCGCAGTCGCTGCCACCGCAGGGGTGGTCCGCCGAGTGGGCACCGGCGCAGGGCCCATCGCCCTGACGATGTTCTCGTCGTCATCGGGCGGTTGGACGGCGAGCAGCACCCTGCCGTTCCCGGCCGTCGAGGATCTCGGCGACGCCACCGCCGGCAATCCGCACCACACGTGGCGTGCCTCGGTCGCGGCGTCGGTCATCACCAAGGCGTGGCCGACCATCGGCGAGTACACGGGCATCACGGTCACGTCCCGATCGGGCCAGGGCGACTGGGGTGGTCGCGTCCTGACCATGACCGTCGACGGCACCGCGGGTTCGGTGGCGCTCTCCGGCGACACGTTCCGTCGCGCCGTGGGCCTGAAGTCGAACTGGTTCGCGGTCGCCGGATCGGACACCGGCAGCGATCGCTGCACGGGGCGGACGGAACCGCCGATCGGTGCCGCGCTGCCGACCGCGCCGCCGGCCCGGTTCGAGCCGATCGTGCCGATCCGGCTCGTCGACACCCGCGACGGCAGCGGCACCACGCCGACGGCGGCCCAGCCGTTGACGGGCGGGTGCACCCTCCAGATCACCCCCGAGGTGCCGGTTGGGACGACTGCGGTGTCGGTGAACGTGGTGACGGTCGACCCGTTGTCGCAGGGCTACGTGACCGTGTACCCGTGCGGGGTGGCCCGCCCCTTCACGTCCGCGGTGCAGTCGCAGGTCGGTCGGATCGTGAGCGGATCGGCGATCGTGCCCCTCGGCGCGGACGGCAGCTTCTGCGTGTTCAGCAACACGACCACCGAGATCGTGGTCGACATGAACGGATCGTTCGCCCCGGCGGCCTCCGCACGGTACGAGCCGATGATCACCCAGCGCCGCCTCGACACCCGGACGTCCGGTAGGCGTCTCGAAGCCGGCGAGGTGGTGCGGGTGCACACCCGCGGCTACGGCGGGGGAGCGGCCGACTCGACCGCGGCGTCGATCACGATTCACGCGCTCGACGCGCTGGCGTCGGGATTCGTGACGGCCTGGCCGTGTGACTCACCGCGGCCGTGGGCCAGTTCGGCGAACGTGATGGTGAACTCGTCGGTGTCGAACGAGGTCGACGTCGCCGTCGGGCCGACCGGCGAGGTCTGCTTCCTCGTCAGTGCGCCCATGCACCTCGCCGTCGACATCAACGGCTGGTACGGGCCGTCGGCGACGACCGACTACTACGCGGTCACGCCTTTCCGGTTGGCCGACACCCGCGAGAACCTCGGGTTCGCCGGTGCGTTCGCCCGCAACGTCGACCGCTCGATCCAGGTGGCCGGTGTCGGTGGTCTGCCCGGCGTCGGCACCGTCCGTGCCGTCGCCGCCCAGTTCACCGCGGTCGATGCCTCGGGCACCGGATGGGTGACGGTGCACCCCTGTCTCGCGCCGGTACCGCAGCTGTCGATGCTGCGGTACCAGACGAGGACGAACGTGGCGGTGCTGGTGAACTCGGCCGTGAGCGGCGCAGGGCGCTGGTGCGTGAGCACCAGCACGTCGACGCAGCTGGTGGTGGACGTCAGCGGCTGGTTCGGGTGATCAGGTGATCAGGTGATCAGGCAGCGCTGACCAGGAGGCCGCGCACCTGCTTGCGAGCGGCCTTGGCGACCTCGTGGGCCTGGCCGAGGAAGGCGCCGGCCTGCTCGGGGAGCTTGTCGCCGACGGTGTCGAGGAAGCCCTCGACTGCGGTGTCGAGCTTGGACTCGAGCCGGTCGAGACGCTCGTCGAGCTGGCCGAGCCGGCTCTCGAGGCCCTTCACCAGCTCCTCGACCTGTTCCTTGCCGAGACCGAGCTGCTTCACGACGGCCTGGTCGGCCACGTTGGTCACGAGCTCGCGACGACGGACCTGCACCTGCTGGACGGTGAGCACGCCGAAGCCGATGACGACGTACGCGGCGTCGCGCAGGACGCCGAGGATCTTCTCGGTGTCGACGCCGGCGATCTCGAACTTCGACAGGTCGATCTTCGAGAGGTCCAGCTTGGACAGGTCGATCTTCGAGAGATCCAGCTTGGAGAGGTCGATGGACGGGAACGTGGGGATGCTGGCCATGGGAGGCGCCTTTCTGCGAGGGCGTCGGACCGGGCGGGGGGCGACCGGTCACGTCGAACTGCAAGCAGCGTAGCGCAGAGTGCTAACTATTGCAAGCACTTGTGTGTTGCCGTCGATCGAGGACGTCGGTCCGACGATGTGTGACTGACCGGTCGCGCCGAGATCGCACCGCTAGCCTCGCTTGATCGTGGAACCCGCCAGCCCGCTCGCCCCGCCCGTCGTGGCCGTGATGGTGGTCCACGAACCGCACGAACTCTCCGGTGGCGGCTGGTTCGACGAGGTGCTGGCAGGCCTGGCCCGGCAGGACTACGCGAACCTGAAGACGCTCGTGCTCGTCACCGGCGATCCGGGTGACGTCCCGGCCCGGGTGGCCGCCGCCGTGCCACGGGCCTTCGTCCGGGCCGTCGACGGCGGCGACGGCTTCGGTCCCACGGCCAACGAGGTGCTGCACCTCGTCGACGGTGCCAACGGGTTCTTCTGCTTCCTCCACGACGACGTGGCCCTCGAACCCGACGCGATCAGGCTGCTCGTGGAGGAGATGTACCGGTCGAACGCCGGCGTCGTCGGTCCGAAACTCGTCGAGTGGGACGACCCCACCGTGCTGCAGCACGTCGGCTACGGCGTCGACCGGTTCGGCGAGATCGATCCGCTCGTCGAGCCGGGGGAGACCGACCAGGAGCAGCACGACGCGGTTCGCGACGTGTTCGCCCTGCCGTCCGCGTGCCTGATGGTGCGGGCCGACCTGTTCCGCAGCCTCGGTGGCTTCGATGCCGACATCTCCTTCCACGGTGAGGACGTCGACCTCTGCTGGCGCGCCCACCACCAGGGCGCACGCGTGCTCGTCGTGCCGTCCGCGCGGGCGCGCCACCTCGAGGCCCTCGAACAGCGGCGACCCGATCTGTCCCACGAGGTGCTGCGGGCGCGGCACCGGATGCGCACTGTCGCCACGCTCACGGGCATCCGCCGGCTGCCGCTGCTGACCCTGCAGATGGTGTTGATCACCCTCGCGCAGTTCGTGGTCGGGGTGCTGAGCGGTCAGGTGGCGCGCGCCGTCGCCGGCGTGCGAGCCCTGATCGGGATCGTGCCGCGGGCGCCGGGCGTCATCGCCCGGCGTCGCTCGGTCGCACCGGGCCGGCTCGTCCCCGATCGGGAGGTCGTGGGACTGCAGCTGCGTGGCAGCGCGCGCCTGGCGGCACACCTGCGATCGCGCGACGCACGTCCTGACGCGCAGCGCGGCACCGGTCGGGCCTGGCGCGAGCGTGCGGGCGCCTCGGCCGCGATCGGGTGGATCGCGATCGTGGCGATCGTCGTGATCGGCGCTCGCGAATTGCTCACGGGCGGCGTGCCGTCGTTCGGTCAGTTCCTCTCCTTCGGCGACAGCCCGCGGGCGCTGTTCGACCAGTACACATCGGGATGGAACCCTGAGGGCCTCGGCCGCACCGGCGCCTCGCCCACCGGGCTCGCGCTCATCTCGCTCGCCAGCGTGGTCACCCTGTTCCGGATGGGATTGCTGCACACACTGGCGATCGTGGCGCCGATCCTCGTCGGCGCCGTGGGCATGTGGCGGCTGTCGGGTGCGTTCAGCACCACCAAGGCCAGGCTCGCCACCACGATCGTCTACGTCGCCCTGCCCCTGCCCGGGCAATTGGTGTCGATGGGTCGATGGGGTGCCCTGCTCACCTTCGCCGCGATGCCATGGTCGATCGACGCGATGCGCAGCTACGCCGGACTCGGTCCGGGGCCGCGCGACGAAGTGGGGGAACGCACCGTCGGCTTCGGTGCGCGCCGCCACGTACAACTGCTGGCCGGCGGCGCGCTCGTCGCTGCGGTCGCCACGGCGTTCGAACCCTCCTATCCGGTCATCCTGCTGTTCGTCGCAGCGCTCGTTGCGGTGGCGACGCTCCTCACCGGAGCGCCCGCGCTCGCGCCCGCCAGGCTCGCCATCGCCGGTGCGATCGCCGCGGCCGGTGCCGTTGCGCTCAACCTGCCGTGGCTGCTCGAGCTCGCCGGGGACGGCGGATGGACGGCGATCGTGGGGCAGGCGCCCGCCGGCGACCGCGGCTACTCGATCTTCGAGCTCGCCACCTTCGACGTCGGCAACGCCCGTGCGGTGATCCTCGCGGTGGCGCTCTACGTGCCCGTGCTCGCTGCCGTCCTCATCGGCCGCGGTTGGCGGCTCGGCTGGGCCACCCGTGCCGGGTTCCTCGTCGTCGGCTTCGGGTGGATGGCCGCGCTCGACGACAGCGGTTCGTTCTTCATTCGTCTGCCCGAGCCCGGCATCTTGCTGGTGCCGGTGGCCATCGGCGTGGCGATCGCCGCAGGGTGTGTCCTCGCCTCGTTCGAACTCGACGTGCGCGGCGGCAGCTTCGGCTGGCGCCAACCGTTGTCGATCCTCGCCGTCGGCGCGATCGCTGTCGGCATGGTGCCTGCACTGTTCGCGGTCGGGACCGGCCGCTACGACATCCCCGACACGACGCTCGTCGACCTGCTCGGGCAGCTGCCGGATCAGGAGGAAGCCGGCGACTACCGCGTGCTCTGGCTCGGTCAGCAGGCGGTGCTGCCGGCCGCACCGCTGCCGTACCGGCCGGGGATCGGTTGGGCGGTCACCGAGGGGCAGTCGCTCGACATCGGCGACGCGTTCCCAGCCCGTCCCGGCGCCGCTGCCGGCGAGGTGCTGCTGGCCCTCGATGCGATCGCCACCGGCACGACCACACGGGGCGGACGACTGCTTGCGCCGCTCGCGATCCGCTACGTCATCGTGCCGCTCGTCGACGGTGCCGTGTCCACGAGCGACGATCCGGTGCCGCCGCCCGCCGGCCTGCTGGATGCGCTCGGCGACCAGCTCGACCTGGCCGAGGTCTACAGCCCGCCGAACTTCCTCGTGTACGAGAACCGAGCGTGGGTGCCCGTGCGTAGCGTGCTCACCGCCGACGGTGCGGCGTCGAGCGCCGACGCCGGCGCTGCCGCGCTCGCCCAGTCCGACCTCGCCGGTGCCACGGCGATCATGCCGGGCGCCGACCATCTCACGCCTGGCACGGCGGAGATCCCGGTGGGCACCGTCCACCTGGCCGTTCCGGTCGATCGCCGGTGGGAGCTCACCGTCGACGGCACGGTCGTCGAGTCCCGGCCGGCCTTCGGCATCACCATGGCCTTCGACGTCGAGACCGCGGGTACCGCCACGCTGACGTACCAGACGTCGCGGCGGTACCACATCGTCCTGTTGGCCCAGGCGGTGCTCTGGGCAGCGGTGCTGGTGGCCGCGTCGAGCGTGCGGGTGCGCCGCCCCCGGTTGCGTGCCCGCGGCGTGCCGACGCTCGCCGCCGAACCGGTGTTCACCCTGGATCCCATCATCGGTGTACCGGTCGCCCCGATGCCGAGCGCCGACGTCGAGTTCGACGAGACCGACCTCGCCGACGTCTTCGTGTCACCCCCGCCGACCGAGGACCCGACGGCTGACCCATCACCGGTCGAGTTGCCGGTCGAGTTGCCGGTCGAGCTGCCGGTCGAGTTGCCGGTCGAGTTGCCGGCCGAGGAGGAGCCGTCGTGACGCCCGTGCGTTCCCTCGCCGGCCTCGTGATCGCCGTTGCCCTGGCCGGCCTCGGCATCACCGCCCGCGACCAGCCCGTCGAGATCGACCCCACGTTCGCGTCCCTCGGCAACCCGACCATGCCGTTCGTCCCGAGCGGTTCGTTCATCACCTCGAGCTGGTTCTGCCCCGGCGTCCCAGCGGGGGAGAGCGGCGTGGGCGGATCGCTGCAGGTGACGAACCCGAGCGACGCCCCGATCGCCGGCCGCATCACCGCCTACACGACCGATCCGAACGTGGCGGCGGTCGACCAGCCGATCATCGTCGCGCCGCGGTCCACGTCCACGGTCGACCTCGACGCCCTGCAACCGACCGGCACGTTCGTGTCCGCGCTCGTGGAGATCGACGGTGGCGGCGGCTTCGTCGAGCAGACGGCCGAACACCCGGCGGGCAACTCGGTCTCGCCGTGCGCGAACGCGGCCTCGTCGAACTGGTGGTTCGCCGACGGCTTCACCGTCGACGACAGCACGGAGCGCCTGGTCCTCACCAACCCATACCCGGACGCCGCGATCGTCGACATCCGCTTCGTCACCGCCGACGGCATCCGGCGCCCGTCGCGGCTCCAGGGTTATCCCGTGCCCGGGCGGTCGGTGCAGGTGGTCACCCTCGGCGAACTGGGGGCACGCGACGAACCGATCCTGGCGGCCCAGGTGAGCGCCACCCGCGGACGTGTCGTGGTGGGCCGCGCCCAGCACTACGTCGGCGGCGGACGGCTCGGCTTCGCGATGTCGCTCGGCTCGCCGTCGCTCAACAGCCAGTACTACTTCGCCGACGGCGAGACAGGCGCCGGCATCCAGGAGACGTACGCGATCTACAACCCGACCGACGCCGAGGTGACCGTCTACGCGGTGTTCCTCGGTCTGCCGGCGTCGCCCGACTTCACCAACGACACCGAGGTGGTGGTGCCGAAGGGCGGGGTGGTCATCCTCGACACCGCCGACGTGCCCAACCTGCCCGCCGGCCGCCACGGCGCCGTGTTCTCGACGTTCGCTGCCGAATCGATCGTGGTCGAACGGGTGATCACGCGGCCGGCCGGCGACAGCGTGGCGACCACGGTGGTGATGGGCTCACCGCCCAACCTGGCCTCCACACGTTGGTCGGCGTCGGTGGGCAGCGAGATCGCGATCGAGGATGCGCTCGTCGTCCTCAACGTCGACAGCGTGGAGACGACGGTCACCGTGAGTGCGCTCGGGCCGGGCGGTCTCGTGCCGGTGCCGGGTCTGGAGAACATCCCGCTGCCGGCGGCCGGTCTGATCACCGTGCCGTTCACCGACCCGTCGATGCTGGGCAAGGCGTTCGTCGTCGAGAGCGGTCAACGGGTGTTCGTCGAGCGGCTCCTGCCGCGATCCGCCGAGCTCCGCGGCCGCTCGGGGTCGTTCCCGCTCGCAGGCTAGGCCTGCCGGGTCGGGGCCTGGCAGGCTGGTGGCGTGGACCGCCTGCTGCTCGCTCTCGCCATCGTGGTCGTCGCTGCCGTCGTCGCCCTCGTCGCGCGTCGGCGCCGGGTGCCCGACGCGCCCACCCAGACCACGCACCAGGTGCCGGATCAACTCGATCGGGGCGATTTCGCGCCGCTCGTCGACGAGGCGAGCCGCGGCGCCGAGTGGCTCCTCGTGGTGTTCACATCGGCCACGTGCCACACCTGCGCCGACATGGCCACGAAGGCCAAGGTGCTCGCCGGCCCGCAGGTGGCCGTGGTGGAGGTGGAGTACGCAGCACAGCGCGACCTGCACCAGCGCTACCGCATCGACGCGGTGCCCACCACCGTGTTCGCCGACGCGGCCGGCGTGGTGCGGGCCTCGTTCCTGGGTCGCGTCAGTGCGACCGACCTGTGGGCCGAGGTGGCAGAGGTACGCGAGCCGGGCTCACGCCCCGAGCGCCAGTGCGACGGACACGGCCACTGACGTGGCCCCGCGACGGATCAGCTGAGCGAACTCTGCTCGCTCGGTTGATCGTCGGCCGGCTGACCTTCGGCACCGGCGGGTGAGCCGAGGCCTGCCTGCACGAGCGCCGCGACCTCGGAGCCGTCGATGGTCTCCTTCTCGAGCAGGGCCTCGGCGACCAGGTCGAGCGCCGTGCGGTGCTTCTGCAGGAGGGCGTGCGCCCGCTGCTCCTGCTCGATGAGGATGCGTGAGATCTCCTCGTCCATCATCCGGGCCGTCTCATCGCTGTACTCGCGGCCGCTGGTCATGAGGTCCTCGCCGAGGAAGACCTGCTGCTGGCTGTGCCAGGCCATCGGGCCGACGCGCTCGCTCATGCCCCACTCCCGCACCATGCGGCGGGCGATGCCCGTGGCCTGCTCGAGGTCGTTGGCGGCGCCGGAGTTGAGGTGACCGAACACGATCTTCTCGGCGACACGACCACCCATGGCCCGGCAGATGACGTCCTCGAAGAACTCCTTCGAGTAGGTGTGACGCTCCTCGGGGAGGCTCCACGTGACACCGAGCGCCATGCCGCGGGGGAGGATCGTGACCTTGTGCAGGGGGTCGGCGTGCGGGAGCACGACGGTGAGGATGGCGTGGCCGCCCTCGTGGATGGCGGTCGCCCGCTTCTCCTCGCCGCTCAGCACCAGGCTCTCGCGGCGGGCGCCCATGACCACTCGGTCGCGGGCGTTCTCGAAGTCGATCCGCTCGACCTGCTGGCTGTTGCGACGAACGGCGAACAGGGCCGCCTCGTTCACCAGGTTGGCGAGATCGGCGCCGCTCATGCCGGGGGTGGCCTTGGCCATCACCTCGAGGTCGACGTCGGGTCCCATGCGCTTGTCGCGGCTGTGCACCTTGAGGATCGCGTGGCGCTCCTCTGCCTCGGGCAACGGCACCACGATCTGGCGGTCGAAGCGGCCCGGGCGCAGCAGCGCCGGGTCGAGGATGTCGGGGCGGTTGGTCGCGGCGAGGATGACGATGCCCTCGCTGGTCTCGAATCCGTCCATCTCGGCGAGCATCTGGTTGAGCGTCTGCTCGCGCTCGTCGTGGCCGCCGCCGAGACCGGCGCCGCGCTTGCGGCCGATCGAGTCGATCTCGTCGATGAAGATGATCGCGCGGCCCATCTTGCGGGCCTGCTGGAACAGGTCGCGGACGCGGCTGGCGCCGACGCCGACGAACATCTCCATGAAGTCCGAACCCGTGACCGAGAGGAAGCCGACGCCGGCCTCGCCGGCGACCGCGCGGGCGAACAGCGTCTTGCCGGTGCCTGGCGGGCCGACGAGCAGCATGCCCTTGGGCACGCGGGCGCCGATCTCACGGAAGCGTTCGGGCATGCGCAAGAAGTCGACGACCTCGGTGATCTCCTGCTTCACGCCGTCGTAGCCGGCGATGTCGGCGAACGTGGTGGACGGCTTGTCGG
>CAUJET010000115.1 GCA_963169665.1 Actinomycetota bacterium | reverse complement strand
CGGCCGCAACGCGGCGGCCGTGATCGTGCCCGGCGTGCTGATCATCGTGACGGCCGCGGCCATCAACCTCCTCGGCGACTGGCTGCAGGAGCGTTCCGTCGAACGGGCGGGGCGACGGTGAGCCAGCTCCTCCGAGTGACCGACCTCCGTGTGAACGGTCCGGCCGGAACGATCGTGTCGCAGATGGACCTCGACGTCGGTGCCGGCGAGACGGTCGCGCTCGTCGGCGAATCGGGTTCGGGGAAGTCGATGACCGCCAAGGCCATGACCGGGTTGCTGCCCCGAGGGGTCGTCGCCGCCGGCACGTTGGGCCTCGGCGACACGACCGTCGATCTCGCCGGCGGGCCTGCCGCGCTGTCCGGACTGCGCGGTCGACGGATCAGCCTGCTCCTCCAGAACCCGTTCACCAGCCTCAGCCCGGTGCACCGCTGCGGGCGGCAGATCGCGGCAGCGTTGCCGGCCGAACTCCGTCGATCCGATGCCGAGGTCGCCCGGCGCCTGGAGGAGGTCGATCTCCCGGCCCGGGTCGCGAGGCAGTACCCGTTCGAACTGTCGGGCGGGATGCGTCAGCGGGTGGCGCTCGCCGCGAGCCTGGCGAGCGATCCCGAGGTGCTGATCGGCGACGAGCCGACGACCGCGCTCGACGTGACGACACAGCGCGAGGTCCTCGACCTGCTCGCTCGCATCCAACGCGAACGCGGAATGGCGCTGTTGCTCATCACCCACGACCTGGGGGTCGCTCGTGAGCGGGCCGACCGGATCCTGGTGATGTACGCCGGCCGTCTGGTGGAGAGCGGTGCCGGCGATGCGATCTTCACGTCGCCGCGCCATCCGTACACGGCGGGCCTCCGCGACAGCGATCCGCCGCTCGACCGTCGCGTCGACCGGCTCTCGGCCGTACCGGGATCGGTGCCGCGGCCGTGGGAGGTCGTCGCCGGGTGCGCCTTCGCGCCGCGATGCGCGTTCGCCGACGACCGCTGCCGACACGAGTCGCCGCCGCTCGAGCCGTCATCGGCCGAATCGCCACCCCTCGAGTCACCATCGGCCGCCGCCGACCGGACCGTCCCGAACCATCCCGCGCTCGTCGCATGCTGGCGGCCGCTCGACCCGGCGACAGCGGTCCCCGTGGTCGTGGCCGCGGCGCCACGCGAGAAGCAGGCACCGGCGCCGTTGCTCTCGATCTCAGGGCTCATCAAGCGGTTCTCGTCGGACGCGCCGCCGGCGCTCGACGACGTCTCGATCACGGTGGGCGCCGGCGAGTCGGTCGGGATCGTCGGTGAATCGGGATCGGGCAAGACCACGCTGGCGCGGTGCCTCGTCGGTCTCGAGCGCGCCGACGCCGGCACGATCGACTGGTCCAGTTCACTGCCCGCGGCTCGGCGTGCCCAGATCGTCTTCCAGGATCCGACGTCGGCGCTGAACCCGTCGATGACGATCGGTGCGGCGTTGTCCGAAGCACTCCGTGCAGGCGACCAGCACGAGGCCCGCAGCGTCGCCGACCTGCTGGCGCTCGTCGGGCTCCCGCTGTCGTACGCGCGCCGTCGACCGGCATCGCTGTCCGGTGGCGAGCAGCAGCGCGTGGCGATCGCCCGTGCCCTCGCCCCGGCGCCGCAGTTGCTCGTCTGCGACGAGGCGGTGTCGTCGCTCGACGTGTCGGTGCAGGCCCAGATCCTGAACCTCCTGGCCGACCTGCTCGACGAGCTCGGTCTCGCGCTGCTGTTCATCACCCACGACCTCGCCGTCGTCCGCCAGGTGGCACGACGTGTGTACGTGATGCGGGACGGGCGAGTGGTCGAATCGGGAGAGACGGAGGCACTGCTGACGGCGCCGTCGCATGCATACACTCGGGCACTGTTCGCATCGGTGCCCGGCGGTCGAGGGGATCAGGGCGCGACGGCAGGAGGGGCCGATGACCGAAGCAGCTGACATCGGCGGAGCACTCGGTACGTCGTCCCTCGACGAGGTGGCGCTCGTCCGCCTCGCCGTCGCGGAGAACATGCGTCGGGCCCGGTTGGCGCGGGGGCTGAGCCTTCGCGAGATGGCGTCCCAGACCGGTCTCAGCAAGGCCCTCCTCTCCCAGATCGAGCGTGAGGTCGCCAACCCCACCGTCGCCGCGCTGACGCGGATCGCCCAAGCGCTCGACCTCACGTTCTCCGAGCTGACGCGCTCGTCGTCGGCGGAGCCGCTGGTGATCCGCAGCACCGGCGGAGCGGGTGAGGCGTCCGGTGCCCGATTGTTGTTCACGATGATGGATCGGCGCCGTTTCGACCTGTCCGAAGGGATCCTGCTGCCGTCGCAACAGGGCGTGTTCAGCGACCACGGTCGCGGCTCGGTGGAGTACGGCTACGTCGTGTCGGGAGAGGTCACGCTCACGATCGTCGACCGCCCGATCGAGCTGGCCGCCGGCGATGCGGTGCGGTTCTCCGCCGGCCTGCAGCACGCGTACCGGGCGTTCGAGGGGTCGGCGACGCTGCTGACCGTGGTGGCCTACGCCGATGAGTGACGACACGCGAGCAGCGCGGGGGCCCGCGCCCTCGCTCACCGCGACCCAGCTCCTGCTGGCACGTCGCGCCCCGTTGCACGCGAGCCTCTCGCCCGACGGCTCGCTGCTGGCGTTGACCACCTCGTCGCTCGCGGCGGGCACCGAGGACGAGACGATCTCGTTCACGCTGGTCGACGTCGCCACGGGTGACGAGCGACCGGTGCCGGGCGCCGGTGCCGACGACCGGATCGGGGTCTGGTCGCCGGACGGCAACACGCTCGCGGTGCTCACCGAACGAGAGGGGACGACGACGCTGTCCGTCATCCCCTTCGGCGACGCGTCGGGAGCCGGGGCACGGGTGCTGTTCGGTGCGGCGCACGTCGTCGGTCCGCCCGTGTGGTCGCCGGACGGGCGCACGATCGCTGTGCCGTGCCGACGCGGCGAGGTGATCGACCGCACCCGCCCGTACCGGTGGTCCCGGCCGATCCCCGCCTTCGACGGACTGGGCCCGCTGGAGGATCCGCCCCAGATCCGCCTCGTCGACGTCGCGTCCGGTGAGGGCCGCTGGGTCACCGACGACGGGTGGCGTTGGGGCATGCCGCGGTGGAGCCCCGACGGCACGCGACTTGCGGCCGTCGCCTCGCTCGATCCCACCGGACGCCAGGTCGGGCAGTTCCTCCGGATCATCGACGTCGAACCGTCCGGGACGAGCGAGCCGCACGCGCCGGACGTGCCGGACGTGCCGGGCGGACGCACCCTCGTGGCGACCTGGCTCGCCGACGGCCGTCTCGTCGTCCTGATCGGTGAACCCCGCGATCGGCCCAGCGGCACCGAGGCGCGGATCGTGGTGGTCGACGGCGACGACGTCGGGGTCGTCACGCTCCGCGGCGGCGTCCGGTTGCTCGGGGACGTGTACGGCGACAACCCGGCCGAGCTCGCCGACAGCTACGAGACGGTGCTGCTCGCCGACACCGGTTCGTCGGTGATCGTCCGCACCGGCTCGCGCGGTCGCATGGGCATCGCCCGACTCGACGTCGACTCGGGAACGATCGACGTGCTCGTCGACGGTGACCGATGCGCATCGCCGATCGCGGCGATCGGGGACGTCCTCGTCTTCACCACCCAGTCGTGCGAACGGCCGGTCGAGCTCGCCGTGGTGCCGCTCGTCGGAGACGGCGGCGAGCGGCAGCTCACCTCGTGCTCGGACGGCGGCCCGACTCGGGTCGTCGCCCGCCGCTTCGTGGTCGCCGGCCCGTCGCTCTCGAACGATCAGCATGCTGCGGGGGGACTCGAACTCGACGCCTGGTTCCTCCGCGACGTCGACGCAGGCGACGGGCCGCTCCCGACCGTGCTCGTCGTCCATGGCGGTCCCCAGTTCGCGTTCGGCGAGTCGTTCAACGTCGACGTCCACGCGCTCTGTGCCGCGGGCTTCGGCGTGTTGTACACGAACCCCCGCGGGTCGACCGGGTGGGGTGACGCGTTCGCCCATGCCGTGCACAGCGACTGGGCCGACGGCCCGACGCAGGACGTGCTGGCCGTCGTCGACCACGCCATCGCCGAGGGATGGGTCGACGGGGCGCGCCTCGGGGTGACGGGCAACTCCTACGGCGGCTACCTGTCGGCCTGGCTCTCCGCCACCACCGATCGGTTCCGTGCGGCCGTCATCGAGAACCCCGTCACCGATCTCGTCGCGATGTGGGGCACCAGCGACATCGGCTTCGGCTTCTTCTCGGCCCAGTTCGGCGGGCCGCCGCGCGACCGGATGGACGTCTACGTCGCGCAGTCACCCCTCCACCAGGCCCATCGCAGCACCACCCCGTCGCTGTTCGTGGTGGGCGAGGTCGACCGGCGCTGCCCGCCCGCCCAGGCGTGGGCGATGCACCGCGTGCTCGTGTCGGTCGGGACGCCGAGCGAGGTGCTCGTGCTGCCCGGCTCGTCCCACGAGGGCAGCACCTACGGGCCGTCCGCCGCCCGGTTCGCCCACGACGATGCACTCGTCGAGTGGATGACGCGCTGGGTCGGCGTCGGATGACCATGCCTCCGACTCGCACGGTCACGTGATGACCTGGTCGGCGAGCTCTGAACGGCGTCGGGTCGCAGTGTGCGCCGTCGCGGGGCTCGTCGTTGCCGCCGGCACCGCGCCCGTCGGGGTCTGGGAGCTCTCGGTGCTGGTCGGGTGGATCGTGATGGCGGTGTCGCTGTTGGTCTGGGTGTGGCGAGAGATCGGCCGTCTCGATGCGGCGACCACCGCACGCGTCGCCACGCGCGAGGACGACAGCCGCGCGGCGATGCGGATCGTGCTGCTCGTGTCGAGCGTGGTGAGCCTCGCTGCGATCGTGAGTGCACTCCACCGGGCGTCGACCTCGCAGACGGCGATGGAGGTCGCGCTCACCGCGCTCGCGCTCACCAGCGTGGTGGTGTCGTGGTTGATCGTGAACACCGTGTTCGTGTTGCGGTACGCGCACCTGTACTACGGCGGCCCGGCGGTCGGCGGCATGAACCTGCCCGGCGGCGCCGCCCCCGACTACCGCGACTTCATGTACCTGGCGTTCACGGTGGGGATGACGTTCCAGGTGTCCGACACCGCCATCGACGACCGGGTCTTCCGGCAGACGGTGTTGCGCCACGCCCTGCTCGCGTACGTGTTCAGCATCGCCACCATCGCCTTCACGATCAACGTGGTCGCCGGCCTCGTCTGACGTGCATCCGGACCCTCGCACCGGACGATCGTCCGGGTGCGGTCGGCTCGGACAACGGTGCTCAGGCGGAGCGGCGCGTTCGCGCTCGTGCTCGCCCTCGGGTCCGGGCCCGCGAGCGCAGAGGCACCGCCCGTCGGGTCCCCGACCCCCGTGCCGACGAGCGCGCCGTTGTCCGACCACGACGTCGATCGCTTGGCCGCCTACGACGAGGCGCTCGTCGCACTGACCCAGGAACTGTCGTACCTGGTGCTGCTCGGCTGGATCGAATCGCCGGTGCCAGCCGATGCCCGGACGATGCCCGCGGCCATCGGCATCGAGCGAATGGACGCTGCGGCGATGCTCGACGCGCTGAGATACCTCGACGAACAACGTGGCCCGGACGCCATCGATCGACTCATCGAACTCGGTGAGGTGTTGTCCGGACAGGTGCGGACGACGCTGTCGACCAATCTGGTGTTCGAGCCGGGACTCCTCCCGCAGATCGATGCGGCGCC
This sequence comes from Actinomycetota bacterium, assembly GCA_963169665.1. Taxonomy (GTDB): domain Bacteria; phylum Actinomycetota; class Acidimicrobiia; order Acidimicrobiales; family Ilumatobacteraceae; genus VFMC01. The sequence continues at coordinate 23,817 of CAUJET010000115.1, read as the reverse complement.
GTATCTCATGGCCTACGACCAGCTGCTCGGACCGTGGTCCGACCTGATGGGACTCGACGCGCCGGCGGGCCCGACGGATCGGACGGTTGCCGCTCCGGTCGCCACGGGCCCGAGCCTCGCCACCATCCCGACGACCATCCCGACGACCCTGCCGACCGGGCAGCCGGTGGCGCCCACCACCCCGCCGGCCACGACCGTGGTACCCACCACGGCGGCGCCGACCGTCGACGAGTCGGATCCTCCTGCGACGGACGTGCCGGCACCGGCGTCGACCGAGGGCGGTTCGAGCGGGGCGATCCTCGCTGCGATCGTCGGGGCCGCCGTGGCGCTCGGCGCGCTCGGCATGTTCCTCATCGTACGTCGTCGTCGACGTGGGCCCGCCGCCGGCGTCAGCGGAGTCGCCGGCGACGAGGTGCTCGACGCGGGCCGGTCGATCATGGCCGCCGTCGACCTCGACGGGTTCCTCGGGTCGGTCGCCGAACAGGTCGGGCGGCTCGTCGGCGCCGACGGCGCGGTGATCGTCGACGGACGCTCGTGGGTGCCCGCCGGTCGAGAGCTCCCCGGGGCGTCGGTCCTCGACCGGGCCATGGCCACGGGACGATCGGTCGCTCACGACGGTGCGACGGTCGTGCCGGTCGTGGCCCACGGGCACGTGGTCGGCGTGATGGTCGCCTGGTCGACGCGCCCGTCGACCGAGGAGACGCTCGGGGCCTTCGCCCCGCTCGTCGGCGCAGCGCTGCAGGGCGTGCGCAGTCGGCTCGAGCACGAGCACCTCGCGTTCGACGACGGACTCACCGGGATCGGGAACCGACGCCGCTTCGATCGCGACCTCGAGCGATTCGTCGGCATCGACAGCGATCGAGGGCTGCCGGTGGCGCTCGCGATGGTGGACGTCGACCACTTCAAGCGCTTCAACGACGCGCATGGTCATCAGATCGGTGATGCCGTGCTCCGCCACGTCGCCACCATCATCAGTGCCAACGTGCGCAGCGTCGACCTCGTGTACCGCTACGGCGGCGAGGAGTTCGCCGTGCTGTTGCCCGGCGCCGACCTCGACGACGCCGTCGAGGTCGTCGAGCGCGTGAGAGCGGCGATCGCCGCGAGTCCACTGCCCGGCATGCCGGCCGAGACCGTGCCGCCGGTGACGGTGTCGGTGGGCGTGAGCGTCACCCCACCCGCCGACGGTGCGGCGATGGTGCGCGCCGCGGACGGAGCGCTGTACGCCGCCAAGTCGGGCGGACGCAACCGCGTGGAGGCGGTCACCGCTCCCTCGTGACGTCGCCGGCTGCTGGCCGCTGGGCGCGATCAGCCCGCATCGGCGGCCATCAGCCGCGCAGGAGATCCTTCGCGATATGGGTGATCTGGATCTCGTCCGTGCCGGCGTAGATCTGCAGCACCTTGGCATCACGGGCCAGCTGCTCCACACGGAACTCGCTCATGTAGCCGTTGCCGCCGAAGAGCTGCACCGCCTCGAGCGCCACCTCGGTGGCGGCACGTGCCGAATAGAGCTTCATCGCACTCGCCTCGGCGAGGGTCATCGACACGCCGGCGGCGCCCATCTCCATCGTGCGGAACACGAGGTTCTGCACGTTCATCCGGGCCACCTCCATCCGGGCGAGCTTGTCCTGGATCAATTGGAACTCACCGATCGGCTTGCCGAACTGCACCCGATCCTTCGCGTACTGCACGCTCAGCTGCAGGCATTCCTCGATGATGCCGAGCGCCATCGCGGCCACGCCGGCGCGCTCTTGCTGGAACGTCGCCTTCGCGCCGTCGCGGCCACCTGCCGGGAGGTCCTCGGTCTCGCCGATGAGGCGGTCGATGCCGACGCGCACGTCGTCGAGGAACAGCTCGCCGGTGGGCGATGAGTGCATGCCCATCTTGCGCAGCGGCTTGGACTGCACGAGCCCCGGCATGCCGCGGTCGAGCACGAAGCTGAGCACCTTGCGCTCGGCGGGCGGGTTGCCCTCGTCGAGCTTGCAGATGAACACGATCGTGTCGGCGTAGGGGCCGTTGGTGATGAACGTCTTGGAACCGTTGAGCACGTACTGGTCGCCGTCGCGACGAGCGGTCGACTTCATGGAGCCGAACGCGTCGCTGCCCGAGCCCGGCTCGGTGATCGCCCACGCGCCGACCTTGTCCATGGTGAGCAGGTCGAGCGCCCACCGCTCCTTCTGGGCGATGGTGCCCTTCGACATGATCGCCGCCGAGGTGAGGCCCATGCTCACACCCATCGCGGTCACCATGCCGGGGCACACCCGACAGAGCTCGATGATCGGGATGAGCGAGAGGCCGCCCTCGCCGCCCGAGGACTCCTTGCGGGCCGGCGGCTCCTCGCCGCGGGCGATCGCCTCCGCGGCGGCGCGCTCGCGCTCGATCTGCTTCTTGAACCGGTCGCGCGCCATCGCATCCATCCCGAACGTGGCGAACAGCTTGCGCAGGATGTCGTACGGCGGCAGGTCGCCGTGCTCGAGCTCGTCGACGTGCGGGCGCACCTCGTCGTCGACGAAGCGCTTCACCGCATCGCGGATCATCTGGTGCTCATCGCTCCACTGGAACATGGCGGTCCTGCCTTCCGGGCACACCGGTGCCCGCCTCGGTCGTACGGATGTCGATGGTAGGAACCCGGTCGTCCGACCGGGAAAACGGCGACGTTCTCGCTGGATCCGTCGTCCACGACGGACCCCGCGAGAACGTGCGCAGGAACGAACCGGGCAGCCGCCGGATCAGGTGTTCGAGGCGGCGGCGATGCTCGCGATCGCGCCATCGAGCGCGGCCTCGAACTCGGCATCGGTCATCTGTGCCGTGAGGCCCTCGGTGAGGGCACGGGAGAAGCTGGCGATGATGCCATGGTTGCGGGCGAGCTTCGCGTTGGCGTCGTCACGGGAGTACCCGCCCGACAAGGCCACGACCTTGAGGACCTTCGGGTGCTGCACGAGCGGCAGGTAGAAGTCGTCCTGCTCGGGCAGGGTGAGCTTCAGCATCACGTGTTGATCGTCGCCGAGGGCATCGAGGTGGGCGAGGATCGACTGCTGCAGGAGCGCCTCGGCCTCTGCCTTGGTAGCGCTGTTGATGTCGACCTCGGGTTCGATGATCGGCACGAGCCCGTGGCCGAGGATCTGCTGACCGACCTCGAACTGCTGGGCCACGATCGCCTCGATGCCGGCCGCGTTCGCGTGCAGGATCACCGAGCGCATCTTGGTGCCGAACACGCCGGCAGCGACGGCCCGCTCGCACAGCGCATCGAGCTGCGGCATCGGCTTCATCAGCTGCACGCCGTCGGCCTCGTCGGCCAAGCCCTTGTCGACCTTCAGGAACGGCACGACCTGCTTCACCTGCCAGAGGTACTCGGCCGAACCCATGCCCTCGATCTGACGGTCCATCGTCATCTCGAACAGGATCGCCCCGAGCACGCGTTCGCCGGTGAACGCCGGGCTCGTCACGATCCGCGACCGCATGGCGTGCATGAGATCGAACATCTGCTCCTCGCCGGAGTACTCGCTCTCGGCGATGCCGTAGAGACGGAGGGCTTTCGGGGTGCTGCCGCCGCTCTGGTCGAGGGCGGCGATGAAACCGGCACCGGTACGGACGCGTTCCAACATCTGGCTCATGACTCCATGGTAAGCACCGACCCCGGTGGCGCTTCCAGCGCGCGGGCCAGGTTGGGTCCTTCGACCCATCCGCCCCCGAGGAGGCCTCGCGCGGGTTCAGTCCGCCGTCGTCGCCCAGATGCGGAGCAGCTCGAGCTCGGGATCGCCGGCCGTGACGAGCGACGACGCCGACTCGGGGCTGGTGCACGTCGCGGCGATCGCGACCTCCAGTTCGGGAGCGACGGCGAAGGCGGTGACGAAACCACCCCAGCCGCCGCTGTGGCGCAGCACCCGGCCGAGTTCGCTGTCGTCGAGGGCGAAGATGCCGGCACCGTAGATCCCGTCGCCCGGGACACCGAGGGCGGTCGGTGCACGGTCGAGCCGGTCGCCGAGCGTCGGTGTGAGCTCGGGCGACCAGTACTCCGACGCCCACTGCACGAGCTCGGAGGGCGTGGTCTGGATCGCCCCGTCGCCGAGCTGCTGCCACCCGCTGTCGGCGACGACCCGCTGGTCGCCGCTGCCCTCGTAGGAGGTCGCCTTCTCGGGGATGGCCGTCGTGGGGTCCATCACCATGTCGAGGTCGAGCGGCCCGAAGACCTCGTCGGCGAGGAAGGTGCCGAGGTCGTCGCTGGTGATCGCGAGGACGATCTGGCCGAGGAGGAAGTAGTTCGAGTTCGAGTAGGCCCACGAACGACCGGGCGCGAACTCGAGCTCGGTCACCTCACGCAGCGCGTCGAGGGCGTCGGCATCGGTCGTGACCTCGCCGAGGGAGAAGCCACGCTCGATCAACAGCGAGATGTAGTCGGGGATGCCGGACTCGTGGTGCATCAGCTGACGGATCGTCGGTTCATCTGCCCACGAAGGGAGATCCAGGAGCACCGACGACAGCGGGGCGTCGAGGTCGAGCTCGCCGCGACCGACGAGCAGGAGGACGGCCGTGGCCGTGAACTGCTTCGACGTCGACCCGATGTCGACGACCGTGTCGGTCGTCATCGGCACGGTCGCGTCGAGCCGTGCGGCGCCGAACGCCTCGGCGAACACCACCTCGCCACCGCGTGACGCGGCGACCGTGCAGCCGGGCACGTCGGCGGTGATCGGGGCGAACATCGCCCGGGTCGCCTCGGCTGCCGCGTCGTCCGTGGCGACGGGGGGTGTCGTCGCGGACGAGTCGGTGGGTGCGGACGAGCCGGTCGGGTCGATCGTCGCGGTCGTCGCTGCAGCCGAGGTCGACGGGGAGGCGTTCGACGATCCGTCGTCGGAACTGCACGCGGCGAGTGCGACCAGCGCGGCCGGGACCAGGATCGTGGCGACGCGTCGGGACCCGACGACGGACCTGGCGGAGCCGGGGACCCGACGGTGACGACCGGAGGAACTCGTGGGGAGCATGGTCAGCAGTGTCGCGATCGCTCCCGCTGGTGTCATCCACCTCGCAGATGAACGGTGTCGGCTCTGCTCCACCTCGCGGTGGATGCCGGATTCTCTCAGGCGGCAGTGACCGTGGCGGGGAGGCGGAGCATGCCGTGGACGAAGTTGCTGGCCACCCGTACCGGTTCGCCCGCAGGGGCGAAGCGCACACCGCGGCGCACGATCTCTTCGAGCATCAGCCGCAACTCCAGCCGGGCGACCGGTGCACCGAGGCAGTGGTGCGGGCCGAACGCGCCGAACGAAGTGTGGTCGGGCTTCGGCTCGCGGCCGACGTCGAACGTACGACCGTCCGGCCACACCGCCTCGTCGAAGTTCGACGACGCGTACCAGAGCACCACCCAGTCGCCTGCGCTGATGTGCCGATCGTGCAGCACCGCGTCGACCGTGGCCGTGCGGCGCATGTGCAGCACCGGTGCTGCGCACCGGATGATCTCCTCGACCGCTGTGGGGATCAGCGACGGGTCGGCGTGCAGCCGCTCCTGCTGGTCGGGGTGCTGCATGAGCAGGTGGACACCCTGCGAGATCGCGGTGCGGGTGGTCTCGTTGCCGGCGAAGACGAGGAGCTGGAAGAAGTTGCAGAACTCCTGATCGGTGAGCCGGTCGCCGTCGATCTCGGCTTCGACGAGGCGGCTGACCAGGTCGTCGGCGGGGCAGGCCGACCGTTCGGCGTGGAGCTCGCGGCCGTACTCGAACAAGGCGTGCGACGCGGGGCTGTTGAACGGCAGGAGGTCGAGCGGTGTGGTGTTGCCGTAGGCGTGCGGATCGACCTCGCGGTGCGAGGTGCCCTCCACCAACTGGTTCGACAGCTCCACCATGAAGTCGGCGTCCGTGGCCGGCACGCCGAGGATGCTGACGATCACCTGGATCGGCAGTGGTTCGGACAGCATCTTCACCACATCGACGGATGACCCGTCCGCGCCCGACTCGAGCATCGCGTCGAGCAGGCCGTTGGTGATGCCGCGCGCCACCCCGTCGTAGTCGGCGGTTCGGCGCATCGTGAACGGCGGCGTGACGAGCCGGCGCAGGCGGGTGTGCTCACCGCCGTCGGTGTCGATCAGCGACCTGCGTGCCACCTTGGCCTCGGGGCTCAGCTCGAACAGGTTGGTGAACTCGGCCGAGGTGTAGGTGTGCCAGTCGCGGGTGACGGTCGTGACGTCCTCGCGGGTCGTGACCGCCCAGAAGCCACCGCGCGAGCAGTCCCACTCGTGCCACACCACCGGATCCTCGCGGCGGAGGCGGGCGAACTCGTCGTGCGGGATGCCGATCCGCTCGTAGATCTCGGGGCTGGCGATGTCGACCATGGGGGCAGCTGCTCGATCCGGCTCAGGTGAACTCGACGTACCGGGCGAACTCCCACTCGGTGACGTCGTCGACGTCGCCGGTGGCGTTCGCCTCGTACAGGGCGAGCTCGTTGGTGGTGAGGGCGAGGAAGTTCACGCCGAAGTCGTCGCCGAGCGCCGCCGCGAGCGGGCTGCCGGCGAAGGCCGCCATGCCGTCCGCGAACGTGGCCGGCAGGAGCGGGTGGTCGCCCGGGTTCTCGTACTGGTCGCCCATCGCCTGCGGGCCCGGGTCGAGCTGACGCTCGAGTCCGTCGGCGCCGGCGGCGAGCAGGGCGGCGATGACCAGATACGGATTGGCGTCGGCACCGGCACCACGGAACTCGACACGGTTCGCCTGGCCCTGGCCGACGGTGCAGCGGCACAGCACACTGCGGTTGTCGCCGCCCCAGTGCGCGTGGGTGGGGCAGAACGTATAGGCGCGCACCCGCTTGTAGCCGTTGCCCATCGGGATGCCCATCAGGCTGATCGACCGGGCGTGGTGGATGAGGCCGCCGACCCAGTGCCGGAACACGTCGTTCAGCAGGTGACCGTCGCCGCCGTCGAACACGTTGCGACCACCTTGGGACAGGCTCGTGTGCACGTGCATACCGTTGCCCGACTGGCCGGCGTACGGCTTGGGCATGAACGTGGCGCGCAGCCCGTGGTTGCGGGCGATCTCCTTGATGGTCGCCTTGAACAGGATCGTGTTGTCGGCGGTGCGCATCGGGTCGGCGGGACCGAAGTTGATCTCGAGCTGGCCGGGGCCGTACTCGGGGTTCGACGACTCGAGCGGGATCTCCAGGTCGAGCAGCGCGCGACGCATGTCGGCGACGCACCGCTCGAGCGGGAAGTTGTCGATGAGCGACGAGTACTGCACGTTCGACTGCGCCGGCGTCCAGTCGTCGTTGCAGATGTAGCACTCGAGCTCGGTCGCGGCGATCGGGTCGTAGCCGAGGGCGCGCACCCGGTCGACCTGGGCCTGCAGCACGTTGCGAGGGTCGAGCGGATGCGGCTTGTGCTCGTGGTCGATGCTGTTGGTCATCACCGTGGCGTACCCGGGGCGGTGCTTCAGGATGCGGAACGTCGACAGCTCGGGCTCGAGGTGCATGTCGAGGAAACCGGTGCCCATGTTGATCAGCGGGCTGTCGACGATCTCGCACTGCACGTCCATCACGTAGATCGCGTCGGCGATGTGGGCGCCGTGCTCGGCGACGGTGCGCACGAAGCGGCCGGCGGGCACGCGCTTGCCGCGCAGGTGACCGTAGGTGTCGATCGTGGCGAGCTCGACCGTGTGCACGTCGTGCTGGGCGATCAGGGCGGCGATCTCGTCGAGTCGTGGGGAGGACATCCCGGCTCCTTGCGTGAATCCGTTGGGCTGGCGGTCGATGGGTGGTGGCGTGGTGGTCGGTCGTGGTGCTGGCGTCAGGGCACGAGGACGATGCGACCGGCGGCCTCGCCGGCGCGCAGTCGCTGGTGTGCCTGCTCGGCCTGATCGAGCGGCATGGTCTCGACCGTGTATTGCACGGGGTGCTGCTGGGCGAAGGCGATCAGCTCGCCGAGCTCGGAGACCGTGCCCCAGATGCTCGACATGAACTGTGCCTCGTGGGGCACGGCGCCCACGCCGAAGGGCACGCGGCCGCCGTAGAGACCGACGGCGATCACGATGCCGCGCCGGTTGACGCGCTGGACGGCCGCCTCGAGGGTGGGCTGTGCGCCGACGAAGTCGATGATCGCGTCGAACTTCCCGTCGAGCTCGTCGGCCGACACCGCGTGGCTCGCACCGAGTTCGAGCGCCCGCTGCTGCTTGGCCGGAGCCGGATCGGCGACCCACACGTCGGCGTCGCTCATCATCCGCAGGTACTGGATGCCGAACTGACCGAGGCCGCCCGCACCGATCACCAGTGCGCGAGCCGCCGAGCCGCGACGGCGCAGCGCCTCGAGGGAGTGCTTCGTGGCGCGGAACGCGGTGAGGCCGCCGCACGCCAGCGGCGCCGACAGCACCGGGTCGAGGTCGCCGATCGGCTGCAGGTACTCGCGGTGCGTGACGCGCATCTGCTCGGCGTACCCGCCGTCCTTGAACAGTCCGGCCTCGGCGCCGTCGGGACAGATCATCTCGTGGCCCGTCTCGCAGATCCAGCAGTTGCGGCAACCCCACGGTGCGTACACCATCACGGGGCCGAGCTCGGCGTGGACGCCGGTGACCTCGTGGCCGGGGATCAGCGGGAGGGGACTGCCGAACTGTCCGTCGGCGACGTGGATGTCGGAGTGGCACACGCCGCACGCAGTGACGTCGATCAGCTCCTCGCCCTCGCCGATCACCGGGGTGGCGCGCTCGACCACCACCAGCGGGCTGTTGAACGCCTGCAGCTCGACTGCCTTCATCGTGGGTTCCTCCAGGGGCGGGGAAAGGGGCGGGGATCGGGGTGAGGGGCGGGACGCGTGCGTCGCGACGTGCGGGTCACCGCAGCGGCCGGAGCAGGAGCGGGCCGATGCCGTGCCACGGCGCGGGCTCGGCCAGTTCGAAGCGCGTGTGGCGCAGGATCATCTCCGCCAGCGCGACGTTCACCTCGCGGCGGGCGAGGTTGCTGCCGAGGCAGCGGTGCGCACCCGCTCCGAAGGCGGTGTGCGGGTTGGACTCGCGATCGAGGCGGACGTCGTAGGGGCACTCGAACCGTTCCGGGTCGCGGTTGGCCGCGCCGAACGCGAGCACGACGCGGTCGCCGGCCTTCATCTCGATCCCGTCGATCACGGTGTCGCGCTTGAGCGTGCGCGCCATCGCCTGCACGGGGGAGAGCGCCCGGAGGAACTCCTCGGTCGCTGCGGGCACCCGGCTGATGTCGTCGGCGAGGAGGGCGAGCGCGTCGGCGTGCTGCCCGAGGTACCAGAGCCCAGCTCGGATGGTGCCGGCGGTGGTCTCGAGCCCGGCGACGAACAGCAGATAGCAGATGTCGAGCATCTCGTCGTCGGTGAGCGGGCGGCCTGCGTGGTCGGCGGCGAGGAGTGCCGAGATCACGTCGGGGCCAGGTGAGCGGCGGCGCTGTGCAATGAGGTCGCGGAAGTAGTCGTAGACCTCGTCGGCGGCCTGGCGGGCGACGGTCTCGTCGTCGGAGCGGGCGAACACGATGTCGTCGACCCAGACGTCGAACTGTGCCGCGTCCTCCATCGGGAAGCCGCAGTACTCGCCGAACACCATCGCCGGCAGCATGCGGCAGTAGGGCGCGGCGTCGAAGACCTCCTGGCCCTCCACCGCGTCGAGCAGCTCGCGGGCGAGCTCGTGGGTGCGGGGGAGCAGCGCATCCATCTTCTGCGGGGTGAAGAACGGCAGGAGGATCTGGCGATAGGGGGTGAGCGAGGGCGGGTCGATGTCGAGCGGGATCAGCGGCCGGTCGGTGCCGAACGAGGGGAGGATCATCGACGGTGCGACGGAGAACGTGTCCCAGTCGTGCTCGGCGGCGTGCACGTCGGCGTGGCGGGTGAGGGTCCAGAAGCCGCCGTACCGGTCGCTCCACGACACGGGGCACTCGCGGTGCATGACCTCGTAGTCGTCGAAGATGGTGTCGAGCGCGGGGCCGTGGAAGTCGAAGTCGAACGTCGGTGCCGTCTGACGGGCCTGATTCGTCGTGTCGCTCATCGGTCCCCTCGTCCGCATCCGTTCTCGAGCGCCACCCCCCGGTGACGAACCCGACGCTATCAAATATCAAATATCATCTCTGCCGTGGCCGACGACGATCAGGTGAACGGTGTGTTCGGTCCTCGGGTCAGCGGCGACCCTGCCGCCCAGGCCGCGTGGTGGTCGGCCTACGACCAGATGGCCCACTTCCTGGGCGACCCGCTGGCGACGCTCGAGCCCGTGGCGGCGGCCGACGGATCGTTCGTGATGGGATCGGTGTTCGCGCTCACCTACCGACTCCTGGGTGGCGTCGACCCGACCGATCCGGCGGTGGTCACCGACCTCGGGCGAGTGGTCGAGCGCGCCCCCCGCAGCACCGAGCGCGAGCAGCGACACGCAGCGGCTGCGCAACTGCTGCACTCGGGGGAGTTCATCGCGGCGGCGGCCGCGTGGGACGCGATCACGCTCGATCATCCCGACGACTACCCGGCTCACCGGTTCGCCCACGACGTGTGCCTCCACATCGGGGACGACTCGATCCGACTGCCCGCTGCGGAACGGGCGGCCGGTGCGTGGGCACCCGGCGAACGCGAGCACGGCCTCGCGGCCGGGATGCTTGCATTCGCGTTGGAGGAGGTGGGGCGCTACGACGAGGCGATCGTCGCGGGCACCACTGCGTTGGCGGCCGATCCCGACGACCTGTGGGCCCGCCACGCGCTCGCACACGTGTACGAGAGCACGCAGCGTCACGACGAGGCCGTCGAACTGCTCGTGCCCACGTCAGGCCGGTGGCAGGAACAGGCGATGCTCAGCAACCACGTGTGGTGGCATCTCGGGCTGCGCCTGTTGGAGCACGGCGACCTCGACGGCGCGCTCGCGGTGCTCGACGACCATCTGGCGTCGACCACGGCGTTCGGGTTGTCCGACGCCACCTCGCTGCTGTGGCGCATCGATCTCGTGAGCGGCGACGCGCTCGACACGACCGACCGCTGGCAGGTGCTCGCCGACCACTGGGCCGACAACGCACAACGGCACACCTGCGGGTTCCTCGACCTCCACGCGGCGCTCGCGTTCGCCGCCGTCGGCGAACACCGCGCTGCCGACGCCTTCTGGGAGGGTGTGCCCGCATCGCACGCGGTCGGCGACGCCTACAACGACGTCACGTTCCGCGACACCGTCGTCCCGCTCGTCGCCGGCATCCACGCCGTCGGTCGGCTCGAGCTGTCCGAGGCCGCCGAGTTGCTCCGTTCGGTGGTGCCGACGCTGCACCGCATCGGCGGCAGCGTGGTGCAGCGCGACATCGTCCACCGCACCCTCGCCGCGGTCGACGCAGCCCTGGCTGCTGCCGCCGAGGCGTCGTCGTGACCGTACGCATCCCCGCGCCGGTCGACCTCGCCGATCCGGCGCTCTACGACCAGGGCATCCCGCACGAGGTGTTCGCCGAGGTCCGCCGACAGCCAGGACTGGTGTGGACCGACGACACCGACACGACCAAGGGCTTCTGGTCGGTCGGCCGGATGGCCGACCTGGTGACGGTGTCGCGCGACGCGGCCACGTGGTCGAGCGAGCTCGGGCACATCCAGATCTACGACGTCGACGAGGACGTCAGGCGCGTCCGTGCCTCGATGATCGACCTCGACCCGCCGGTCCACACCCGGCTCCGCCGGCTCGTGAGCGCGGCCTTCACCCCGCGCCATGTCCAGGGCCATGAGGACGCGATCCGGACGCGGGTGCGGTCGCTGCTCGACCGCCTGGTCGCGGACGGCGGGGGCGACTGGGTGACCGCGGTCGCGGCGCCCATCCCCATCGGGGTCATCTGCGAGATCATGGGGGTGCCCGCCGCCGACCACGGACTGATGATCGAGATGAGCGACCACCTCGTGGCCGGCACCTCGGGTGAGTCCCTCGATCCCACCGCGTACGGCAACACCACGCCGCTGCGCGAGTTGCCCTTCAACAGCCCGGCCGCGTTCGGCATCTACGACTACGCGTGCCGCATCCGTCGCCAGCGGTTGGCCCATCCGAGCGACGACCTGCTGGGCCTGCTCGCCACCGTCGAACTCGACGGCGAGCGGTTGAGCGAGACCGATTACGCCCGGTTCTTCCAGCTGATGATCTTCGCCGGCAACGAGACCACCCGGTCGTCGATGGCCCACCTGGCGCTCCACCTCGTCGAACACCCCGACCAGTTCGACCGCGTGCGCCGCGATCCGTCGTTGCTCGACCAGGCCGTCGACGAGGTCATCCGGTACTCGTCGCCGATCCTCTACTTCCGCCGCACCGCCACCGTCGACGCCGTGCTCGCCGGCACCGAGGTGGCGGCGGGCGAGAAGGTCGTCATGTGGTACGCCTCGGCGAACTTCGACGACGACGTCTTCGCCGATCCGCTGCGGTTCGACGTCGGCCGGCCACGTACCCCGGCGCACGTCGCGTTCGGCGGGGGTGGCGTGCACTTCTGCCTCGGTGCCTCGCTCGCGAGGTTGGAGCTGGCGATCCTCCTGGAGGAGATCCAGCGAGCCGGTCTCGAGATCGAACTCGCCGGCACACCGCACTACGTCCGGTCGAACTTCGTCAACGGCATCGAGTCGCTGCCCGTGCGCGTGCGACGCTCGTGAGCGCCCGGCCGCTCGAGGGGCTGCGCGTCGTCGATGCGGCGACGATCCTGGCCGGTCCGTTCGCGGCATCGATCCTCGGCGAGTTCGGTGCCGACGTGGTGAAGGTCGAGCAACCCGGTGTGGGCGACCCCATGCGTCGTCTGGGAACGCCGGGGCCCGAAGGCGACTCCTACTGGTGGTGGAGCGACACCCGGAACAAGACCAGCGTCGAGATCGATCTGCGCAGTCCGGATGGCGCCGAACGGTTCCGCTCGCTCGTGGCCGGCGCCGATGTGCTCATCGAGAACTACCGCACCGGCACCATGGAGTCCTGGGGCCTCGGCTTCGAATCATTGCGCGCGACGACCCCCGGTCTGGTGCAGCTCAGCGTCAGCGGCTACGGCCGCACCGGGCCCCTTGCGGCCACCGCCGGTGTCGCACGCATCGCCGAGGCGTTCGCAGGGATGACCCATCTCACCGGCGAACCCGACCGAGCGCCGGGTCTGTCGGGTTCGTCGGCGCTCGCCGACTACATCGGCGGTCTGTACGGCGCCTTCGGTGTGCTGCTCGCGCTCGAAGCGAGGCGCGGCACCGGCCGCGGCCAACTCGTCGATGTCGCCCTGTACGACGGCATCGCCCGGTTCCTCGACGAGTACGTGCCGGTCCTCGCCGCGACGGGCGTCGGCCGGGAGCGGATGGCGGGGGAGACCCACCGCTCGGTCCCGCACAACAACTACGAGTCCGCCGATGGTCGGTGGGTGACCATCGCGTGCACCAACGACAAGATGTTCGACCGCCTCGCCGACGCGATGGGCCGGGCCGACCTGCTCGGCGACGAGCGGTTCGCGACCAATGCGGCGCGCATCGCCCATCGACCCGCCGTGAACGCTGCCGTCGCCTCGTGGGTGGCGGATCATCCGGCGGCCGACGTGGTGACGGCCTGCGAGGCGGCGGGGGTGCCGGCCGGTGTGGTCCAGACCGCCCAGGAGTATCTCGATCACCCGCAGGTCGCCGCGCGATCGTCGGTGTTGCGCATCGCCGACGAACGGTTCGGCGACCTCGGTGAACTCGTCGTTCCCGGCACCGTGCCGCGACTGATGGGGACACCGGGGCGCGTGGACCGGTTGGGCGCGACACTCGGCGAGACCGACGTCGCATCGATGATCGAACGATGGCGCGAACCGAGGAGCGGATCATGAGCAACAACCCGTGGGACCTGACCCCCGCACAGCGCGATCTGCAGGCGCGAGCGCGCGAGTTGGCCCGCACGGTCATCGCACCGCGGGCCGCCGAGGTCGACCGCACCGAGGAGTACCCGTGGGACAACGTCGCCGCGCTCCGCGATGCCGGCTTCACGGGCATGACCGTGCCGACCGAGTGGGGCGGCCCCGGACACAGCTTCCTCGACGCCGTGCTCGTGGTGGAGCAGATGGCCGCCGTGTGCGGGGTCACCGGGCGCATCGCGGTGGAGGCCAACATGGGCGCCATCTCGGCCGTGATGGAGTACGGCACCGATGCGCAGCGCCGGCTCGCGGCCGACATGGTGCTCGGCGGCGACAAGCCGGCCATCTGCATCACCGAGCCCGGTGCCGGATCGGCCGCGTCGCAGATGACCACACGCGCCGTCCGCCGCGGTGATCGGTACGTGATCAACGGTTCGAAGCACTGGATCACCGGCGGCGGCGTGTCGAAGCTGCACCTGGTGTTCGCCAGGGTGTTCGACGAGGCCGGCGTCGAGCAGGGCATCGGCGGTTTCCTCGCCATCCGCGACGAGACGCCCGGACTGCGGCTCGGCCGGCGCGAACCCACGATGGGCCTGCGCGGCATCCCCGAGCTGGAGCTGATCTTCGAGGACATGGAGATCGCCGACGACATGGTGTTGCTGCCGCCGTCGGGATTCGCCCGCGGATTCGCCGACCTGATGAATGCGTACAACTCCCAGCGAGTCGGTGCCGGCACGGTCGCACTCGGCATCGCCACGGGCGCATACGAGCTCGCCCTCGACTTCGCCAAGCAGCGCGAGCAGTTCGATCGGCCGATCGCCGAGTTCCAGGGGTTGCAGTGGATGCTCGCCGACATGAGCACCAAGCTCGAGGCGGCGCGCAGCCTCACGTACCGGGCGGCCTGTTCACGTGGCCTCGGCTCCGCCTTCCCCGATCCGACGATGGCCGCGCAGGCGAAGATCTTCACGGCCGAGTCGGCGATCGCGGTGGTGAGCGACGCGCTCCAGGTGTTCGGTGCGGCCGGCTACTCGCGACGCAACCCGCTCGAGCGGATGTACCGCGACGTGCGGATGTTCACCATCGGCGGCGGCACCGCGCAGATCCTGCGCACCGTCGTGGCGTCGCGCGTGCTCGACATGCGGCTGCCGCAGACCCGCGACGGCTACGTGCGCGAGCGCTGACGCTCGGCGCCAGCCGGGGCCTGCTCACGCCGGCGGCGGTGCTCGATCGCCTGGTCGACGAGCCAGCGGAACAGCGGGTCGTCGTGGCCGTCGTCCATCATCTCGGGGTGCCACTGGACGGCGATCCACGGCCGATCGAGCGCCTCGATCGCTTCGATCGTGCCGTCCTCGGAGGTGCCGGTGACGCGGAAGCCGTCGGCGACGCGATCGATCGTCTGGTGGTGCAGCGAGTTCACCTCGATCGGGCGGCCGTAGAGGCGGGCGCACGCGGAGTCGGCCGCGAACTCGACATGGTGAATGGGGGCGTTCGGGGCCTTGTCGAAGTGCGAGTGCTCGGGGACGTCCTGGTGGAGGGTGCCGCCTCCATGGACGTTCAAGAGCTGCAGCCCTCGGCAGATCCCTGCCACGGGCAGCCCTTCGACGTCGGCCAGCTCGAGCAGTGCGAGCTCGAGCTCGTCGCGCTCGGGCTCGATCGGATGGCCCTCGAGCGGATCAGCCCCGTAGTGCACCGGATCGACGTCGGCGCCGCCGGGCAGCAGGATGCCGTCGAACAGGCCCACGTACTCGGCGGGGTTCGCGTCGAACGGCAGGTGCACCGCGAGGCCACCGGCGTGCATGACGCCCCGGGCGTAGTCGGCGAAGTACAGGTCGACGTCGATCGAGGCCAGGCTGTCGGGGAAGTCGGCGATCTGGCGGCCGCGCTTGCGGCGTCCCGGGAGGGCGATGACAGGTCGGGTCACGCCGCCGATGCTACGGCGGTCAGGGGCAGGTCGGAGGTGCCGACTCGATCACCTCGTTCGACGTCGGATCGACGGCACGCCGTCAGCGGCTACGGTCCCGAACCGCATGAGCGGCGCACATCCCTCCTCGTCAGCGTCATCGGCCTCGTCCTTCCCGCCGGGTGCCGGCGTGGCCGCAGCGCCGACATCGGCCCTGATCGCCCGGCTCCTCGGCACGAGCGCCGCACTGGGCGTGATCATCGCCGTCGGCTTCCAGGGGTTCACCGAGGCGATGCACCACACCCAGCATTGGGTGTGGCACACGCTCGCCGGTGAGGACCCGTCGTCGCTCGTCACGATCGGGATCGCGACCGTCGGTGGCGCGGCGCTCGGTGCCGTTCTGCTCGTCGTGCCCGGTCGGGGAGGGCCGCACCCCGCCGAACACCACGGTCTCCTCTCGCCCGCCGCCGTTGCGTGGCCGGCCGTGCTCGGATCGCTCGCCGTCGGATTCGTCGGCCTGGTGGCCGGGGCGTCACTGGGGCCCGAGGGCGCCGTGATCCCGGCGGCCGCTGGCGTGTCGGTACTCGCCGCCGGGTGGGCGCGCCTGCCGGCCAGGATGGGGATGCTCGTCCAGGGGTCGGGACTGGCGGCCCTGCTCGCATCGATGTTCGGTAGCCCGCTCGCCGGCGTGGTGCCCCTCCTCGAGGTCGTCCCCGCCGGCGCGGTGCCCACGATGGCGTTGCTCGTCCTGCCGTCCCTGACCGCTGCAGCCACGGCCGTGCTCACGCAGCAGGTGTTCGACTGGTCGGCCATCGGGAAGCTGCCGCTGGAGGCGGTCGAATTCCGACCGCTGCACCTGGTGTGGGCCGTGCTCATCGGCGTCGCCGCCGGTGGGGCCGGGCTGCTGATCGACCGCGTCACCGGTCTCGTCCGCCGGCTGACGTTGCGCCTCGATGCGCGCACCGTGGTGCTCAGCACCTCCGTGGGCGGTCTCGTCCTCGGCGTGCTGTACGCCGTCGGCGGTGAGGAGGTGCGCTTCGCGGGCATCCCCGAACTGCTCTGGCTCGCGGCCGACACCGACTCGGCATGGGCAGCGCTCGGGGCGACGGCGGTCAAGGTGCTCGCGACGGCGGTGTGCCTGGCGGCCGGCTATCGCGGCGGCAAGATCTTCCCGGCGGCGTTCGTCGGTGGCGCGACCGGGCTCGCGTTGCATCTCGCGATCGGCTCCATCCCGCTGGCGCTCGCGCTGGCGGTCGGGCTGTCGGCGTCCATGGCGACCGCGCTGGCGTTCCCCGTGATCGCTGCGTTGAACGCGGCGGCGATCCTGCCGGCATCGTTGCTGCCGTTGGCACTGCTCGGGATCGTCGCCGCACACGCCGTGCACCTCCTGGCCGATCAGGTCGCCGCGGCCGCCCCCGCACCCGCACCGGCTACGGCGTCGGAGTGACCGCCCCCAGTCAGTCGGCGGTGCCCTCGAGGTAGCGGTCGGCGACGGTGCTGGCGGTGGTCAACGCCCTCGAATGACCCGTGACCGCCTCGAGGAAGTCGTCGCGGCCCACGGCCAGCACGACGCCGGCGCTCGTGGCCGCCACGGTCGCGGTACGCGGCACCTCCTTCAACAGCGCGATCTCTCCGAACGAGCGGCCGGCGGGGAGGAACCGGAGGTGACGCCCCGCCTGTGAGACCTCCACCGTGCCGTCGACGACGAGGAAGTAGTGCTCTCCAGGCTCGCCTTCGCGCACGATCGTGTCGCCGGCGTCGAACCGACGGCGCTCGGCGTTGCGGGCGAGTCGCTCGATGGTGGTGGCGGCGAGCGGGGCGAACACGGGGTCGGCGAGGAGGCTCTCGACCGTGTCGTCGTCCACCGGTGGCAGGAGGTCGCCCTGCCGGTTCAGCAGGGCGGCGAGCAGGGCGAGGACCGCGACCGAGGCACCGCCGATCGTCACGAACGTGACTGCGAGCGACCAGTTCGTGACGAGCACCGACACGAGCAACGAGCCCACGGCGATCAGCGCCATCTGGGTTCCCTCGACGATGCCGAACACCCGCGCCAGCACGTGCGGGGGAGCCTGCCGCTGCACCGACACGGTCGAGGTGAGCACCAACAGACTCTCGGCCGCGCCCATCGTCACCATCGACGCCATGGCGGTCGGGGTCGTCGTCGCCCATGCCGCACCGGCCATCGCGATCCCGAGCAGCGCGCCGGCGGTGAGGAGCTGTCCGCCGATACGGCTCGAGCGCACCAGACGGGTCGCGCCCAACGCCCCGAGGAGGCCGCCGATGCCGTACGCGACGGCCAGCAGACCGGAGGTGCCACCGCCGCCGTCGAGCCGGTCGTCGGCGAAGACGACGAACACGATGTCGCCCACGCCCTTCACCAGACCCGCCACCGCCACCACACCGAGGAGGATCCGCAGGCGGCCGTGACGGCGGAGCGTCGCGAACCCGGCGAACGCGATCCGCAGGGCATCCCCGGCGTCGGGTCGTGACGTCGTGCCAGCCCGACCGCCGTGGCCGCCGTGGCCGCCGTGACCGCCGCCCTGATCGCTCCGCACCATCAAGACGGCGGCGCACGCCACTGCAGTGCCGGCCGCTGCGACGGCGAACACGGCCGCAGGCGAGGCGACAGCGAGCACGATCGCGGCGCCCAACGGTCCCGCGAGAATGCCGACCTGTTCGATCAACCCCGCCACCACGTTCGCCGCGACGAGATCGGACGGTGCGTGCGTGACCTCCGGCAGCAGGGCGCCCATCACCGGGCGGATGAAGCTGATGGACGTCGCCGCGACGGCCGCGAAGACGTAGGCAGCGATCGGGAAGCCGGACCACATCGCCGCAGCGGTGCCGGTCATGGCGATCGCCTGCACCCCGTATCCGACGGCGAGCGCCCGCTGCGGGGAGAACCGGTCGCCTGCGTACGCCGAGAACGGGGTGAGGATCACCGCGGGCGCGAGCTGTGCGACGGCGACGACGCCGACCTCCGTCGCTCCGCCTCGCTCGAGTGCGTAGACGAACACGGCGAGCCATGTGGCGTGCTCGGCCATCGAGAACACGACGAACGCCAGCTGCACCCGACGGAGTTCGCGCGAGCGCGCGACCTTGGCGATGAGGGCGAGCTGCCCGGTGCTGGTGGTCATCGCGTCGTGACCCGTCGGCTCAGGTGCCGATGCTCCAGCGGTAGTTTCCGGCCTGCGTGGCGTACACGAGGTCGGTGTTCTGGTCCTGCCATCCCTGCATCGGGAAGCAGATCTCGCGCTCCGCCGGTGCCGGATCGCCGAACACATCGGTGCCGAGCGCTCGACCGGTGTTCACCCCGAGCGCGGGTTCGTAGGCGACACCACCGGAGATGAGCGTCACGTTCTCGCGGACGAAGCCGAGTGGCACGTCGCCGTCGATCGTGAAGATCAGGCAGAGGTGCCCGAAGCCGTCGATCGGATCGTGCGGTGTGATCTCGATCCCACTCACCTCGATCATCTCGCCGAGGCCGGGCTCACTGCCGAACGTGGCCGTGGTGACGGGCGCCGACGTGGCCGGCTCCGTCGTCGGTGCCGCTGTCGTCTCGACCGCAACAGCGGTCGTCGCCGGTGCCTCCTCGTCGTCGTCGCCACCGATGAGCGTGCTCACCCCGGCGATGGCCAGGACCGCCAGTGCAACGACGCCGACCATGATCACGGGTGCCCAGCCCCGGCGGCGAACGGGCATCACCGGCACCGTCACCACCGGCAGCGGTACGTCGGAGATCCGCTCGAGCTTCCGGCCCGCTGCTGCGGACGTGCGGTCGAGCAAGTGTTGGGCTGCGTCGAGTCGGGCGGCGTCGAACACCACCGCGCGCTCCTCGTCGGGGGTGACCGGGGACCGTCGTGGCGCTGGGCGCGGTGCCGGCGCGAGCAGACCGAAGCCTGCTGGTGCGCGCAGCACTTCAGGGTCGGCCGGCACGCGGTACGTACCGAACGCGGCGGCCGGTTCGCTCTGCTCGAGCTCGATCCGCGCCAGCGCCCACTCGAGGTCGGTGAGGTCGGTGTCGGTGCGGTCGCCCCAGCGCGCCTCGCGAGCCCGGCGGGTGAAGGCCCGCTTGGCCTCGCTCAGCGACGCGCCGTAGGGCAGGCCCAGCAGCACATAGGCATTTCGCCGGTCGTCGTTCATCGCGCCCATCAGCCCCTGCTCACAGCATCCTCATCGTGGCGCGGCGGATGTCGCGCACCGTGCGCAGGAGATCGTCGATCTCGCGGGCGATCGGCGTCCCCGTCACATGGGGACGGAACTCGCTCAGCACGTCGTCAGCCGCGATCGCGTCGTCGAGGATGGGCTCCAGCGAGTCGCGCAGCGCGCCCACGTTGCGTCGCTGGCGCGGGTCGCGACGCAACCGGCGGTCGAGGTCCTCGACCGCCCGGACCATCCGATCGATGACGAGTTCGAGGAAACGGACGTGGCAGGTGGCGAGCCGCTCCCATGCCGCGTCCATCACCTGCAGCAGGTGCGGTGACGGACGGAGGTCGACCCAGTGGGCGTCGGCCTCGGCGAGGAGCTGCAGGTACACGTCCGGCGGTGGCTCGGCGCCGGGCTCGGTCTGCTCGCTGACCGCCAGCACGGCCAATGGCGCGAGCAGGGCGCGGTGGTCGGCCGAGACGGGCATCTTGCGCTGCACCGCGAACAAGGCGAACAGTGCGCTCGACCCGTCGTCGTCGAACACGTGCCGCGCTGCGATCTCGACGGCACGGTCCCGCTCGGTCTCCACCCACGCGGGCACCGAGCCCGACCGGAGCGCGAACGTGAGCGCATCGACGTACTCACGTGGACCGGTGGCACGAGCCTGGTACACCCGGGCCTCGAGCGACGACCGGTGCGCTGACGCGCCGAGGTGCGACGGGCGCGCCAACCAGTCGCGGTCGATGTTGGACTGCATCCCGAGGATCGAGCGGAAGATGCCGATGTCGATGTCGGCCACGACGAGCTCGCGCAGGGCGTCGACGAGCGCGGCGGGCACCGGGCGTTGTCGCCGCACCGTCCAGGGCAGGTCGTCGCTGGCCCACAGGTGTACGGCGCGCATCGCCGCCGCGCAGCGCAACTCGACCGAGGCGGAGTCACGTACCAGGCGGGCCAGTTCGAGTGCCGCCGACTCGGGGTCGAGGCTCGATGCGACGATCGCCAGGTTCACCCGCAGCGGCACGTCGTCGGTGCCGCCGATCGCGCTGAGCAACGTGTCGCGTGCGGCGTCGCCGTCGCCGCGCTGCCAGTGGGCGAACGCGACCAGGTTGAGCGCGTCGCGGCGCTGGTCGTCGCCGGCAGCGAGCCGGTGGGCGTGGTGGCCGGCCTCGAGGGCGTTCGACCAGTCGCCGGCGACGAGTTGTTCGAATGTGGTGCGCAGCGCGAACCAGCCGATGAAGCGCTGGGTGGCCGGTTCGAGGTCGTTCTTCCAGTTCCACAACCCGAGGTCGAGTTGCTTGGCGAGGAGCGGCCACAGCGACGGGTCGGCGACGAGGTCGGGGGTGAGCGTGGCAGCCGAGGGCGTCGTGAGGAACGCCGCCAACTGATCGGCCCGCTCGGGATCGACGGCGCGCAGGTCGGCGCTGACCTCGCCGTGCTCGACGAGATGGACGACGCCGCGCACGTGCGGGTCGGAGAACGCACCGTCGATCTCGTCGAAGCGTCCTGCCGCGAGGCGACGGCGGTCGCGCTCGAACGTGAGGCCGACCTGCTCCACGTCGTCGTCGGACAGCGCCTCGGGGCGCGTGCGTGCGACGACGTGTCGGCGCTGCTCGTCCGACATCGTCGCCGGGTCGAGCGGCGTCCGCAGGTCGATGAGGTCGTCGAGCACGGAGATGCTCACGTTCGGCCCGACGTCGAGCGGCTCGTCGAGCACCGATCCACTCAGCGCAAGTGCGCGGGCGACGTTCGGCGCGACGCCGGAGATCCGGCGCAGGTTCTCCGGTAACCGGCCGGCCGGGTCGAGCAGGAACCGGGCGAGCGGCGTGACGCCGCACGCGATGCTCACCTGCGTGAGCCGTTGCGACGCCGAACCGTGGAGCCGCTTGCCCAACAGGAAGCGGGCGTTCGACGCGGCGTCGCCCACCCAGCGCTGCGATGCCCAACGGAGCACGACGGTCACCACCGCGTAGCCGTTGATCGGCAGATCACCGAAGTGCTGCGCGGCACGGTCGCGGTCGCCCAGTCGGAGGTGGCCGAGAGCCGTCCACCACGAGATCTCGCCCTGGCTGAGCGGCAAACGGGCGACCAGGTCGGGTCGGCCCGCGGTAGCGAGCTCGCACGCCGTGCGACGCACGCGTGGGAGGTCGACCGCGTGCTCGACGCCCAGGCGCTGAGCGATCAACGTCGACTCGATCTCGCCGCCCGTCCACGCGAGCAGCGCGGGGGTGTCGCACGCGACGAGCGCGGCAGCGACGCCGCAGCGGATCTCGTCGAGTCCCTCCACCGCGACGAAGTCCTTGGGGGGATCGGCCGACGGGTCGACCGTGCGGCCGTCGGCCGTGACGATCGTGTCGATCGGCATGCCCGCCGGGACGGTCGATGCGAGCGCGTCCGCAGGCGTCGGGCCGGTGATGTCGACCCCGTGCGGGTTGGTGGGATCGGCGAGGATCTCACCGGTGCCGGCGTCTGCCGGGATCGTGACGTCCCGCGTGCGCACCGGGGTCTGCGGCGCGTGCAGCCACAGGGCAGGCGTCGCCGTGCCGCCGCGGCCCAGATAGCCGACGCGAACGGTGTCGCTGCGGACGAGCACAGGGCCCGCCATGGAGGTGTCGTGGGAACAGCGCGGGCACATCTCGGCCGCCGTGCGATGACCGCAGTGCAGGCACGTCGCACCATGGAGCTCCACGAACGTGTCCGGCGTCAATCATCCCCCTTCAGCCCCGACCGACCTGCGACCGACCAACAACGACAGTGCATTCGCTTCGACCCCGGAGGACCCGCGCTGCGGATCGTCCTGCGGCGCTGCGATGCGCCGATCGTGTCGGACCAACCGGATGTCGGCGGTCGTCCCCGTGTCGGTGGCTGAGGCTAACCGGGCCGGGCCTGCCCGTCTGGCACGCCTCGAACCGGACGTGCCGCGCGAGCGGGCAGGTCAGGCGTCGAGACCCATCGTCGGCGGATTCGTCCCGTCGAGCACGGCGCGGTGCCGCGGCTCGAGCGCCGCGACCATCTGGCGATCGGTGAAGATCCAGAACGTGCCCGACAGGATCGCGTCGTGGACGAGATCGGCGACCGCAGCGGGCTTCATGCCGGAACGGAGTTGATCGACGACGAAGGCGCGCATGGCTTCTTCCGTCGCGCTCGGCTCGACGTCGCGGGGCGGAGCGGCCCACTCCGGTCGGTTTCGATCGGACTCGGCGATCGCGGTGTCGACCCAGCCCGGGCACAGGCAGGAGACGCCCACACCCGCAGCCCGGAGCCGCTGGTCGTGGAAGAGGCCTTCGGTGATGCCGACGACCGCCCACTTGCTGGCGGTGTAGGCGGAGTGGCCGGGAAAGTGCCCGGCCATCGACGCAGTGTTGACGATGTGGCCGTCGCCGTGCTCGACGAGGTGCGGCAGGAAGGCGCGATGGCCGTGGATGACGCCCCACAGGTTGACCTCGAGGACCCACCGCCACTCGTTCTCGGTCACCCAGCCGCCGCCGAGGGGTGACGTGCCCGCAACGCCCGCGTTGTTGCAGAGCACGTGCACCCGACCGAACGCGTCGATCGCCGCATCGCGCAGCCGGTCGACAGCAGCACCGTCGGTGACGTCGGTGATCACACCGATCGCGCGTGCGCCGGTCGCCGTGATCGCTGCGACCGCCTCGTCGAGCTTCGGCTGCTCCACGTCGGCGAGCACCACGCGCATGCCCGCCTTCGCGAAGCGCTCTGCGAACGCACGCCCCATGCCGGAGCCCGCTCCGGTCACCACTGCCGTCTTGCCGTCCAAGGAATCCACGACCGGATCGTACGCAGCGAGGCGAACCACCCTCCGCCTGGAGCCTCACCCCGTCCTGCGCCGGGCCCGGGGACGTCGGGCGCGATCTGTATCGCCCAGCGCCACACAGTGCGCCCGACGTCGTGTGCGCTGTGGAGCGCGGGGCGCTCCCCAGCGCACAACACGTCCATCCCCGCCCCGAGCTGCCGCTCTGCGCGATCACGCGAGTCGGCCCAGGGAGCGCAGAACG
>CAUJET010000114.1 GCA_963169665.1 Actinomycetota bacterium | reverse complement strand
CGAAGGTGTGGAACGAGCGGAGGTCGAACGATCCGCCGAGCCGGGCCTCGGTGTCGCTGCGTGCGGCGAGCCACTCGCGTTCGCCGATCTTGTAGCTGATCGCCTGCCCCGGCCACCCGAGGTAGCGGTCGATCTCGCTCGCGAGGAAGGTCTCGCCCTGACCCGTCTCGCTGACCGCGAACTCATACGCGAGCTCGGGTGTCCACACCTCGCCGCCGTGGAACGGGGTGCCGTCGTCGAGGGTGGTGCCGTCGGGGATCCGGTAGCCGAGGTGCAGGCCGATGTCGACGATGACGCGCACGCTGCGGAGCAGCTGGCCGCCGAGGAACCCGAGGCGGTGGTCGGGGTTGTCGAACCAGCCGAACTCGTCGCAGAGGCGTTCGGCGTAGAGGGCCCAGCCCTCGCCGTGGCCGGACACGAACGAGTTGCGCTGGATGCGCGACAGCGAGTCGGCCTGGAGCAGGGTGTAGCCGAGCTGGAGGTGATGACCCGGCACCGACTCGTGGTAGCAGGTGGTGACGTCGCCCCACATCGGGAACGCCGTGCGGCCGAGCGTCGGGTACCAGGTGCGTGCGGGCCGGGTGAAGTCCTCCGACGGCGGCGTGTAGTACGGCGCGGCCGCCGAGCCGGCCGGCGGGATCTGCGCCTCGCAGGTGCGCATCACCTCGGGGATGTCGAAGTGCGCCAGGCTCCGCGCGATGGCGTCGTCGGTGATCGCCTGGAGCCACGCCCGGTACTCGTCGGCGCTGTGGAGGCAGCGTGCCGGGTCGGTGTCGAGCAATCGGATGACCTCGGCGAACCCGGCGCCCGGGAGGATGCGTGCACACGTGGCGCGCTGCTCGCGGCGGAGCTCGTGGAAGTCGCTCCACGCCCACTCGTACATCTCGCGCGGGTCGAGCTCGGCGCCGAGCATGGCCCTGCTGTTCACCGCGTACCGAGCGGGCCCGCAGGCGTCGATGTCGGTGGCGTGCGGTGCGTAGTCGTCGCGGAGGTAGCGGGCGAACTCGCCGTACGCGCCGATCGCGGCGTCGGCACCCGAGGCGAGTTGGTCGAGCAGCGTGCTCGGCAGCGAGCCCGACGAGCGCGCCTGCTCGACGAGGGTGTCGAACCAGCGGGTCTCCGCCCAGGTGGCGCACTGGCGGGCGGTGGCGATCGCCTGACGGACGGCGGCAACCCTGCCGGTGGTGCGTCCGTGTTCGAAGGTGGCGCGCACGCCGTCCAGCGCGGCGGGGAGGGCGTGCAGGCGGGCGGCGATGTTCGACCATGCCTGTTCGCCGGTGCGGGGCATCAGGTCGAACACCGCGCGCAACTCGCTGACGGGCGAGGCGAGCACCCGCATCGCGTAGAGCCATTCGCCCGTGTCGTACGCCGTGAGTTCGGTGTCGAACCCGTCGTCGATGAAGTCGCGTGCGCGACGGTCGTCCGGCCCGGTCGGCTCGAGCGATCGCAACGCTGCCCGGCTGGCGCGCACGTGGTCGGCTCGGGCCGCTTCGCCGTCGGGGGAATGATCGGTGAGGAGGTGGTCGTAGCCGGGGATGCCGCGGGCCGTCGCGCCGCATGGGTCGAGCGCCGCCGCTCGGTCGACGTGGTCGTCGGCGAGCTGGAAGATCGGGGAGAGGGCCATGGAGCGAGCGTACTTTTCGGTGGAGCGGAGGACCCTGTCGACCGCGGGGCGGCCGAGATCGTGTGGCAGTTTGGTGGGCATGACCCGTGGCCCGCACGCCCGTCGCCCGTTCGTCGCCGTCGCGCCGGTGTTCGCCCTGCTCGTCGCTCTCGCGTCGTGCAGTTCCGACGAAGCCGGCGGTGTGGGCACCACGGCGGTGCTCGACCAGCCGTCGACGTCGGTGGCGGCGGCGACCACCGAGGCGTCGGTCGCCGAGGCCCCCACCACCGCGGCGTCGACCACGGTGGCACCGACGACGCTCGCGCCGTCGACCACGCTCGCCTCGCCCACCGGGGACGTGTTCCCCGGTGGGCGAGTGGGCAACGGCCGACCTGCCCGCCGACGTCGACCAGGCGGCGCTCGACGTCGCGGTCGAGGTGGCCTTCGGTGCGCCCGATGCGGCCTCGCGGGTCCAGTCGATCGTCGTCGTTCGCGGCGGCGAGATCGTCTACGAGCGGTATCACCCGCTCGACACGGCCGACGAGATCATGAACTCGTACTCGGTCTCGAAGAGCATCACGTCAGCCGTCATCGGCCTGCTCGTGAGCGACGGGCGGCTCGACGTCGACGAGCGTGCCCCGATCGACGCCTGGGCAGACCCGGCCGATCCACGCCACGAGATCACCCTGGAACACCTGTTGCACATGACCAGCGGGCTGCAATGGGCCGAGGAGTACAGCGCGAACTCGCAGGCGCTGGCGATGCTCCAGGCGGAGAATGCGTCGGCGTACGTCGCGTCGTTCCCACTGGAGGCGGAGCCGGGCACGATGTTCGACTACTCCACCGGCACCACCGCGATCCTGGCGGGGATCGCGATCGACACCGTCGGCGGCGTCGACGAGTTCGAGGCATACCTGGAGGAGCGCTTGCTCGACCCATTGGGCATCACGAGCACCGAGCTCCTCCACGACGGCAGCGGCCGGTGGTTCGGCGGCCTCGGTGCCAACTACACCACGCGCGACTTCGCTCGCTTCGGACTCCTCTACCTGAACGACGGCATCTGGGACGGCGACCGGATCCTGCCCGAGGGGTGGGTCGAGTACAGCCGCACAGCGTCGCCGTCCAACGAGGGCTACGGCGCCCAGTGGTGGCTCGCCGCCGGCAACGCATTCGAGGCGCGCGGCCTGTACGGACAGTTCATCCACGTCAACCCCGACCACGACCTCGTCATCGCGATCAACACCACGCAGGGAGGCGACGCCGGCACCTTGTTGACCGCGACGCTGGAGGCGTTCGGCGCGACGGAGCCGGCGGCGGTGCTCTGACCGGCGTCGACCGGCGTCGGCCGGCATGGCTCGCGGCGGGAAGTTCTGGCAAGGTGTGTGTCATGACTGACGTGCAGGCGGGACGTCCCCCGGTCACCGACTGGGCGACCGACTACGACATCTTCGACGAGGCCTACATCACCGATCCCTACGGGATCTGGGACGAACTCCGCTCGCGGTGCCCCATCGCCCACACCGAGCGCTGGGGTGGGTCGTGGTTGCCCACCACCTACGCCGACGTCACCGAGATCGCCCGCGACATCGAGAACTTCCCATCCGGGAACGGCATCGCGGTCATCCCGCCGCCCGCAGGTACGGGTCCCGGCGCGGGCGGTCCGATCCTGTCGTCGGGTGTGCCGCCGATCAGTGCGGATCCGCCGTTGCACACGTGGACCCGCCGCTTGATCCTGCCGACGATGAGCCCGCAGCGCGTGGACGAGTACGAAGTGTTCACCCGGTCGCTGTGCGTGCAGTTGGTCGACGGGTTCCTCGAGCGCGGCAGCGGCGACGCCGCCGCCGAGTACGCCCAGCAGATCCCCGTCCGGGTGATCGGCCACATCCTCGGCGTGCCCGACTCGATGGCGCCGGTCTTCACCGAGTGGGTGCGCGACGTGCTCGAGTTCGCCCACGACGCCGAGCGTCGTATGCGCGGCATCACCGGGATCCTGCAGTACCTGACGGGCGCGCTCGACGAGCGGGTCGCGAATCCGACCGACGACTTCATCAGCGAGTTGCTCGCGTCCGAGCACGACGGTCAGCCGATCGAGCGTCCGGTCGTGATGGGGATGTGCGCGCTGTTGCTGATCGCCGGCATCGACACCACGTGGTCGTCGATCGGATCGGCGATGTGGCACCTGGCGACACACCCCGACGACCGCCGTCGCCTGGTGGCCGAGCCCGAGCTGATGCCGACCGCGATCGAAGAGCTGCTCCGGGCGTACTCGCCGGTGACCATGGCTCGCCGCTTGTCCCACGACGTGGACTTCAACGGCTGTCCGATGAAGGCCGGCGACCGGATCCTGATGAACTTCCCGGCGGCGAACCGCGATCCGGCCGCGTTCCCCGACGCCGACAAGGTGGTGCTCGATCGCCAGGTGAACCGCCACGTCGCGTTCGGTGCCGGCATTCATCGCTGCGCCGGCTCGAACCTCGCCCGGATGGAGCTGCGCGTGGCCATCGAGGAGTGGCTGCGCCGCATCCCCGAGTTCGACCTCGACCCGTCGGGCGAGGTCACCTGGGCGGGCGGTCAGGTGCGCGGCCCGCGCACGATCCCCGTCACGTTCTGACCCGGCCTCCCGTCGGGAGACGTCGCTGACCCGGCCGGAGCCCGATCAGTGGGCGGCGGCGCCCTGTGCATGCGGGTTGCCGGCGGGCAGCTTGCGGTAGACGATGCCCGAGGCGAGCAGCACCACGCAGCCGGCGACGATCGCCGACAGGTGCAGCCCCGACACGTACGCCTCGCGGGCGATGCGGCTCACGACGGCGCCGGTCTCGCCGTCGACGCCGGCAGCCGCCTGCAGCGCACCGGCGAGGCTCTCGCTCGCCCGGTCGCTCAGATCGTCCGGCAGCAGCCCCAGGGCGGGCTCGAGGCGGGTGCCGTAGCGCGAGGCGACCAGGCTGCCGAGCACGGCCACACCGAGGGCCCCGCCGAGTTCGCGGGTGGTGTCGTTCATCGCCGAGCCGACGCCGGCCTTGCCGAGCGGGACGGCCGACATGATCGATCCGGTCATCGACGGGATCACCAGCGCCATGCCGCCGGCCATCGTCATCATCACCGGCAGCAACGCCCAGTACGACGTGTCGATACGCGAGATGGTGAACAGGAACATGGCGCACGAGACACACACCAGTCCGAACGCGACCACCCGGTTGGCGCCGAACTTCGCAGCGAGGCGGGGCGAGTTCGGGGCGAGCACCATCATCACGGCGGCGAACGGGAGCTGCTTCACGCCCGCTTCGAGCGTGCCGTAGCCGAGCACCAGCTGGAAGTACTGGGTGAGCAGGAAGAAGAAGCCGAACATTGCGAAGAACACGAGCGTGATGACGCCGGCGGCGACGCCGAAGCGGGGGTCGAGGAAGTAGCGCAGGTCGAGCATCGGGGCGGTGTTCCGCAGCTCCCACATCAAGAACGCAGCGATCAGGACGATCGCGGCGGCGAACCAGGCGAGGCTGGTGGTGCTGGCCCAGCCCCGGTGGGGCGCCTCGATGATGGCGTAGACGAGCGCGCCGAGCGCAGCGATCGACAGCACCGCGCCGATCGGGTCGAGCGCACCCGGCTCGGGGTCGCGCGACGTGGGGAGCAGCACCTTGCCGGCCACGAGGGCGCCGACGATGATCGGCACGTTCACGAGGAACACCGAGCCCCAGGAGAAGTGGGTGAGCAGGAAACCGCTCGCCACCGGGCCGATCGCGGCACCGCCGCCGGAGATGCCCGCCCAGATGGCGATCGCCTTGCCTCGCTCGTGCGGCGGGAAGACGTTCGTGAGGATCGACAGCGTGGCCGGCATGACGAACGCAGCGCCGAACCCCATGACGGCGCGTCCGGCGATCACGCCGCCGGCGGAGTCCATGAATGCCGCCGACAGCGATCCGGCCAGGAAGATCAGCAGGCCGATCTGCAGGGCGCCCTTGCGTCCGTAGCGGTCGCCGATCGTGCCGGCGGTGAGCAGCAGCCCGGCGAAGACGAGGCCGTACCCGTCGACCATCCACTGCTGTGCCGAGGTGGAGGCGCGCAGTTCGCGGGCGAGCGTGGGAAGGGCGACGTTGAGGGCCGTGTTGCCGACGATCACCACCATCAAGCTGGTGCAGAGCACCGCCAGGATCTTCCAGCGGCGTTCGAAGACCAGCGGGTCGATCGCCACCACCGCGGTGTCGGAACCGGTGTCACTCGTGGTCATGATCAGCCTTTCCAGGAGGGGCCCACGGCGACGCGCGACCCGATCGACCACGCTACGCGTGCGGTGTGCGATCCGACACGACGAAGCGCACGTGGGTGTGCGGGCGCTGCTGTCCCCTGGGCGAGCGCCGCTGGGCCGGGCCGCCGTCGAGCGCCGTAGCATCCGACGGGTGTGGTTCCGACTCTTGGGTTCGATCGAGGTCGACGGTCCGCGCGGCACCGCCGACCTCTCCGGCCGCCACGCACGGGCGCTCGTCGCGCTCCTCGTGATCAGATGGCCCTACGAGGCCCGGCGCACGTGGTTGGAGGACCAGATCTGGGATGGGGCCCGCACCAGCGACTCGGCCCTCCGGGTGCTGGTGCTGCGGGTGCGCCGGGCGCTCGCCGAGGCCGGGCTCGACGGGGTCATCCGCACCACGCAGAACGGGTATGTGCTCGACCTCGGTGAGCGAGACGCATCGGCGGCGATCGACCTTCGTCGCTTCGAGGCCCTCCTCGTCGCCGGCCTCGATGCCCGTGCCCGACACGACGACGCCGCAGCACGATCGCTGCTCACCGAGGCGGTCGAGCTGTGGCACGGGGAGCCGTTCGAGGGGGCGTCGGAGTGCGCGGCGCTCGAACCCGAACGGGCTCGGCTCACGACCAGCCGGCTCGAGACGATCGAGCACCTCGCCGCGACGATGATCGAGCTCGGCGACTTCGACAGCGCGGCCGCCCTGGCCGACCCACTCGCCGGCGCCCATCCCGAGCGGGAGCGGCTCACCGCTGTGCTCATGCTGGCCCACCTGAGGGCCGGGCGGCCCGCGGAGGCGCTGCGGGCGGCGGAACGCCTCCGCAGCCGATTGGCCGACGAGCTCGGTGTGGAGCCCGGTGTCGAGGTGACGGACCTCGAGCGGTTCGTCCACGAGCCGTCCCGCGGCGACGGTGTCGTCGAGCGGGTGCTCCGCCACGGGCTGGCCGCTCGGTCGACGCCTGAGCGCGCGTCGCTGCCGGCCCGTCTGCAGTACCTGGCCGGACGACAACTGGTCGGGCGCGACGCCGAGCTCGACACGGCGGTGCGAGCCGTGTCTGCCGGATTCGGTCGATCGGCGGATGCGGAGGCCGACACCGGTGCCGGCACCGGCACCGGTGTCGCGACGGTGGTGTGCGTGAGCGGGCTGCCGGGCATCGGCAAGACCCGGTTGCTCGCGGAGGTGGCCGCCGCCGTGCACCGCGACGGGCGCGATGTGGTGTATCTCGCCTGCGCAGCAACCGGCGGCGACGGGCACGAGCCGGTCGCCGAGCTCGTCCGGCTGCTGTCGGCCCTCGACCGGACGTCGGCTGGGTCCGAACTCGACGAACTCGTCGCCGAGCCGATGATCGACGGCTCGACCGAGATCGTGGCCGAGGCGGTCGTCCGACGTGCACGGCTGCTCGACGTCGTCCATCGGATGATCGAGTCCATGTCGCCGGTGCTCGTCGTGATCGACGACGTGCAGTGGATCGGATCGGCGAGCGGACAGTTCGTCCTCGAGCTGGTCCGGTCCGTCGGACAGGGGGTCGTCTGGGCGTTCGGCCTGCGATCGAGCTCCGATCTCGTCGACGCGCCGGCATCGGCAGCGCTCGTGACCGGCCCACACGTGGTGACACTCGAACTCGGCCAGCTCACGACGCCCGACATCGAGCGGATCACCGGCTCCGTGCTCCACGCCGGTGCCGTCGGCGACGGCGTCGCGACCGTGGTGGAGCGAGCCAACGGGAACCCGTTGTTCGCGCTCGAGCTGGCGCATTACCTCCAGCGGGGCGGTGACCCGGCGACCGCCCCACCCGACGTGCAGCGCAGCGTTCGCAACTCGCTCGTGCAGCTCGGGGCGGAGGCCGTGCGCGCAGCGCGCCTCGCTTCGCTGGCCCGACCGGGGTATCCGGTCGGCGCCCTGCTGCGATCGATGGTGGATTCCGACGTGTCGGCCGGCGCCGTCGATGCGCTGCAGCGAGCAGGCATCGTGGAACCGCTCACCGATGGGCGCCTCCACTTCCGACATCCGCTCGTCGCACAGGCGGTGGCGGACGAGATCGGCCCGACGCTCCGGCAGCGCATGCACCTCGAGCTGGCGACCGCCGTCGCCGACGACGAGACCGCCGCGGTGGTGGCCGCCGAGCACTTCCTCGATGCCGGCGCGCTGGCCGACGGCGATCGTGTGGACGCCGCCGTCGCGACCGCGCTGGGCCAGCTCATGCAGTCGGGTGCGTTCGTCGCCGCAGCGCCCTTCGCTCACCGTTGGGTGGCGTCGGTGGCCGATCGACCCAGTCGGAGCGCTGCCAGGGTGCTCGCCGACATCGCCGCAGCGACAGCGCTCCTCGCGTTCGGCGAGACCAACGCGGCGCTGCCGCTGCTCGACGCGGCCGAGCGACTGGCGGCCGAACTCGACGTGCCCGAGCTCATCGCCGACGCGCACACCGCTCGCGGACCGCTCGGCGCCCGCTCGATGACGCCGCAGGCGATCGACGACATGGTGGCGCTCGAGGGCAGGCTGGCGACAGGTGATCTCACTCGCCGGATCCAGCTGTTGTGTTGGGCCGCGCACCACGTGATGGTCTCGGGTGACGACGGGCGCGCCGAGGCGCTGGTCGACGCCGCGTCGCAGCTCGGCGTCGGCAGGCGCGGTCTCACCCTGGACACGCTGCTGCTCGGCATGCGCTATCAACTCGCCGCCGGTGCGTCGTCCACACCTCGACAGGCTGCCGCAGCGTACGCGGAGGTGGAGGAGTTGGAGGCGGAGTCCCGGTTCGTGACGCTGTCGGCGATGACGCATCTGTTCGGGCTCACCCAGACACTCCGCGCCGGCGACCGGACGGGGTTCCGACGGCGACTCGACCTGCTGCGGAGCCAGCTCCCGCACATGCCGCGACCCGACCTGCGTTGGTGGGCCGACGCCGCCGATGCCTGCCTCGCGATCGCAGCGGGCGATCCGGAAGCGGTCGAGGCCATCGGACGTGCGGCGACCACGGCGTCGTCGCTGCAGGTGAGTCACGGCTTCCCGGTCGCTGCGTTGCAGCACGTGCTCGTGCGTCACGACGCGGGCACCCTCGTCGAGATGAGCGAGCTGCTCATGCCCCGCCGTGCCGACACCAGCCCCACCCAGCGGATGATGTACGCACTCGCGTGTGCCGACGCGGTCGACCTGGCCGCGCTGCGGACGGCGCTGGCATCGGACCCGCTGGTGCTGAGGTCGACGGGTGAACAGTGGTCCGCCGTCGCAGCGATGGCTTGCGAAGCCGTGTTCGTCGCCCGCGACGAGCGATGGGCGCGGTCGCTGCGGTCCGAGCTCGCCCCGCACTCGGGCACCGCCCTCACCCTGCACGGCCTCGCCTACCTGGGCGCTGTCGACGTGCACCTCGCCCGCCTGGCCGCCGTACTGGGTGACCTCGATGACGCCCGGGCCCGATTCGAACGTGGTGTCGCCTTCGACCTCCGCTTCGGCGCCGTTCACCTCGTCGCTCGAGCACGACGCGATGCCGCTGCCGTCGGTACGCCCGTGGATCGATGAGCCATCCCTGCGGGCCGGTCGGTGCCGTACGCTCGGCGTGTGACTCCACGAAGTGATGTCGGATGGACCCTGACCGGGTTCGCCGACGAAGCGGGCCCCGACCTCGCCGAACAGGTCGCGCTGTTCTCGGATCTCGGGCTGACCGCGCTCGACCTCCGCAGTGCCTGGGGTACGAACGTGATCTCGATGAGCGAAGCGCAGATCAGTGAGGCGAAGGCGCTGCTCGATGCCGCAGGTATCGCGGTGTCGTCGGTCGCCTCACCGATCGGCAAGATCTCCATCGCCGGCGACTTCGATCGACACCTCGAGAAGGCGGAGCACGCGGCTCGCCTCGCCCATGAACTCGACACGCGCTACGTGCGCATCTTTTCGTTCTTCATCCCCGACGGCGACGATCCGGACACGCACCGCGACGAGGTGTTGCGCCGCATGGCTGCCCTCGCCGACGTCGCCGAACGCCACGACGTGGTGTTCGTCCACGAGAACGAGAAGGACATCTACGGCGACGTCCCGCGGCGGTGCCTCGACATCGTCGAGTCGGTCGGGTCGGTGCATCTGAGGCTCGCCTTCGACCCGGCGAACTTCGTGCAGTGCGGCGTCCGGCCCTTCACCGACGCGTACGCCTCATTGCGTCCACACGTCGAATACATGCACATCAAGGATGCGGTGTTCGGTTCCGGCGATGTCCGCGTCGCAGGTGAGGGCGATGGCGAGGTCCGCGAGATCGTTCGGGCGCTCCATGCCGATGGGTTCTCGGGCTATTTCTCGATCGAACCGCACCTGGGCAGCTTCGACGCGTTCGGCGGCCAGTGCGGTCCCGAACTCTGGCGCAGCGCGCACGCCGGTTTCGTCGCGATGTTGCGCGACGAGGGCGTGGACTTCCGGTGAGTGCACGGCGCACCCCACGGCTGGCGGTCAATCCCATCGCGTACTGGATGCGCGACGGACGGATCGATCGTTCGCCCGCAGTGCTCGAGGAAGCGTTCGCCCACTTCGAGCAGCTCGGCTTCACGGCGGTGAAGGCCGACGTGCCCCCACAGATGTCGGTGGACGCCTACCTGGCCTGGATCGGCGGGTTCGGCCTGGCGCCGTCGGTGAGTCTGTTCAGCTCGGCCCTCGACGAGACCGTCGACATGCCGGCCGAACTCGAACGGGCGAAGGCGTTCGCCGCACAACAAGCAGCGCTCGGGCTCGACCGGGCGATGGTGTCGTCGATGATGATCCCGGCTCGGATGGCGGCGCCGGGCATCGGTGCCGACTTCGACGAGGGCCGGCTCCGGATGTGCATCGACCACCTCGGTCTCGTGTGCGAGGCGTTCCGGTCAGAAGGCGTCCACGCCGTGCTGCACAACCACATCGGCGGCGTCTTCGAGATGCGAGACGAGATCGACCGAGCGCTGTCGTCGATCGATGCCGGCCTGCTGGGCTTCGGGCCCGACACTGGTCACCTCATGTGGGCAGGTGCCGATCCGGCGAGCGCGATTCGCGACCACCGCGATCGAGTCGGCGCGATCCACATCAAGGATGCGTTCGCCGACTACCTCGACCCGGCGAACCGGGTCGGCATGTCGTACGGCGCCACCCAGGCGACGAAGCGGTTGTGGGCCGAGCCAGGCGACGGCGTGGCCGACTTCGACGCCGTGCTCGCGGCCATGCCCGACGACTACGACGGCGACTACATGATCGAGGTCGACGAACCGAGCATCGACGATCGCTTCGAATCGACGCGCCGCTCGTATGACTGGGCGAGGCGCTCGCTGTCGTTCTTGGCCTGACCGCTCGCTCGTCTCCTTCACTCGCAGACCACTCGCCCACCACTCGCACACATCTCGGGAGTCCCAGTGTCCAACGTCGTTCGTCTCGGCATCGTCGGTCTCGGAGCGCAGGGTGGCATGTACGCCAAGCTCATCGCCGACGGCCGAATCGATCGGATGGTCCTCGGAGCGATCTGCGACATCGATCCGGCGAAGCAGCCGAGCGCCGAGGGGCTCGGCGTGCCGTTCTTCGACGACGTCGCCGATCTGATCACCAGCGGAGCTGTCGACGCGGTCGTGACCACCGTTCCGCACTTCCTGCATCCCGACGTCGCGATCGCGGCGATGCGCCACGACCTCCACGCCTTGGTCGACAAGCCGGCGGCCGTGTCGACCGCCCAGGTCGACGAGATGATCGAGGTCGCTGCGTCGAGGCCGGATCTCACCTTCGCGATCATGTTCAACCAGCGGACGAATCCGCTGTACACGGATCTCAAGGCGCTGCTGTCGAGCGGAGAGCTCGGAGCGCTCCGTCACACCAGTTGGATCATCACGAACTGGTGGCGGCCGCAGGCCTACTACGACCTCAGCCCGTGGCGTGCGACCTGGGGTGGCGAGGGAGGCGGGGTGCTGGTGAACCAGGCGCCTCATCAGCTCGATCTGTGGCAGTGGCTCTGCGGGGTGCCGAGGAGCGTCGTCGCCAAGGCCGGATACGGGTTCCGTCGCGACATCGCGGTCGAGGACGAGGTTCACGCCCTCGTCGACTTCGGCGACGGCGCGACGGGCTCGTTCCTCACCTGCACGCACGACCTCATCGGCACCGATCGCCTCGAGATCCTCTGCGATCGGGGCAAGGTCGTCGTCGACGACTCGGCGACGGTGACGATCACGCGGCTCGCCGACGACGAGCGCAGCCTGAGCGACTCGATGACGGCGGCGGATGTCGTCGATCTCTTCCGCGGCAAGGCCGACACCGGGAGGTGGATGACGACGGAGACCAGGACCTACCGGTCGAAGTGGGGCGAGCAGCACGCCGACGTCCTGCGCAACTTCACCGACAACGTCCTCGACGGGACCCCGTTGATCGCCCCGGGAGCGGACGGCATCCACGGCGTCCGATTGGCCAATGCCATGCACCTCTCGAGCTGGACGGGGGAGGAGGTGCACCTCATCGCCTTCGACGAGGCCCGCTATCTCGACGAGCTCAACGCCCGCATCCGCGCCGAAGCGCTGTACCCGGAACGCACCCGCTGAACGGTGTCCGACGACGGCACCACGGCCGTCGGGTGGCGCCGGCCGACACCGCCGCCGATGGCTACACGTTGAAGCGGAACTCCATGACGTCACCGTCGAGGGGGTGGTACTCCTTGCCCTCGATCCGGATCTTGCCGACCTCTTTGGCCTTGTTCCAGCCGCCGATCTCGAGCAGCTCGTCCCAGTGGATGACCTCGGCCTTGATGAAGCCGCGCTGGAAGTCGCTGTGGATGCGGCCGGCGCACTCGGGGGCGCTGGATCCGGCGTAGAACGTCCACGCACGGGTCTCCTTCTCGCCCGTGGTGAAGTACGTACGCAGGCCGAGCAGGTGGTACGCCGAGCGGACCATGCGGAACAGGGCGCCCTCGCCGAGGCCGAACCCTTCGAGCATCTCGGCGCGCTCGACCGGGTCGGTGATGGTGGCGGCCTCGGCCTCGAGCTGCACGCACATGCCGATCACCTCGACGTTGTCGCCGGCCGAGGTCATCTCGGCCCGCACGCGGTCCTCGATCTCGGGGATGCGCTCGACGTCGTCCTCGCCCACGTTCACGACCACCAGGACGCGGCGGTTGGTGAGCAGGAAGTGCGGCGCGAGCATCTCGCGCTCGTCGTCCTTCAGCCCGGCGCGGTACAGGGGCTTGCCGTCGCTGAGCGCGTCGTAGGCCTTCTGCAGGACGGCGATCTCCTCGCCGAGACCCTTGTCGAGCTTCGACTGCCGGGTGGCCTGGTTGAGCCGCTTCTCGACGGTCTCGAGATCGGCGAGGGCGAGCTCGATCTCGACGACGCGGAGGTGGTCGAGCGGGTCGCTCGGGCCGGTGACGTCGTCGTCCTCGAACGCTCGCAGCACGAGCACGATCGCGTCGACCTCGCGGATGTTGGCGAGGAACTTGTTGCCGAGGCCCTCACCCTTGGACGCGCCCTCGACGAGACCGCCGATGTCGACCACCTGCACCGAGGCGTGCACGAGGGTCTTGGTCTTGCTCATCACGGCCAGCCGCTCGACGCGGTCGTCGGGCACCTTGGCCACGCCGATGTTGGGGTCCTTCGTCGCGAAGGCGTAGGGCGCGGCGAGCGCACCGCCTCCGGTGAGGGCGTTGTACAACGAGCTCTTGCCCGCGTTGGGGAGACCGACCAGACCGAAGCGTTCCATACGAACGTCCGAGGCTATCGGGGCGAGGTCGGCCTGGGTCCTGGCTGGTCGGTGGGCGGTCCCAGGGCCACAACTCGCCCGGACCGGTGCGCGCACCACGTCTACAGTTGGCCCATGACCCCCCTCGCCGCGTTCGAGCGTGTGATGCACTGCCTCGACCGTGCGCACGCCAACGGATTCAAGGTCAAGGCGTTCGCCGGGGCGATGGAGACCATCGCGTCGATCGAGCCGGCCGAGCTGCACCGTCGTGCCGCGACGGGCACCCTGAAGGAGCTCCCCGGTGTGGGTGATGCGTCGGCGCGGCTGATCCGCGAGGCGATCGAGAGCGAGGAGACCGGCGAGACCCCGGCCTATCTGCTCAAGATCGAGGCCGAGACGCAGGTCGAGATCTCCGCCGCCGCACAGGTGTACCTCGACGCCTTGCAGGGCGACTGCCACATGCACAGCAAGTGGAGCGACGGCGGCGCCACGATCGAGTCGATGGTGCGCACCGCGATCGGGCTGGGCCACGAGTACGTCGTGCTCACCGACCACTCGCCGCGGCTCACGGTGGCGCACGGGCTCGACCGGGCCCGGCTCGAGGCCCAGATCGCCGACATCGAGGTGCTGCGCGAGCGGGTGGCGCCGTTCCGGATCCTCACCGGCATGGAGGTCGACATCCTCGAGGACGGCACCCTCGACCTCGACGACGACATGCTCGAACGGCTCGACGTGGTGGTCGCCAGCGTCCACTCGAAGCTGAAGATGGAGAGTCGGCAGATGACCGAACGGATGGTGCGGGCCGTCGCCTCGCCGCACGTCGACATCCTCGGCCACTGCACCGGTCGCCTGGTCGACAAGCGTGCCCCGTCGCAGTTCGACCCGGACTACGTGTTCGCGGCGTGCGCAGCGTTCGGCACCGCGGTGGAGATCAACAGCCGGGTCGAGCGGCTCGATCCGCCGCCCGAGCTGCTCGCGTTGGCCCTCGACCACGGGTGCATGTTCTCGATCGACACCGACGCCCACGCCACCGGCCAGCTCGAGTGGTTGCCCTACGGGTGCACGATCGCCGCCGACGGTGAGGTGCCGGTCGAGCGGATCATCAACACCCGGTCGGTCGACGACCTGTTGGCCTGGACCTCGGCACCCGCTGGCTCGAAGGTCTGACCGCAACCCCCTCGTCAGACGGCTTCGCGGAGACTCGCGGCGCCCGACGCGGGCACGTCCATCTCGGTCACCCTGATCGCGATCGTCGACTCGTCGTCGTCGGCGTGCCCGTTCGCCCGCTGCCGCTCGGCCCAGGCGTGGGCTCGCTCGATGTCGGACCAGACCGACATCACCGCACTGGATCGCTGCACGTCCCGGTACACGCGCTCCACCACGTAGACCAGCATCGTCGTCCTCTCGGATCACCGCGGGCACCTCGTCGTGCCCGCCTGCGCAGCATCCTGAGGCTCGCGACCGGCGGTGGGATCGGTCTTTGGTCCTGATTTCCACGAATTTCCAACCGGTGTCGCGGCTGGCGGCGGGCCGAGCGCGGGTGGCAGTGGGAACGCCGCCGCGCGACCGTTAGGCTCGTAGCCCTATGTCGAATAGTACACACGATGTCAAGAGGTGAATGCCCTGGTAGATGACCATTGGGGATTGGCTACAAGGTTGCTTCTTTGTACTACAGTGCTCCTTCATGATTCCGGGCCGTGACGATGACCGAACGGCGAGGGCGATGCTGGGGACCGTTCACGCCGACGTGCGCCCGGTTGTCGAGTCCTGGTATCGGCTTCTTCGGTCGCAGAGGAAGAGCTACAGAACGATCGAGAACTACGTCGCGTCGGTCAGGCACTTCACCGCCTGGTGCGTCTCGACGGGCCGCCCCACGGATCCGACGGAACAGACCTCGGGCGACGTTCAGGCGTGGATCGTGCACCAGCTCGACCACACTGACGAAGCAGCTTCCCGGCCCGCTGTCGGTTCCGTGGTGCTGAGGTTTCGATGCTTGCAGCAATGGTTCAAGTGGCTCGCCGACGAGGGAGAGGTCGAGGCGTCGCCGATGGCCAGGCTCAAGGCGCCCAAGCTCGACGATCGGCCAGTGCCGGTGTTCACCGAGAGCGAGCTCCGGGCGCTACTCGACGTGACACGTCGACGTCGAGGCGAAACGTGGCTCGATCGTCGCGATCACGCCATCATTCGGCTCTTCATCGACTCGGGCATGCGGCTCGGCGAAATGGTCGGCATCGGCCTCGCGGATCTCGATCTCGACACGATGACGGTACTCGTCACAGGAAAGGGCGCTCGTCGACGCCTTGTCCCGTTCGGATCGATGACAGCAGCCGCCCTCGATCGCTATCTGTGGGTCCGGAAGCGACGCCCGCATGCCGACCAGCCGCAGCTTTGGCTGGGCACGAGGGGCACGCTCGGCGAGAACGGGCTTGCTGCGATGCTGAAGGCGCGAGCCGCCGAGGGCGGCGTCGAGCACATGCATGCGCATCGATTCCGACACACCCTCGCTCACCGCTGGCTGCTCGCCGGTGGGACCGAGGGAGATCTCATGCGCAACGCCGGTTGGAAGAACTCCGCCATGCTCCAGCGGTACGGGCGTTCCGCGGCCGAAGAACGGGCCCGCGAAGCCCACAGACGGATCGCCCCCGGAGACTCGCTGTGATCGACGTCATCAAGCTCGTTTGCGGCCGCTGCGGCTCTGCCGTTGCAACAACGAAACAGCATGATCCAGGCGCCGAGGTGACGACGGTTCGCTACTTCGACTATGCCGAGCCTCGAGCGCGTGGCGCTCGACGAGGTTGGCAACCACGCGACGTCATGGCAAACAGCGCAACCCTCGAACGCGGGCGGCTGACACGACCGCTGCTTGGCGACGCCGATGGCACCTGTGAATGGGACACCACCCGCGACGACATCACCGATCTCGTTCGGGCTTGGTGTCCCAACGTGAAGTGCCGTTGCACGTACCCGGGCACGGTGATCGCCGACCAGCTCACGCTCTGCATTCGCCGGCGCCGGCGATCAGCGAAGCTCCCCACAACGTCATCATGAGCTACAACGCTTGCTAACGTTGTAGCTCAAATACACGTGTGCCTGAATCGGCATCGGCGACAGCAACCCGCTTGGCCGACGGGAGCCGGACGCAACGAGCGCTGACCATGGGCAACAGCGACACCCGAAAGGGGTGTCTGCTCAATGCCCGACATCAATCGTCAGCTCGCTGGAACCAAGGGCGCCTACAACAGATGGGCGCGAGAGCCGGACCGCCGAGCCGCCACCGCACCCGCTCGCCGCGCATTCCAAGAGCGGTTCGAACGAGAGGTTGACCCCACCGGGGAACTCGACCCCAAGGAGCGAGCCAAGCGCGCCGAGTGCGCTCGCAAGGCCTACTACGCCGACTTGGCGCTGCGCTCCGTCCAGGCCCGCCAGAGAAAGCGCGGCGCGTCATGAGGCCGGACGCGAGACGGCGCCCGCTCAGCAGCGCGGGCGCCGTCTCCAACAACCAGTCCGAGAGCCACGAAACCCTCACCGGCATCGTAGTCCGGGGGTGGTGCTGAAATGGCGTCGATCTGGTTGAAGACACCGCCGACAGCGCGTCAGACGTTGGCTTTGTTGTCGTGGGACGGCGCTGCGATGTGGCATGCGCTGCGGCTGCATTCTGCGGCGTTGGGCTCCGACGGCAGGATCTCCAAGGCCGAGCTGCACGCTGCGGTCGATCGCAAGATCACCGAGGGCCGGGCGCGCAAGCTCGTGGCCGAGCTGATCGCCGCTGGGCACCTGGTCGACCGTGGCGGGTACTGGGAGCTGCCGGGCTGGCTCGATGAGCAGCCGACTGCCGAGGAGTTCAACAACCCGGTGATGCGTGAGCGTTGGATGCGCAACAAGGCGCTCAAGCGT
>CAUJET010000113.1 GCA_963169665.1 Actinomycetota bacterium | reverse complement strand
GCGAACCACCGCCCCTCAGCGTTTGGTCGCGAACGCGTCGATATGACGCGGGAGCGACCAAACGCGCTGGATGGGTCAGCGGGTGGGGACGAGCTCGGGGAGAGTGACGTCGAGCAGCTCGAGGTCGGCGCTGCACTCGGTGAAGGAGTGCACCAGCCCCGCCGGCACGACGACGGTGTCGCCGTCGCGGAGCTCGACCGGGTCGTGCCCCTCGCACACCAGGGTGCACGAGCCGTGCAGCACGAACGCGAACACGAACTCGGCGTCGTGCGCCGACGGCGGGGTGTGATCGGCGCCGGCGGGGCGGGCGACGCGCACGCCGGCCAGGCCGTCGGTGGCCGCGCCGATGCCGATGTCGCGGTACTCGAACCCCTCGAAGCGCCACGGCTGCCAGGCGGCCTCGCTCGCGTCGTGGCGGACGAACCGTTGGCCACCGAAATCCTTGTCCGGATCCAGCGCACCGGTGGGCAGTGGCATCGAATGGTCGGCGAGCGTCTCGTGCTCGGCCGGGCACCCGAGCTCGATCACCTCGAGACCACCGCCGCTCTCGAGCACGCGGTGGCGGATCTCGGGCGGCTGCAGCACGCAGTCGCCCGCCTCGA
This sequence comes from Actinomycetota bacterium, assembly GCA_963169665.1. Classification (GTDB taxonomy): domain Bacteria; phylum Actinomycetota; class Acidimicrobiia; order Acidimicrobiales; family Ilumatobacteraceae; genus VFMC01. The sequence goes on along the minus strand of CAUJET010000113.1, from coordinate 98,317 downwards.
GCACGAACGGCTCACCCTGGTCCTCGTACACCAGACGGACCCAGCCCTGGTGGCAGTAGATCATCTGGAAACGGACCTTGTGGTAGTGCACGTAGTCGGGCACGAGGCCGTCGGTGGTGATGCGGATGTGGGAGCCGATGAACCGGCCGCCCTGGCGTCCCGGAATGATGTCGCGGTACTCCATGCCGGCACGGCCGACGCCCCACGCCGCGTCGTCGCGCATGCGGGCGACCACGAGCGACTGCTGCACCGGCGGCAGCACGAGCGCCGGATCCGCATCGACCAGCAGCACCCGTGTGCCGTTCGGCGCGATCAGTTCGGTCTCGCCGCCCGCGATCGCGGCCGGGTCGTCGCAGCGCAGGCGCAGCGAGAGATGGGCGCCGGGTGCCACGTCGGCGGCACCGGGCTCGAGGCGGAGCGCGAGGCCGTGGCCCGACAGCTCGGCCGTCGACGGCGAGTCGGCCGGGAAGATCGCGTCGACGCGGAAGCCGAGGCGCTTGGTGAAGAACTCGAGGGTCGGCTGGAGCGGCCGGCACGGCACGACCACCAGCGCATCGCGGACGCCGACACCGGGGCGCTCGGCGGCCTGATCGGGCTGCTGATCGGCTGATCGATGGGCTGGGGTCACGACAGGTTCGGCCATCGAGGCCGACGCTAGCCTGGCCCGTCTCCCCGCCCACCAGACGCATGACCGACGCCACTCCTCCCCCCTCGATGCCAGCTTCGATGCCAGCTTCGATGCCAGCTTCGAATGGCCATCTCCTCCTCGGCATCGACACCGGTGGCACCTACACCGACGCCGTCGTGTACGACGAGCGTTCGCGCACGGTCGTCGCGAAGGCGAAGTCGCCGACCACGCACCACGACCTCAGCATCGGCATCAGCGGCGCGATCGACGCGGCGCTCCGCACGGCCGGTGTGCAGCCCTCGGCGATCGAGCTCGTGTCGCTGTCGACCACCTTGGCCACCAATGCACTCGTCGAGGGGTCGGGACGTCCGGTGTGCGCAGTGATCATCGGCTTCGACGACGACGTGATCGAACGAGGCGGCCTGCGCGCTGCACTGGGCGGCGATCCGGCGGTGCTGCTCGCCGGCGGCCACGACCCCCACGGAGGGGAACGCACGCCGCTCGACCTCGAGCTCCTGGCCGAACGGGTCACCGAGGTGGCCGATCGGGTCGACGGGTTCGCCGTGATGTCACAGTTCAGCGTGCGCAACCCGGCCCACGAGCTGGCGACGGTCGAACTCATCCGGCGTCTCACCGGCAAGACCGTCACCGCGAGCCATGTGCTGTCCGCGCAGCTCAACGGTCCGAAGCGGGCAGTCACGGCGATCCTGAACGCACGCCTGGTGCCGATCATCGACCGGCTGGTGGCCACGACCGAGCAGACGCTCGTCGCCCACGGCGTGCACGCCCCCGTGATGGTGGTGCGCGGCGACGGCTCGCTGGTGTCGGCCGAATTCGTGCGTGAACGCCCGATCGAGACGATCCTCTCCGGTCCGGCGGCCAGCCTCGTCGGTGCCGCCCACCTCACCGGCCTCGACGACGCGATCATCAGCGACATCGGCGGCACCACGACCGACATCGCGGTGCTGCGCCACGGCATCCCGCTGGTCAGCACACTGGGCGCCACCGTCGGCGGACACCGAACGATGGTGGCCGCGGTGGAGATGCACACCCACGGCCTCGGCGGCGACAGCCAGGTGCGCCACGACGAGCGCGCCGCCGGCGCCGTCCTGCAGTTGGGCCCTCGCCGCGTGATCCCGGTGGCGCTCGCGGCGATGGCCCACCGCGGCTTCGTGCACGCGGCGCTCGATCGTCAGTTGGCGGCCGACCCGCCGAGCGATCTCGACGGCGTGTTCGTGCTGCTGCTCGACCGCCACCGCACCGGCGACCTCGACGACACCGAGCGGCGCGTCGTCGAGACGGTCGACGCGGCCGACGGGCACATCGTCACCGCCGCCACGGTGATGACCTCGGCGAGTCGCCAGCGGGTGACCGAGCGCCTGGTGCGCCGCGGCGTGCTGCAGCTCGCCTCGTTCACGCCCACCGACGCGAACCATGTGCTGGCGGGGCAGCACACGGGCGATGCCGACGCGGCTCGCAAGGCAGCACAGCTCTTCGCCCGCCGACGCGACCGCCTCGGTCGGGCGATCGCCGACGACGCGCCCACCATCTCCCAGCTCACGGTCGACACGCTCGTGCGCCGGTCGGCCGAGGCGGTGCTCGCCGCGGCGTTCGAACACGACGGCCTGCCCGGCGACACGGTGCAGAGCCGGGCCGTGCAGGCCGCGTTGGGCGGTCACACCGGGGTGAGCCGGATCTCGGTGGGCCTGAGCACGCCGCTGGTCGGTCTGGGTGCCTCGGCGCCGAGCTACTACCCCGCGGTGGCGGCCCTGCTGGGCACGGCTGCGGAAGTGCCCCACGACGCCGACGTCGCCAACGCGATCGGTGCCGTGGTGGGTCGGGTGCGCATCTCCCACGACTGCACGATCTCGGCACCGCAGCTCGGTCAGTTCGTGGTGCACGCGGGCGACGGGCCGGTCGTGTTCGTGTCGCTCGAGGCGGCCGTCGAACACGCGACCGACGTGCTGACCGCACGGGTGCGGCGCGACATGGAGGCCGCCGGTGCGGCCGAGGTGGAGATCGCCACCGACTGGCACGAGTCGACCGTGGAGGTGAGCGGCACCCCCATGTTCGTGGAGGGACGCCTGCACGTCACCGGCAGCGGACGACCACGCATCTGACCGAGTACCACGGCATCGACGTCGAATCGCGGATCCTCCGACCCGGCTGACCAGGGCGAACCACTCCGGGCTCGTGGATTTCTGTCAAGAAACTCTCAAGTCCCGGCTTCGGGGCGCCGATCACTTGGACATGCGCCGCACGACGAGGACCTTCCGACTCGCACTCGCCAGCCTCACCGTTGCCGTCTCGATGACCGCGGTGGGAGCGCCGGCGAGCCCGGCGGCTGCCGCCCCGGCACCGTCGTCGTCGAGCACCGGCACCTACGTGGTGAAGCAGGACGACACGTTCTTCGGCATCGCCAAGAAGCTCGGCGTCTCGATGAACGCGCTGCTCGCGGCCAATGCGATGACGGTGAACAGCGTGATCCACCCGGGCATGGTGCTCGTCGTGCCGGCGGGCGCCACCGCCCCGCTGCCGACGACCAGCGCAGCATCGACCGGCTCGGCCGGCCGGGCACCCGCCACCACCTACGTGGTGCAGGCCGGCGACGCCCTGTTCAACATCGCCAGGAAGTACGGCGTCAGCCTGAACGGCCTGTTGCAGGCGAACAAGCTCAAGATCGACAGCGTGGTGCTCCCTGGGCGCACGCTCACCATCCCGGCCGGAGGAAGCGTGGCCGTCTCCCCCACGCCCGCTTCCTCCGGCCAGGCAACCCCGCCCGCCGCTCCCGCGGCGACCGCCGGTGCGGGCACCTACGTGGTGCAGGCCGGCGACAGCATCTACGGCATCGCTTCCAAGCACGGCCTGAAGTACGGCCCGCTGCTGAAGGCGAACGGTCTCACCCTCGAGAGCGTGCTCGCCCCCGGGCGGACGCTCACGATCCCGGCCGGCGGCACGCTGACCGTCACCCCCTCGTCCGGTACCGGCCAGGCCAACTCGGCCGCCACGAACGCTGCATCCGCGGCTGCGGCACGGATCGACACCGTCGTCGCCTACGCCAAGGCCCAGCTGGGCAAGCCGTGGGTGTTCGCCGCCGCCGGTCCCGACTCGTTCGACTGCTCGGGCCTCACGATGATGGCCTACCGCCAGATCGGGATCAGCCTCCCGCACTCGAGCGTGCTGCAGTCCACCAAGGGCGTCGCGGTCGACTGGTTCACCCAGGACATCCAGGCCGGCGACCTGATCTTCATGGCCTCGAGCAACGCCCCCGGCGTGATCGGGCATGTGGGCATCGCGATCGACGCCAAGCGCTGGATCCACTCGCCGGAGAACGGTGATGTCGTGCGCCAGGGCTTCATCCCTGCCGACAGCCGGCTGATGGCCGTCCGTCGCTTCGTCACCGTCTGACATTCGACCCTGGCCGATCGGCACCTGTCGTCTGACGGACGGCCGGACGGCGGGACAGCGGGACGGCTCAGCGAGCGCCGAGTTCGCGGGCGGCGAGGTCGGCCGCCTCGGCACCGAGCACGCGGCGCAGCAGCAACAACCCGTCGATCTGTGCCACGAGCGCCAGGGCTCGGCGGCGGCGGGCCGCGACGGAGCCACTGGGCAGCCGGGTGACGAGCCAGTCGACCCATCCATCGACCATCGCCGGAGCGAGCGTGTCGTACGGGGCCTGCCCCGCGCTCGCCAGCCCCAACATCTCGAAGAACAGGGCGAAGATCCGGTCGGCCTCGGGCGCCGACAGCGCCGGCCAGGCCCGTCGCAGCAGGTCCTGCTCGGACTGCGGCTCCGGGCCGAACGCGTCGTCGAGCAGGGTCATCAGCGTCACCCCGAGCGTCTCGGCGACGGCGATCACGAGCGCCGGTTTCGTGGCGAAGTAGTACACGACGGTGCGATCGCTGATGCCGAGGCGCTCACCCACGGCGCCGAAGGTGAGCGACGCCATGCCCCGTTCGAGCGCGACGGCAACGGCAGCGTCGAGGATCTCCTCGCGGGAGTGCCGGTAGCCCATCGGGACCGATGGTAGCGACGGCGACCGTCGCCGCACCGCTGCCCCAGCCGTGTCAGGTCGGAATCAGTCGCGGGAGACGCCCGGCCGTGACAGGACGGCATCGAGCTCGTCGAGCAGGATCCGCGCGTCGGCCGCGCCGAACACGATCGGCGGCTTGATCTTGAGGACGTTGTCGGCGGGACCGTCGGTGGAGATCAGCACGCCCCGCGCCCGCAACCGCTCGGACACCTCGGCGGCCGAAGCGGTCGCCGGTCCACGGGTCTCGCGGTCCGTGACGAGGTCGATGCCGAGATACATGCCGACGCCCCGCACGTCACCGATGAGCTCGTGCCGCTGCTGCAGCTCACGGAACCCGTCGAGCAGCATCGAACCGGTGGCACCGGCCCGTGCCATCAGCTGCTCGCGTTCGATCACGTCGAGCACGGCCATGCCGACCGCACAGCTCACCGGGTTGCCGCCGAAGGTGCTGAAGAACTCCATGCCGTTCGCGAACGCCGCGGCGATCTCGGACGTGGTGACCACCGCGGCCAGCGGGTGACCGTTGCCCATCGGCTTGCCGAGCGTGACGATGTCCGGCACGACGCCCTGGAGCTCGAATGCCCACATCGAGGAGCCGACACGGCCGAAGCCGACCTGCACCTCGTCGGCGATGCACAGCGCGCCGGCGGCTCGGGCATGGCGGTAGGCCTCGCGCAGGTAGCCGGAGGGGAAGACCACCTGGCCGCCGCAGCCGGAGATCGACTCGGCGATGAACGCGGCCGGACCGCGAGGGTCGTGCTCGACGGCGCGCTCGATCGCATCGGCGACCGAGGTGGCGTACTCGGCACCGGCGACGTCGTCGGCCGACCGGATGCGCCCGCGGTACGGGTCGGGCAGCTCCGCCAGTTGCACGTGCGCGGCGCGGCCGGCACCGCCGCGGCGGTTGAACTTGTAGGCGCTGATCTCGACGAGGTCGTTGGTGTTGCCGTGGTAGCCCCAGTCGACGGCCACCACGTCGTGGCGGCCGGTGACGGTGCGCGCCATGCGCAGCGCGAGCTCGTTGGCCTCCGAGCCGGAGTTCACGAAGTAGACGACGCGGAGCGGATCAGGGAAGGTGGCGGCGAGACGTTCGGCGTAGTCGAGGATGGTCGGGTGCAGGTAACGCGTGTTCGTGTTGAGCACGGCGGCCTGGCGCGTGAGCGCCGCCACCACGTGCGGATGGGCGTGGCCGACGTGGCACACGTTGTTCACGCAGTCGAGGTGACGGCGGCCGGTGTGGTCGACGAGCCATGGCCCGGTTCCGCGCACGATGGACAGCTTGCTGCGGTAGCTCGTGCTGAGCGACGGGCCGAGGTCGGCGCGTCGACGCTCCATGAGATCGCCCGGTGCGTCGCCGGTCTCCCAGGTCTCGGGCCCGAGGCGAAGGAGGAGGTCGGCGTCGGGGGCGATCTGGCGCCACACCGCCATCCGACTCGGCTCTCCGGCGCCCTCGAAGTTGCCGTCGGGGCCGAGCGCCGGGTCGGCCATGAGGTCGGTGATGATCTGCAGGTGCACGTGCGGCGCCCAGCCGCCGTTCACCGTGTGGTCACCCACGTAGGCGATCACCTCGCCGGCGGCGACCTCCTGGCCGGGGCTGACCGTCGACAACGTGCGCCGGGACAGGTGGCCGTAGAGCACGTGGAACGGTCCGGCCTCGCCGGCCTCGTGGCGCACGATCACGGTGGGGCCGTAGTCGAACGGGAGGTCGTTGTCGACGACGGTGACGACGGTGCCGGGCAGCATCGCGTGCAGCGGCGTCTCGGCCTCGACGAAGAGGTCGATGCCGAGGTGCACCGAGCGGGTCTCCGGTGCGTCGGTGGTGAACTGGTCGCCGGCGTAGCAGCTGCGGTCCTCGTCGTAGCGTCCGATCGCGACCACGGCGTCGGCGGCGACCATCTCCTGACGCACCCAGTCCCAGTACGCGACGGGGTCGGCCGCCACGTCCATGCCGGGCGCGCCGTCGGCGAGGCTGATCACGATCCGACCGGCACGGTGGAGATCGAACGGCAGCGGCGACACCGGTCGGCACTCGTCGCTGCGCAGCCAGTCGACGATCGCATCGTGCTGCGGCACCGCCGAGAGGCCGGCCGCCTCACGGGCGACGAAGTGGAGGAACTCGGGTCGCATGGCAGTGAGGCGTCGGAGCAGTCGCAGCGCCGGGGCTCGGCTGACGGTGAGGTACTCGTTGTCGGGGAACGCCGCCGAGCGGTGCGACGAGATCACGACGCTCATCGCGAGCCGGGCGACGACGAGGTCGAACAGCACCCGCAGTTCGTCGGCCGACAGGACCGCGAACTCGGTGTGACCACCGATCATCCGGCGGGCCGTGGCCGCAACGTCGGGCACGTCGAGCAGCGCATAGGCGAGCGCGACGGCGAGCTCGTTCACCCGGCGACCGGAGGTGGCATCGCCGAAGTCGATGATGCCGCTGATGCTCGGCGCCCCCGACTCATCCGCGTCGACGAGGACGTTGAAGTCGTTGGCGTCCTGGTGCAGCACCGACACGGGCAACCGGTGGAGCACGGGTGCGACCCGCTGCTCGTAGCGGTCGAACGCGAGCCGCACGACGGCCCGGTCGTCCGGGTCGGTGACGTCGTCGAGCCATGTGGTCACGACTGCTGCTGCGTCGAGGTTCCACAGGAAGTCCGGTCGGTGCGCCGCCGGATGCCCGAAGCTCGCGAGCGCCGCCGACATGCGCCCGATGGCGCGGCCGAGCTCGCGCTCCAGATCAGGCGTGCGCTCGACGCGGGCGAGCACCTTGCCGGCGAGATGCGTGACGAGGCGGACCCGATGGCTGCCACCCGGGCCCACGACATCGGCGAACCCGTCCCCGGTGAGGGTGTCGACGACCCGAGGTACCGGCAGGTCGGGGGCCACCAACTCGAGGTGGCGGAGCATCGCCGACTGCAGGTCGACGATCGCCCGGTCCTCACCGGCATTGGCGACCTTCAGCACGTACGTGCGGTCCTCTGTGTCGATGCGTGCGTTCTGATCGCGCTCGGACTCGAGCATCGTCACTCGGCCCTCGACACCGAAGTGCTCGCGAGCGATCGACGCGAGGTCGTCGACGGTGAAGGTGGGGGCCGGCAGGCGGAAGACGTCGTGCTCGGTGTGGGTCACCCCGGCGAACCTACCGGGACGTCAGCGACCGGTGAAGTTGGCCGGGCGCTTCTCGAGGAACGACGCCACACCTTCGCGATGGTCGTCGCTCTTGAAGCACGCCGCCATCGCCGCGGTGTGGCGTTCCATGTGCTCGCCCACCGGTGCGGTGAGGCCCTGGTGTACGAGGCTCTTGATCAGGCCGAGGCTGTGCGGCGAGCCGGCGGCGATGGTGTGGGCGAGCTCCATCGTCTTGCGCATGAGGTGGTCGCTCAGCACCACCTCGGTGACGTATCCGAGGCGCAGCGCCTCGTCGGCGTCGATCATCGCCCCGGTGTACAGCAGGCGCAGCGCGGGTTGCACGCCGATGATGCGCGGCAGCAGCCAGGTGCCGGCACCGGTGTCGGGCACCAGACCGCGGTGCACGAAGTTCCACGCGAAGCGGGCGTTGGGGCTGGCGAGACGGATGTCGCACTGCGACGTGAACTCCGCGCCCATGCCCACGGCCGGACCGTCGATCGCGCAGATCGTCGGCTTCTTCGCCTGGGCGATCGGCCACCACTTGTGCCGCTCCTCCTCGTTGGCCGACCCGCGGAGTCCTCGGGTCTCCCCCGGGATGGTGGCGAGATCGGCGAGGTCGGTGCCGGCGCAGAACGCACCGGGCACGCCGGTGACCACGATCACGACGGTGTCGGGATCGTCGTCGGCACGACCGACCGTCTCGATGAACTGGCCGAGCATCGCGTAGGTCATCGCGTTGCGCTTCTCCGGCCGGTCGATGGTGACGACGCCCACCTTGCCGTCACGGTGGTAGCGGATGAGCTCGCGTGCTGCAGCCTCGGTCATGCACCCGACGGTAGTCCGGCGTCGTCCACCGGGCCGGGGCCGGACGTCAGTCGTCGGAGCGAGGCGAACGCTCGAGCTCGGCGAGCACCGGCAGCAACTCGATTGCGATGGCGACGTCGTCGATCAGCGGCCGGTCGGAGGTGTCCGTCGGGAGCGGCCTGCATCGTGCGAGCACGTCATCGACCACCCGTCCGACGACGACCTCGCCGTCTGCCAGCGCCCGACGGACGGAACGGAGTGCTGTGACGAGCTCACAGCCCACGATCGTCGACGCAGCACCCAACAGGTCGTGCGTTGCGACCGCGGCGCGGGTGGCGAACGACGCGTGGTCCTCGGTGCCGATCGAGATGGTCGTGGTGTGCCGACTCACCGGATCGGCCAGCGTCCTCACCGTCTCCAATGCCGACGCCGCGGTGTACTCGAGGACCATCACCCCCGAGCTCCCGGCGGGCCCATCGGCCAGGAATCGCTGCTGATCGGTGTACGTGGGGTCGTTGACCTTCACGGTGCGGGCGAGCGAGGTCGACAACCACTGCGTGAGCGCGAGCCGGAACGTGTCGAGATGCAGCGCCAGACTCGTGAGGTGGAACGCGCCGTGGTGCCACACCTCGCCGAGGGCGAAGCGCGGGTTCTCCGCACGGGCGGCGATCGAACGGTCGATCTCGCCGACGAGCGCATCCCCCACCTCGACGAAGGGGCCGGCGACGAACGGGATCGACCGGAACGAGATGGGGTCCTGCGTACGGACCGGGCGGTAGGTGCACCCGCCGAGCACGTGGCGCATCACCGCAGCCGCATGGGCGACGCCGGCCGACGGACGGGCATCGACGGCCGGAGCCGACCATTGCTGTGCGGTGCCGCGCACGGCGAGTGCCGACAACGCGGCGACCACGAGCGACGCGCGGCCGATACGTCTGGCGCGTTCGGTCGCGAGCGCTGCGGCGGCGATCGTGGGGGCGCTCGAGCTCATGAAGGCGAGCGCTGCGCCGGCGTCGACGGCGTCGAGGTAGGCCGACCTGGTGCCGTCGTGCCACGGCAGCTCGCCGAGCAGACACAGCGCCAGTTCGCCCAACACCGTGATGTCGCCGGTGCCCAGGCCGCCGTAGGACCGCACCGGCGCCGTGCGCCCGTCGTCGAGGGCGCGAACGAGTGCGACGACCACCTCGTACGGGATCCCCGAGCCCGGCTGGCAGAGCTGGTGGGCGCGGACCAGCATCGAGGCGCGGCCGACGTCCGGTCCGAGGTCAGGACCGGCACCGGTGGCGTGCGACCGCACGAGTCGCAGTCCGTGGAGGCCGTCACGGTCGTCCGCGTGCTCGTTCCGGTTCGCGCCCACGCCCGTGGTGCGCCCGTATGCCGGCGAGGTGTGTGCCGCCGAGGCAGCATCATCGGCACTGGCCCGGAGCCCGGCCTCGACATGGGGCGCGACCTCCACCCGGTGGTGATGGCCTGCGTCGGCCCAGAGCGTTGCTGTCGTGACGTCGTCGACTCCCAGGATGAGGCGTGACATGCCGGCGAACGCTACCCACGTCACGTCGACGGGTCGGAACCTCGGTCGGCTGATGTCACCAGCGGCACTGCGGGGTGATGCCGAACCGCTTGAGCAGCAGCGACGCCGGGCAGCCCCGCAGCGTGACGTACATCCACTGGTTGAGGCCGACGAACACGGTGAGCACCAGGAACCACGGGCTCACGAAGGCGGCGAGCGCGGCGCTCAGCAGCGTCATCGTGCCGGCCAGAGCGAACAGGATGCGCTCGAGAGGCCAGCGGACCGGCCGGGTCGGCATCTCTGCGGTGGGAGTGGTGCGACCAGTTGGGACGCTGGGGACGGTGGGGATGGTGGGGGTGGTGGACATGTGGCGCTCCTCCGGACGGGGCGGCACGGCCCGGCACCCGAGGGTGCCGGGCCGTTCGCCGTTGGTGACTCAGTGGCTGAAGTTGACGTGCGGCAGGATCTTCTGGAGCCACGTCGGGGCGTACCAGTTCTTGTCGCCGAGCAGGGCCATCGTCGCCGGGACGAGCATCACCCGGACGACGGTCGCGTCGAGCAGGACCGCGACCGCCAGGGTGAGCCCGAGTTCGGTGGGCGGGATCGGACCCGTCACACCGAAGGCGATGAACACGATGATCATGATGATCGCCGCGTTCGTGATCGGACGGCCGGTTCGGGCGATGCCCTCACCGATCGCCCGGTGCGTGTCGCCCGTGGCCTGGTAGCGCTCCTTGATCGCTGCGAGCAGGAACAACTGGTAGTCCATCGACAGGCCGAACAGCAGGGCGAAGAAGAACAACGGCGCCCAGGCGTCGACGAATCCCTGGTGCTCGATGCCGATGAGGCCGGCGCCGTAGCCGTGCTGGAACACCAGCGTCGCGAACCCGAAGGCTGCGCCGACGGTGAGCAGGTTCATCAGGATCGAGAACGTGGCGATCACGACGCTGCGGAACACGACGAGCAGCAGCAGGAAGGCGACGATCAGGATGAGCCCGATGGCGTAGGGCGCCCGGTCGACCAGCACCTGGGTGAGGTCGTGGTTCTGCCCTGCGGGTCCGCCGACGAGTGCGTTCGGCACGGCGTCGTCGAGACCCTTGCGCAGCGCCTCGACCATGTCGGCGGTCGGAGCCTCGTCGATCTGGGTGCCGGGCGTGACGCGGACGACGACGCGACCGGTCTCGGCGGGCGGGGTGACGATGCGTGCGTCGACCACGTTGGGCGTGGCCGTGGCGACGTCGATGACCTGCTGCGCATCGGCGGCGTCAACCGTGACGTACGCCGGGCCGGCAGCACCGGGGCCGAACGACTCGACGACCATGTCGTAGCCGTCGCGGCTGGTGTGGCCGGGATCGACGACGCGGGCGCCGGGCATACCGAGCGTCATGCCGAACGCTGGTGCAGCGAGCGCACCGAGCAGGACGAGGCCGGTGGCGAGCGTGCGGCCGGGGCGACGCAGCGCGGCGCCCGTCCACTTCGCCCAGCGACCCTCGGCGACGATGTCCGGGTCCTTCTTGCCACGGGTGACGAGAACCTTGTCACCCATCGCGATGAGCACGGCAGGGAGCAGCGTGAGGGCGGCGAGGGCGACGGCGATGACCGAGATGATCATGCCGAGCGCCATCGTCTGGAAGACCATGACCGGCACGAGGAACACGGCGGCGAGGGACAGCACGACGGTGAGCGCCGACAGGAACACGGCCTTGCCCGACGTCGACATCGCATTCTCGATCGCCTTGATGGCGTCCTTGCCCTCGACGCGCTCCTCGCGGTAGCGGGAGACGATGAACAGGCTGTAGTCGATGCCGACGGCCAGGCCGATCATCATCGAGAAGTTCATCGACCACACCGAGATCGGCGAGACGAGGCTGAGCAGGTGCAGCGAGGCGAAGCCCGTGGCGATGCCTGCGATCGCGAGGATGAGCGGAATGCCGGCAGCGATGAGTGCGCCGAAGGCGATGAACAGCATGATCAACGTCGGCAGGCCCGACAGGAGTTCGGCCTTGTGGAGCGCCTCCTCGTTCATCTGGTTGAAGTCGGACCAGACTGGCCATTCACCCGTCACTTCGACCGAGGCGCCGTCGGCGACCGTGAGATCTCCGACGAAGTCACCGAGCTCGCCGGCCGCCTCGGGTCGCTCCTTGTCCTCACCGATCTCCTGCTCGACCGGCACGAGGGCCGTCAGGCCGTCCTGGGAGATCATCCCCGCCTCGGGCGGCATCGACAGCGGATCGGCCACGGACAGCACCTTCGGACCGTCGCCCAGCGCCGCGACGACGGCCTGGAGTCCGGCCGGGTCGTCGGCGATCGGGGTCGACTGCCGGTAGACGACGATCGGGTTCTCGGCGCCCATCGCCGGGAAGTCGGCGCGCAGCTCCATGCGCACCGCCTCGGCGGTGGAGCCCTTGGCATCCCAGCCGGCGCCCGACAGCGCCTTGGTGAGCGTGATCGCGAGCGGGGCCGCAGCGAGCGTGACCACCAGCCACACGAGGATCACCGCCTTGCGGTGTCTCGCCATCGACGCGGCGAGTCGCGAGAACAGCGCTCGTTCGTCGGGGTCGTGCGACGGCTCGTGCTCGACGGGCAGCGTCGGTTCGATGACAGTGCTCACGGGGTCAGCTCCTCGTTCCGGTCTCCGTCCCCGGCGGACGGACGAGGAAACTATACCCCATGGGGTATCCGAAGCAAACCCCAGGGGGTATGACGGGGATGCTCAGTGAGCGCGCTCGACCCAGCTGTGGATGGTCTGGAAGTAGTTGGCCCGGTCGTACACCTCGGGGTCGGGCACATTGGCCCGACTGACGCTGCCCCGCAGCTGGCGCACGCTGTCGTAGTCCCGCTCGTCCATCCACGTCACGAGCTCGCGGCGGAGGTCGAGCAGGTGCTCCGGGCCGTGGCGCAGCAAGGCACTGGTGGTCATCACCACGTCGGCGCCGGCGAGCAGCAACTTCAGGGCGTCCATCCCGGTGTGCACGCCGCCGCTGGCGGCCAGCGATCCACGAGTGAACTCACGCAGCACGCCGATCCAGTGCAATGGCAGACGGGCATCGGCCGAGGTCGACAGCTGGAGCCTCGGGCGCACCTCCAACGTGTCGGTGTCGATGTCGGGCTGGTACAGCCGGTTGAACAGCACGAGACCGTCCGCACCCGCCAGCTCGAACGCCTTCGCGGTGTGCGCGAGCGCGGTGAACCATGGCCCGATCTTCACGGCCAGCGGGATGCTGATCTCCTGCTTCACCTCCTCGATGAGCTCCATGTAGCGGTGCTCCACCTCGGCAGCCGAGGTCATCGGATCGGTGACGGTGTCGTACAGGTTCAGCTCGATCGCGTCGGCTCCAGCCTCGGCGAGCAACTTGGCGTAGCGCACCCACCCGCCGGGCGACACGCCGTTGATGCTGGCGATGACCGGGATCGACAGCGCCGCCTTCGCGTTCTCGACGAGATCGAGATGGTGGTCGGGTCCGACCTCCACGCCGTCGAGGTGCGGCAGGTAGCTGAGCGCTTCGCCGTTGCTGTCGGCGCCGTTTCCCAGCGCGTACTCGACGGCGAATGCCTCGTGCTCGATCTGCTCCTCGAACAGGCTCGGCAGCACGATCGCCCCGGCGCCCGCTGCCTCCAGCCGCGCCCACATCGCCGGGTCGCCGGTCACAGGACCGGGCGACGCCACGAATGGGCTGTGGAGCTTGAGCCCGAGGTACATGGTGGTGAGGTCGGTCACGACTCCTCCTCGGTCTCGGCGAGCACAGCGCTCGCCGCGTGTTCGGGTGCCTGGCGCTCGACGCCGGCCAGCTGCTGGTAGTAGTTCCACCGGCCGGTGACGTCGTTCTGGGCGAGCCGCAAGAGCTCTGCCGAGCGTTCCGGATCCGTACGACTGAGGATGCCGAAACGGGCCTCTGCCCGGGCGAACTCGGCATAGGGCACCGACGGCTCGGCGCTGTCGAGCTCGAACGGGTGGGTGGTCTCCCCCGCCCCCGGCCGGTAGCGGTAGAGCGGCCAGTGTCCGCTCTGCACGGCGGCCTTCTGCTGGGTCATCGACCGCGACATGTCGTAGCCGTGGGCGATGCAGCTCGAGTAGGCGATCACGAGCGACACCCCCGGCCAGGCGGCCGCTTCGAGCAGCGCCTTCACCGTCTGCACGTCGCTTGCGCCGAGGGCGATCTTGGCCACGTACACGTCGCCGAAGCTCATCGCCTCGAGGCCGAGGTCCTTCTTGGCGATGCCCTTGCCGCTCGCCGCGAACTTCGCCACCGCGCCACGAGGTGTCGCCTTCGACGCCTGGCCACCGGTGTTGGAGTAGACCTCGGTGTCCATCACGAGGATGTTCACGTTGCGGCCGCTGCCCATCACGTGGTCGAGCCCACCGGCACCGATGTCGTACGCCCATCCGTCACCACCGACGATCCACACCGCACGGCCGACGAGCGCGCCCGCCAGCTCGTGCAGACGAGCGGCTTCGGCGTCGTCGACGTCGAGCGCGGCGAGCGCCGACTGCAGCGACGCGACCCGGTTGCGCTGGTCGCGGACCCCGTGATCGTCGGTGTCGTCGACGTGTTCGACGATGGCCGCGGCGAGTGTCGGATCGATCCGGCCGGCCAGACGGTCGAGGGCTTCGAGGGCCGCTCTGCGCTGAGCCTCGTACCCCAACCTGATGCCGAGCCCGAACTCCGCGTTGTCCTCGAACAGGCTGTTGCTCCACGCCGGCCCACGGCCGTCGGCATCGGTGCTGTACGGGGTGGTGGGCAGGTTGCCGCCGTAGATGCTCGAACATCCGGTGGCGTTGGCGATGAGCAGCCGGTCGCCGAAGAGCTGGGTGAGCAGCTTCAGGTACGGCGTCTCGCCACAGCCCGAGCACGCACCGCTGAACTCGAACAGCGGCTGGCGCAGCTGGCTCGTCTTCACCGACGCCGGGTCGAACGCCGTGGCGTCCGCGCTCTCGGTCGCGAGGAACGCGTCCCACGCGATCCGCTCCACCTCGAGGTGGTCACCGATCGGGCGGAGGTTGATGCTCTTGCGCTTCACCTCGCTCTTGTCGTGCGCCGGACAGGCCGTGACACACAGCCCGCAACCGGTGCAGTCGTCGGGCGCCACCTGCACCGTCAACGACAAACCGGGCACCTCGCGGCTGCGGAACGACTTCGTCTTCAACACGCTGCCCTCGGCGAGCGCAGCCGGCTCGTACACCTTCAACCGGATCGCGGCGTGCGGGCAGACGATCGCACACTTGCCGCAGTCGATGCACAGGTCGGGTTCCCAGATCGGGATCTCGGTCGCGATCGTGCGTCGCTCCACCTTCGCCGTGCCGGTGGGGAACGTGCCGTCGGGCGGCAGCGCGCTCACGGGCAGCAGGTCGCCCTCCCCCGCCAGCATCCTGGCGGTCACCCGCTGCACGAAGTCGCTGCTGCCCGCCGGCACGGTCGCCCGGACGTGGACGCCGCTGTCGGCGGCGGTCCCGATCGGGACCTGATGGAGGTTGGCGAGCGTGGTGTCGACCGCAGCGACGTTG
This sequence comes from Actinomycetota bacterium, assembly GCA_963169665.1. Lineage (GTDB taxonomy): Bacteria > Actinomycetota > Acidimicrobiia > Acidimicrobiales > Ilumatobacteraceae > VFMC01. The sequence goes on along the minus strand of CAUJET010000113.1, from coordinate 82,719 downwards.
CGTTCGACGATCACCACACCCCGCTTGCCGTAGCTGTGCTCGATCGCCTCTTTCAGGGCCGCGATCGCCTGCTCGGTGGGGAGCACCCCCGACAGGGCGAAGAAGCACGTCTGCATCACGGTGTTCACGCGCCCGGCGAGGCCGGCGGCCTTGGCGACCGCCGCGGCGTCGATCGTGTACAGCTGGAGGCCTCGATCGAGCACCTGCTGCTGTGCGCTCTCGGGGAGTGCACCCCACACGTCCTCGGGACGGTGCGGGCTGTTGAGCAGCACCACGGCACCGGGAGCGGCGACCTTCAGCACGTCGAGCCGCTGGAGGAAGTTCCACTGGTGGACCCCGACGAAGGTGGCCTGATCGACCAGATACGTGCTGGCGATCGGGTTCGGGTCGAACCGCAGGTGGCTGATCGTGGTGGAGCCCGACTTCTTCGAGTCGTAGACGAAGTAGCCCTGCACGTGCAGGGCGGTCTGGTCGCCGACGATCTTGGCGGTGTTCTTGTTCGCACCGACGGTGCCGTCGCTGCCGAGCCCGTAGAACACGGCGCGCACCTTCGCGTGATCGGTCGTGAAGCTCGGGTCGACGGCCAGGCTGAGCCGCGTGACGTCGTCGACGATGCCGACCGTGAATCCGTTGCGCGGCATGTCGGCCGACGCCTCGTCGAACACGGCCTTGGCCATCGCCGGCGTGAACTCCTTCGAGCTCAGGCCGTAGCGGCCACCGATCACGCGAGGCGTGACGCCACCCGCCCAGTGCTCGTCGGCCGAGTGCCACAGCGCCGACAGCACGTCGAGGTGCAGCGGCTCGAACGGCGCGCCCGGCTCCTTCGTCCGGTCGAGCACCGCGATGGTGCGCACGCTGGGCGGCAGCGCAGCGAGGAGCTGTGCGGTGGGGAACGGCCGGTACAGGCGCACGACCGCGAGGCCGACGCGCTCGCCGGCGGCGTTCATGGCATCGACCGCCTCCTGCACGGCCCCGGCACCGCTGCCCATCAGCACGATCACACGATCGGCGTCGGGCGCGCCGTGGTAGTCGACGAGGTGGTACTGCCGACCCGTGAGCGCGGCGAGCTGGTCGAACGCGGCCTGCGTCGCCGCGGGCACTGCATCGTGGAACGGGTTGCACGCCTCGCGCGCCTGGAAGAACACGTCGGGGTTCTGCGCGGTACCCCGGATCACCGGGTGATCGCTGTCGAGACCCCGGTCGCGGAACTCACTCACGAGCCGCTCGTCCACCATCTCGCGGAGCTGCTCGGCGCTGACGAGCTCGACGGTGTTCAGCTCGTGGCTCGTGCGGAAGCCGTCGAAGAAGTGCAGGTACGGCACCCTTGTCGCGAGCGTCGCGGCGTGCGCAACCGCGGCGAAGTCGCCGGTCTCCTGCACGGAGCTGGCGCAGAGCATCGCCCATCCCGTGGTGCGGGCGGCCATCACGTCGCTGTGGTCGCCGAAGATGCTGAGCGCGTGCGTGGCGATCGTGCGTGCCGCGACGTGGATCACTGCCGGGGTGAGCTCACCGGCGATCTTGAACATGTTCGGCAGCATGAGCAGCAGGCCCTGGCTCGCCGTGAATGTGGTGGCGAGCGCCCCGCGGGTGACGGCGCCGTGCAGCGCGCCGGCGGCACCCGCCTCGCTCTGCATCTCGATCACCTCGGGCACCACACCCCACAGGTTCTGGTGCCCGCGAGCGCTCCAGTCGTCGGCGAACTCGCCCATCGGCGAGGCGGGCGTGATCGGGTAGATCGCGATCACCTCGCTCATCAGGTGGGCGATGCGTGCGGCGGCCTCGTTGCCGTCGAGGATGTGGTGGTCGGCCGTGGTGCCCGAGGCCGGCTCGTGCGAGCCGGCCCCCGGACTGGCCACCGGGGTGCTGGTGTCCTCCGATCCGTGCGTGGTCATGGCTGCTGCCATCCCGGAACTCGATCGCTGCGCCAGCACATGACGTCGCCGGTGAGCACGTCCCGGATCGACTCCTTGCGCTGCCACCCGTCGGGCACCGGCAGCTCGTCGGCTGCCGCCTTGGCCTCGGCGACCGTCGCGAAGCGGCGCGGTGGGAGTTCGGTGCCATCGACGGCGGGGGGTTCACCCTCGTGCGGGACGGTGTGGATGACCAGTTCGACTTCCGACATGCACCCAGCGTGCGCCGTGGTCGGTGTGCCGAACAGGGCCGATGGTCACGGTGCCGGTCCTGATCTTCGCCGGAAGGCGACGGACTCGGCCCCCACAAACGCGGGGTCCGGTCTGCCATCCGCCACCCCGCGAATCACGCGATTTAGGTTCCGCGCATGATTGGGAACAACGCTCATCTCCAAGTGAGGACACCCTGGTGGCGCCGACGTCGACGCGTGGGCGGCAGCGGCTTCCTCGCACTGACCATGGTGCTCGTGCCGACGCAGTGCCAACCGGCGGCGTCGTCGCCGGCCGCAGCGAGCCCACCCACGAGCGTCGTGGCCTCGCAGAGCGGATCGCCCGCCACCACGAGCACGACCGCTTCTCCGAGCACGACCACGACCTCGACCTCGACCACGAGCACGACGTCGACCACGAGCACGACCTCGACCACGAGCACGACGTCGACCACGAGCACGGCGCCACCGCCACCGCGGGCATGCGCCGGTGTGCCAGCGACGCCGGGCACCAACCTCCTCGTCGATCCGTCGTTCGAGGACGGCTCCCCGCTCGCAGCCGGGTGGATCGACGAGTCGACCACGGTCGGCCGGCCGATCTACACCATCTCCACCACCGACGGCGTCGTTGACGGCGTGCGCGCCCAGGCGTTCACCTACGTCGGCCAGCCCGACGACGACGGCACCGGGAAGGCGCAGTTCTACCAAGCCCCGATCCGGAACGTGGCTGCGGGCCAGCGCGTGCGGTTCTCCATCTGTGTCACCGCGGCGGGAACAGGACCGGCATCACTCGTGCGCTCGTACTCGGCAGTCGGCGTGGAGGCCTTCGCTCCCGATGGCACCTATCTCTCCGACGTCGCGACATACATCACGAGCGTGAATGCCACACCGACGCGACACGCGATCGACTACGTCGTGCCAGCCGGAACCGGATATCTCGCGGTCTACATCCAGGCGCCCGAGGTGTACGCGACGAGCGTGTTCGATCTGGTCTTCGATCAGGCGTCGCTCGTGGTGATCGGCTGAGCGGCGACGCCGCATCGCCGATCGACCGGCTCAGTTGCCGAAGTCCCAGCCCTCGCCCTTCGCGTACTGTCCGAGCACGTTCTTGGCGATGAGGATCTTGTGCACCTCGTCGGGGCCGTCGGCGATACGCAGCGTGCGAGCCCCCTGGTACATGCCCCACAACGGCAGGTCGTTCGAGACGCCGGCTGCACCCCAGATCTGGATCGCCCGGTCGACCACTCGCGTGTAGGCCGCGGGCACGTAGACCTTGATCGCGCTGATGTCGGTACGGGCGGCCTGCAGCCCCTGGTCGATCTTCTCCGCCGCGTGGATGGTGAACAGTCGCGCCGTCTGGATGTCGATGTAGCTGTCGGCGATCGCGCCCTGGGTGAACTGCTTGTCGGCCAGCACCCCGCCGTGCACCTCGCGGCTCGCCGCTCGCTCCACCATCAGGTCGAACGCCCGCCACATCTGGCCGATCGAGTTCATGCAGTGGAAGATGCGGCCGGCGCCCAGGCGGTCCTGCGCCGCCTGGTGCCCCTCACCCACGCGGCCGAGCGCGTTCGCGACCGGCACGCGCACGTCCTCGTACTTGACCTCGCAGTGGTCGCTCTCCTTGCGACCCCACACACCGATGCCGCGGACGATGTTCACGCCCTTGGTCGCCGCCGGCACGATGATCTGCACCATCGGACCCGACTTCTTGTCGACGGCGTCCTTCTCCGTCACCCGGCACATGACGATGAAGAAGTCGGCGTCGATGCCGTTCGAGGTGAACCACTTGTGACCATTGATCACGAAGTGGTCGCCGTCGATGACGGCACTCGTGTCGAGCGAACGCGGATCGGAGCCCGGGTTGTGCGGCTCGGTCATCGAGAAGCCCGACTCCATCGTCCCGTCGATCAGCGGCATGAGCCACTGCTGCTTCTGCTCCTCGGTGCCGTACTTCACCAGGATCGACTGGTTGCCCGAGTTCGGTGCCACCACACCGAACAGCGACGCCGCACCGATCGCGTACGCGAGCACCTCGTTCATGTACGCGTGCGCGAGGAAGTCGAGGCCCATCCCGCCGTACTCCTTCGGCAGGTGCGGCGCCCACAGCCCGGCCTTCTTGACCTTCTCCTTGATGTCTGCGCGCAGTTCCAGCACGGCCGTGCGCTCGTGGAACGACTCGCCCTCGCGCCGCTCTGCCCACAGCCGACCCTCGTTCGGGATGATGTCGTCGTTGACGATCTCGGCCGTGCGCATGCGGATGTCGTTGATCCGCTCGTCGAGCGTGGGCACGGGCTTGCAGTTCATGGCCATGCGGGCGACCGTACCCACGGACGTCCCGCCCGACCAGGGCCGAAGGACCCGCCCGCCTCGTCAGGCGTCGGGCGTCGACGCCACCCCGAACGGGTGAACATGCGCCGATCGGTTCAAGGCGGCGACCCGAACACCCGATGCAGGAATGGGCCTCACCTCGTGTGGCCCACGATGGAACGGGAAACCGACCCGTCGATCCGACACGGTCAACCCTGCGCGAGCAGGCGCACGGTCACGGGCCTACACCACCCCTCGGGGTGACACGGCCGCCGGGCCTTCGACGTCCAGGAGACGACCGTGTTCCCATCCTTCATCCGCCGCACTCGGGGCAACCTCCACCCGGCCGCAGCGATCGCGCTGTTCGCCCTCACCGTCGGTCTGCCGGGACACACCTCGGCCGCGATCGTCCCGACCGTCGGCCTCGCCACCGCGGCCGGCTTCTCGGTACTCGCCGACTCGACGATCACCAACACCGGCCCGTCGACGATCTCGCGCAGCGTCGGCGTCCACGCGGGCTCCGCCGTCGTCGGCCTCGATGCAACGAACGTGCTTCCACCGGCCACCATCGAGGTGACCACCGGGGCAGCGCTCCAGGCCAAGATCGATCTGACGGCTGCCTACACCGATGCAGCCAACCGGCCGGTCGACGTGACGCTCGTCGGTCCCGAGCTCACCGGTCTCGTGCTCGTCCCCGGCGTGTACTCGGGACCGTCGAAGTCGCCGTTGCAGCTGTCGGGATCACTCGTCCTCGACGGCCAGGGCGACCCGGCGGCGGTGTTCGTCTTCCAGACCGACTCCTCGCTCACCACCATGTCGGGCAGTTCGGTGTCGTTCGTGAACGGTGCCAGCGCATGCAACGTCTTCTGGCAGGTCGGCAGTTCTGCCGTGCTCGGCAGCGGTTCGGTGTTCGTCGGCACCGTGATGGCCCTCACGTCGATCACCGTGGCGACCGGCGCGTCGATCGACGGTCGGGTACTGGCCCGCAACGGTGCGGTCACGCTCGACGACGTCACCATCGGCGGACCGAGCTGCGTGCCGTCGACGGCACCGTCGCCGACCACCGCGCCCGCCGCCACCAGCGCTCCCGTCACCACACCGGCTGCGACCGAACCGACGGCGACCGCGCCGAGCGCGACCGCGCCGAGCGCCCCGAACACGGCACCACCGGGTGGCGCGTCGACGGTCACGGCGGCGACGCCCGCCCGAGGAGCCGGCGGCACGCTGCCGCGGACCGGATCCGGCGGACGGGGCCCCTCCCTCATCGCCGCGATGGCGTTGTCCGTCGGCGCCGCCGCCGTGGTCCTGGGTCGGCGACCCGGCAAGCGGGCCTGAGAACGCATGGGCGCCGACGCAGCGGCCGACTCAGCCGAACAGGGCGCTGAGACCGGCCTCGGCCGCGCCGAGGTCGGTGCGGGCGTACTCCTCGAGCCGAGTGAGGTAGCTCACCGCGACGGTGCCTGCTTCGACGAGTCCACCGTCAGTGTCACCGGGCAACTCGACCGCATCGCCCCACGCCATCTTCACGATGAACGCGTCCTCGTGACCCTCCTTGGGCACGAGGACGGCGTTCGCCATCTTCCGCGGCGGCTCCATGCCGACCCGCGCATGCGACCAGCCCTTCAGCTCGTCGACCTCGCAGTTGGGCACGTTGATGTTCACGACGGCCGCATCGGCGAGCCGGCCGGCCGCGATCTCCTGCACCATGCCGCCCACATACGCGCTCGCCACCGTCGCTGCGGTCTCCCACTTCTGACCGATCAGCATCTCGTCCCAGCCCTGGCCCTCGATGCCGAAGCCGGTGACGGCCTGGCTGACGGCGACGCCGGGGATGCCGCCGTTGCGGCCGCTGAGGCAGGCTCCCACCGTGCCCGAGTGGTACACCGAGCGACCGACGTTCGCCCCGGGGTTGATGCCCGACACGATCAGGTCGAACGGCTCGCCGAACGCACCGAGGCGGGCGAACATGACGCACAGCGCCGGCGGCCCTGACACCGACCAGGCTTCGTCGATGCCGTCGACGTGGCGCTTGCACACCTCGGGCACCATCAGGTGGAGCGCGCCGAGCGCCGCCCCTGCACCGGAGAACTCACGGTCAGGGGCGATGATCACCACCTCGCCGTGTGGACGCATCGCCCGGGCGAGCACGTGGAGGCCGATCGAGTCGATGCCGTCGTCGTTGGTCAGGAGGATCCTCATCACCCCTCATCGTGCCCGATGTCGACCACCAGAGCCACGACCCTGCCACCAACCACGGTTGAACTCCCGGTGAACGATCGGCGATCGTCGAGCACCGTGGCGGCGAACGACCGGCCAGCGGCGCCGGACACCGAGGCGGCCTCGTGGCGTGGGAACTGCACGGCCCTGGGTGCTCCACGCAGTGTCCATCGCCCCCGTGGCGACCGAGACCGATGCCGGGTGGAGATGGCGTTCCTCCGGACGGCACGCGGCGTCGGCCACCCGCTGTCGACTGCACGGCCGTCGCCGAAGAAGTGGGTCATGCCTGGTTCGCCACCCGCCGTGGCACGATGGGTGGATGGCCCCTCGCACCGCGTTGTCGTCCCTGCCCACGCCGGGTGAACGCCGGCTGGCCCTGCGCACCACAGCCGACGCGGTCCGGCGCCTGCGCGCCGGCCACCCGTGGCTGTTCGAGGGCTCGATCACCTCCGTCAGCCACGAAGGCGCCGCCGGCGACCTGGCCGTGGTCTTCGACGACGACCGGGCCTTCGTCGCCGTCGGCCTGTTCGATCCGTCGTCGCCGATCCGCGTGAAGGTGCTGCATCGCGGCCGGCCGGTCACGATCGATGCCGACTGGTTCCGCGCCACGATCGCCACCGCGGTCGAACGCCGGCTGCCGATCAGCGCACCGGCCGACCCGGCAGAGCCGGCGACGACCGGCTACCGGGTCATCCACGGCGAGAACGACGGCCTGCCCGGCCTGGTGCTCGACCGCTACGGCCACGTCGCCGTACTGAAGCTCTACACGGCCGCCTGGATCCCCCACCTCGCGGTGCTCGTGCCGATCATCCGCGAGCTGGTGCCGACGGCGTCGATCGTGCTGCGGCTCGCCCGCTCGATCCCCGAGACCGACCTCCACGGGCTCGTCGAGGGCATGTCGCTCGTGGGCCCCGACGTGGTGGCGCCGGTGCCGTTCCTCGAACACGGCCTCCGTTTCGAGGCCGACGTGGTGCGCGGCCAGAAGACCGGGCATTTCCTCGACCAGCGCGACAACCGGGTCGCGATCGGCGCCCGCGCTGCCGGCGCCCGCGTGCTCGACCTCTTCTCGTGCAACGGCGGCTTCTCGGTCCACGCCGCGGCCGGCGGGGCACGGTCGGTGCTGAGCGTCGACTCGAGCCCGCAGGCCATCGCGGCCGCACAGCGCAACATGGAGCTCAACGCCGACCGGCCCGAGGTGGCCGCGTGCCGCCACGAGACGATCGTCGGCGAGGCCTTCGCCACCCTCGAGAAGCTGGTCGCCGAGAAGCGGCGCTTCGACATCGTGATCGTCGATCCCCCGTCGTTCGCCCGCAACGCCCTGTCGGTGCCGAAGGCGATGAAGGCGTACGAGCGGCTGGCCGAACTGTCGGCCCCACTCGTGGAGATCGGCGGCCTGCTCGTGTCGGCGTCGTGCTCGGCCCGGGTCGCGATGCCCGACTTCCTGCGCGCCGTGCACGCCGGCGCCGCCCACGCGGGCTACGAGCTCGAGGAGGAGCGCCGCACCGAGCACGCACTCGACCATCCGATCGGATTCGCGGAGGGCGGTTACCTCAAGGCGTTGTATTCACATCCCCGTCGGTCGCGAGCGCTGTCGGTGCCGATCGCAGCAGCGGCCACGGCTGCGGCACCGCCTGCGCCACGCGCACCGCGCCCTGCACCGGCCGACGCCCCGCGTGTGCCGAGCGCCGACCGACCCCGGCCGCCCCGGCCGCCGCGCACGAACAAGCCACGCCCCACCGGCCGCCCGCGCTGATGCCGGTCCCCACCATCGATCTCCGCTCCCGCACCGCGGCATCGGAGATCGCTCGCGCCGGCGAGACCGTCGGCTTCTTCCAGGTCGTCGGCCACGGGGTCGACCAGGATGTGATCGAGCGGGCCTGGCGAGGGGCACGGGCGTTCTTCGACCTGCCGCTCGACGAGCGCATGACAGCGGCGCAACGGCATCCCGACGACGCCTACGGCTACTTGCCGATGGAGCAGGAGGCGCTGGAGCGTTCGCTCGGTGCCGACTCGGGGCTCGCCGACCTGAAGCAGACCTTCAACGTCGGCCCTCGGGCGAACGCCGCCGTCGACCTCGCGCTGCCCGTCGCCGCCTGGGCGTTCGGCGACACGCCGTGGCCAACGGCGCTGCCCGAGCTGGAGCCGGCGATGCGCGCCTACTTCGACCAGATGGACGCGCTGGCCGGACGTCTGCTCGCGCTGATCGCCACGTCGCTGTCGCTGCCGTCGGACTTCTTCGAGCCGTTCATCGACCGTGCCCCCGGCGCCCTGCGCGCGCTCGACTACCCCGACCTCGCCGGCCGGGTGCCCGAACCCGGTCAGCTGCGGGCCGGCCCGCACACCGACTACGGAACGCTCACGGTGCTGCGCCAGGACGACGCGCCGGGCGGCCTCGAGGTGCTCGACCCGACGACCGACCGGTGGACGCCGGTGCCCGCCGACCCCGACGCGTTCGTCGTGAACCTCGGCGACCTGCTGCAGCGCTGGACCAACGACCGGTGGCGCTCCACGCTGCACCGTGTGGTGGTGCCGCCGGCCGACGCCGGCCCTGCGCGCCGGCAGAGCATGGCGTTCTTCCACAACGCCAACGTCGACGCCCGCATCGAGGTGATCCACACGTGCGTGGCCGACGGTGAGGCACCGCGCCACGAGCCCGTGATCGCCGGCCCGCACCTGATGAGCAAGTTCCGTCGCGCCACCGACATGTGACGTTCCGCGATCGTGTCCGGTTCGCTGATCGAGGCGGATGGGCGCGGCGTTTACGCTCCGCACATGGCACTGCACCCCAACGGCATCCACCACATCGCGATCGCGACGCGCGACATCAAGCGCCAGATCGAGTTCTTCACCGACTGCCTCGGCGGCGAACTGAAGGCGCTGTACTGGATGCACGGCGTGGCGAACACCTTTCACGGCTTCGTCGAGCTGAGCGACGACTGCTACGTGGCGTTCCAGCAGCACCCCGACAACCCCGCCGACGGCACCATCGGCATCACCCACGCCGGCACGGCGGGCGGCCAGGTCACCGCCGGCACGATGCAACACCTCGCCTTCAACGTCGACACCCTCGAGGATCTGCTCGCCCTGCGCGACCGCCTCCGCGACCGGGGTGTGCCGGTGATGGGGCCGATGAACCACGGCATGTGCCAGAGCATGTACTTCGCCGGCCCCGAGGGGCTCGCGCTCGAGGTCGCCACCGGAGGCGGCATCGACGAACGCGCCTGGATCGACCCCGAGGTGCAGGCGCTCGCCGGTATCTCCGACGACGAGCTGCAGCGATACCTGCGGCCAGCCGCCTATCAACGCCCCGACTCCCCGGTCGCCCAGCCCGGCATCGACGCCCCCGGCCCACACCTCGGCTACCCCGAGCCCGTGTATCGGGCGATGCTCGCCGCACCGGACGAGGCGATGTGGGCCGCCGTGACCTCGGAGCCACCCGTCCGGGTACCGTGACCGCTCGTATGAGCGACGATTTCGAGCACTACGACCTGATCATCCTCGGCGCCGGCAGCGGCAACTCGATCGTCTCCCCGGCGCTCGACGACTGGAAGATCGCGATGGTGGAGGAATGGGTCTTCGGCGGCACCTGCCTCAACCGTGGCTGCATCCCCACGAAGATGTTCGTCCACGCCGCCGACATCGTGCAGACCGTGCAGCACGCCGCCCACCTCGGCGTCGACGCCCACGTCGACGGTGTGCGCTGGCTCGACATCCGCGACCGGGTGTTCGGCCGCATCGACCCGATCGCCGCCGGCGGTGAGAAGTACCGCACCCACGAGTGCCCCAACATCACCGTGCACGCAGGCCGCGGCCGCTTCGTCGGCGAACGCCGCATGGAGGTCACCACGCCCACCGGCGTCCGCCGCATCGAGGCGAACCAGATCGTGATCGCCGCCGGCGCCCGTCCGATGATCCCCGACATCCCCGGCCTCGCCGAGGTCGGCTACCTCACGAGCGACGACATCATGCGCGTCGACGAGGTGCCCGAACACCTCATCGTGCTCGGCGGCGGGTTCATCGCCTGCGAACTGGCGCACGTGTTCGGTTCGTACGGCGCTCGCGTCACGATCGTGCAGCGCGGCCAACACCTGCTGCGGGCCGAGGACCACGACATCAGCGAGGCGATCACCGCCGCGTTCGCCAAGCGCTTCGACCTCCGTCTCGGCACCGCGGTCGACCGGGTCGAGCGCCACGGCGACAAGGTGCACCTCACCCTGCGCGACGGCAGCGTGCTCGAGGGCACGCACATCCTGGTGGCCACTGGCCGCGTGCCCAACAGCGACAGCATCGACGCCACCGCGGGGGGCCTTGCGCTGCATCCCGACGGCCGCATCGTGGTCGACGAGACCGGCGCCACGTCGGTGCCGGGCGTGTGGGCGCTGGGCGACATCAGCTCGCCCTACCAGTTGAAGCACGTCGCCAACCACGAGGCCAAGACCGTCGCCCACAACATCGTCGGCCCCGACGTGCTGCGCACCAACGATTACCGGGCGGTGCCCCACGCCGTGTTCACCAACCCGCAGATCGCGAGCGTCGGCCTCACCGAGCACGAAGCGCGCATCGCCGGCATCGACGTGATGGTGGCCGTCCAGCGCTACAGCGACGTCGCCTACGGCTGGGCGCTCGAGGACACCACGAGCTTCTGCAAGCTGCTCGCCGATCGAGCCACGCGCCGCCTCATCGGCGCACACATCATCGGCCCCCACGCGTCGAGCCTCATCCAGCAGCTCATCCAGGGCATGCGCTACGACGCGACGATCGACGAGATGGCCCGCGGGCAGTACTACATCCACCCGGCCCTCGGTGAAGTGGTGGAGAACGCGCTGCTCAACTTCGACGGTGTCTGACGCACCTCCCGCGCCTGGCGGGCGCTCGGGTCAGGTGCGGCGGACGGTGAGCCGCGACCAGGCGCCGACGAAGATCTGATCCCCGTCGTCGAGCACCGCGGGCACACCGGACGCGAGTGGGATCACATCCTCGGTCGGCGTCTGCCCCTGGTCGATGACATAGGTACCGTTGGTCGACGACAGGTCGACGACGCTGAGCTTGTCACCCTCCACGAGCAGTTGCGCGTGACGTCGTGACACGGCCGTGTCGGTGTCGAGCGCGACCTCGGGGCGCAACCCTCGCGACTGGCTGGTGCGACCGATCAACGACGCGTGCTGGAACAGCGGCACGGTGCTGGTGCTCGGATCGGGCAAGGGGCGATCGGCGAGCTCACCCTTGATCGCGTGCCACACCGGATCGACCTCGACGATCACCACCCAGCCGGGTGCGGTGGTCGCGGGCGTCGGGCCGCCCGCCGGTTCGACGGCTGGGTCGGCGGTGCCGGATGCACCCGACGGGTCGGCTGCCGCGACCGTCGCCCCGACGATCGGCTCGGGCACCTGGCCGGTCGTGAAGTCGTAGCCGCACGACTCGCAGAACAGGTTGTCGGCCGCGTTCATGGAACCGCAGTGCGGGCACGACACCGGCGCGATCGCCGGACCCGACGTGTCGGTCGACGTGAACGGTGCGGGCGGCGTCGGCGGGGTGGCCGCGGCCGATGCTGCGGCGCTCGGCCCGCCCATCGGCGCGCCGCAGGTGTCGCACCACTCGGCGTCGCCCGAGGCGTGGCCGTTGGGACAGGTGCCGGCGGTGGCGCTCACGGCTCTCGCCTGATGCGTGTGGTCTTCGTGCTGCGGGTGTCGAGCGCCATCTCGTCGCTCTTGGCCACCTGCTGTTTGAGCCTGACCGTGCCGGCCTCCACGTCGACCACGTCGACGACCTTGTTCAGCAACCTGGTCGTGTCCTCGTTGCCGCTGTCGTGGGCGAGCTTGGCCGCCTCCCCGAGCAGGACGGTGGCGGTGCGCTCGTCGCCCGATGCCTTCGCGGCCAGGCCGCGCTGGATGACGTCGGCCAGTTGTGCCTGTCCGGTGTAGTGCGCGACGGCGGGATCGATGCGAGTGGTGAGGTTCGTGTCGACGCTCCAGATGGCCTTCACGAGTCCCTTGGCCACCACCTGGTCATCGATCACCACCTCGACCCGGGCAGCGAGCCGTTCGTTGCCCACCGGCGCCGGCGGCACTCGTACCGCCACGTGGTAGTCGCGCGACTCGTCGCTCCACGCCCCGGTCGGGAACTCCACCACGAGCGGGCTGATGCGGGTGGCGCGCGAGGTGAGGTCGTCGACCTGCGGCGCCACCTGGCGGACGAAGAGCACCTCACTCCCCTGCGGCGCCCACACCCGCAACCGGGCGTCGGCGACACCGCGGCTCATCGCGTTGCGCATCATCTCCTCGAAGTCGGCCTCGAGGTCGGCCGGCTCGGCGACGATGTCGACGGTGCCCAGCAGTGCGGTGGCGATCGTGCGCAGTTCCTCCACCACCCAGTCGCTGCCGATGCCACGGCAGTCGCACTGGAACTTCCCGCGTGCATTCACCAGCGCGGCCTCGAGCGCACCGTCGGGCTCGCCCTCGATCTTGCCGTCGGTGAGCAGGATCGCATGCCGCTGGCCGGCGGGCGCCTGTTGGAACAGCTCGGTGGCAGCCGCGATCCAGGCACCGATCGCGGTCGCACCGCCGCTGCGGAGGCGGCCGACGGCCTCGACCGCGTCGCGTCGGGTGACGTCGGTCATCTTCGCGAGACCGGGATGCGGGGGGTACACCATCTGGGCGACGGTGTGACCGGACATCACGGCGAACCAGGTGCCGTCGACGATCTCCTCGATGGCGACCTTCGCCGCTCGACGCGCCGCGGCGATCTTCGCCGGCGGCATGTCCATCGACCCGGACGTGTCGACGATGATGACCTCCGCCGCCTCGGTCCCGCTCGCCTGTCCGGCGACGCCAGCACCCGTGCATGTCACCGACACGACGCCGTGCACGTCGGTGGCACCGTCGCTCAGGTACTCGTTCTGGAAGACCTCGGCGCGGAATTCGGCCACGTGCTGCTCCCTTCGGGGACGGCGTGCTGGACGCTCAGGGTAATCGGTCAGGTCGTCGTGAGTGGGGTGCCCGGCCTGGGCGGTTCGCAGCGGACGAGGGCCACCGTGATGTTGTCGTGTCCGCCCTGCGCGTTGGCGAACGCCGCCAGCGATTCGGCGATCGCGGTCGGTGTGTCGGCACCGTCGCCGACGGCCCGAGCGACGAGGGCCGCGAGATCGGACGCGCCCGACGCGTAGTTCCACATCCCGTCGCTGCACACGAGCAACCATCCCGCCCGCTCCACCCGCAACGCACGGAACTCGGGAGTCGGATCGACGGAGTCGGCGCCGAGCCATCGGGTGATCGTGTGACAGGTGGGATCGGCCTCGGCCTGCTCGCGGCTCATGCCGCTGCGGATCATCTCGGTGCCGAGCGAGTGGTCGAGCGTCAGCTGCTCGCCGTCACCGCCGGCGCTGCCGTCACCGCCGTCACTGCCTGCACTGCCTGCACTGCCTGCATCGTCGGGCAGCCAATAGGCGCGGGAATCGCCGCACCAGGCGATCGCGATCAGGTCGGCCTCGACGACTGCGGCGACGAACGTGCACGACGGCGGCTCCGGTGGGTCGCCGAGCGTGCGGGCGATCGCGACCGCCTCGGCGTTCGCCGCTCGGCACGACGCGGCGAGCACCGGTTCCCAGGCGCTGAGCCGCGCGGCGAACGCGCCCGTCGTCACGGGTGCGGCGGCCAGCACGTCGCGCGCCGACGCAGAAGCGGCGAGACTCGCCCGGTCGCTGTCGGGTGCCGTGGTCACGCCGTCGCACACGACGACGACCGCGAGCCCCGAAGGCGTCAGTGCCGTGGCCATCGCGTCCTCGTTGCGAGCGTGTGAGATGCCCTTGTCGCACACCGCGCCGATCGCCGGCGCGCCGGCACGACCGTGCGTCTCGGTCCAGTGCTCGCGCCGGGTGCGAGCCCGATGACCGCAGACCGTGCAGAAGCCGTCGTCGGCGACCTCAGCGCCACACGCAGCGCACGGCAGCGAGGTGTCGACGCCCGAACCGCCGCCGGGCTGCAGGAGGTGGGTGCGCGGCTGCTCCGGCGTCACGGGTGACGGCGCCGGCGACGGCGCGGTGATCGCGTCGTCGTGGGCGTCATCGACGCCGACCGGTACCGGCGCGGCGGCGGTGCCGGCGAGCGCGCCGAGATCGGTGCCGCACGCCTCGCAGAACACGTCGCCCGCGGCGATCGTTTCGCCGCAGTGTGGACAGGTCACGTGAGCGTCCGCATGCGGACGCGGTTGGCCTGGTCGACGAGTTCGACGCGTCGCTGCCGATCGGGTTCGAGCGAGGCCGCCTCCCGATACGCGGTCTCGAGCCCGGTCCGCAGGTCGGCCTCCGTGGCCGGGATGCCTCCCACCAGCGCGCCGGACACCGGTCCACCCTCGAGCACCTCGGCGAGCGCTGCGGCGAGGATGTCGATACGCAGCGATGCACGCTCGCGTGGCTCGATCGTCGCCTGGGCGAGCTCGCCGGCAGCGGCGTCGAGGGTCTGCAGCGTCCGACGTTCGTCGGGCACCGTCGCCAACAGCATCGCCCGCTTGCGCCGCGACTCGCCGAAGGCTCGGCTGGTGGCCGGGATCTGGTCGAGCGCGGCGAGTGCATCCGTCGTCCGTTCTGCCGCCGACGCGACACGCGCCCGGCCGAACAGCGCCGGCGCCACGTAGGCCGCGTCGGTACGAGCGCACACGCCGTAGAGGCGGTCGGCCACGTCGAGGTCGCCCGACAACTCGCATGCCCGCGCCAGTGCCAGCTTCGGCGCGAGCTCGCCCGGCAGTGTGCCGTAGACCGTGTTGAACGCGCCGACCGCATCGCCCGGATGGCCGTTGAACAGCGCGACCAGACCCTGCATCCACACACCACGCCAGTCCCACGGATCGGCTGCCAGCACCTCGTCGGCTGCAGCCCACGCGGCGGCTGCGTCACCGAGCGCCAGCGACGCGTACGCCCGCTCCAACGAGACCATCGGCGACGACGTCGGCGCACTCGCCAGCAGGTCGCGACGCTGCAGCGGGTCGTCGGTGGTGATCGCCTGCAGCCAGGTCGCGTTGGCATCATCGGGATCGGGCAGCAGGCGCGGCAGGTCGTTCCAGTCGAGCCGGTCGCCCGCCACCGTCGGCGTCTCGAACACCGTCGACGGGATGCTCCGGGTGACCGCACCGGCCGACGCTGCGGTCACCTCGCGGAGCACGCCCAGCAGCTGCAGTCGCATCTCCTCGGCGCTCTGGAAGCGGTCCTCCGGTCGCGGCGCCGTCGCACGCAGCAGCAGCCGGTACAGCGAATCGTGCTCGGCGAACAACGGCACGTCGTCGGGCGACGGCAGCGCGTCGGCGAACTGGTTCTGGTAGCCGCGGAACTCGAACACCAGGACCGCGATGGTGCGCGCGATCGTGTAGATGTCGCTCGGGATCGACGTGCCCGCCGAGGGCACCTCGGGCGCCTGGAACCCCACGGTGCCGTAGATCGGTGACACGTCGTCGTCGATGCGCCGCACGCCGCCGAGGTCGATCAGCTTGATGCCGTCGCCCACCTGGATCACGTTGGCGGGCTTGAAGTCGCAGTACAGCAGCCCCAGGCCGTGTAGGTATGAAAAGGCCGGCAGCACCTCGATCGCGTAGGCCAGCGCCTGGTCGACCGGGATCGGCGAGAAGCGACCGCCCTGCTCCTTCATCCTGCTCTTCAACAGGTTGTTGAGCGACTGGCCGCCGACGTACTCCATGATGATGTACGAGGCGCCGTCGGGCGCGGCGACGAAGTTGTAGATCTCGACGATGATCGGATGCTCGACCTCGGCGAGGAACTGCTTCTCCGCCACGGCCGCCCGGAACGCATCGGGGTCGCCCGCGTTCAACAGGCCCTTCACCACGACCCAGCGGTCGTTCACGTTGCGGTCGCGGGCGAGGTAGATCCAGCCCATGCCACCGTGGGCGAGGCAGCCGACGATCTCGTACTGGCCGCCGAGCAACGTGCCGGGCGACAGCTTGGGGTCGAAGTCGAATGGGGTCCGGCACTTCGGACAGAACCCCTTCGTGCGCCCGGGCGACCCGTCGCGAGCGCGGCCGACCGGCGCCTGGCACACCGAGCAGAACCGCTTGTCCTCGGCGACGGCGGGCGGATCCATGAGCGCCTGGCGCGGATCGAGGATCGGCACCGACGGGATCTCGATCAGCCCGGCGCCGAGACGTGACGCACCGGCCCTGCTGCCGAGACGGCGCGTGGGCCGACTCCCGCTGACGCTGCGCGCCGAGCCGAGCGGCACCTGGCCGAGCCGGTTGGTGACGGTACTGACCCGCGACGACACGGCACTCGACCGCGTGGACGCCGGGCCTGCGGGTGAGCCGGAGGCGGCGGGTGGGGTCGATGCCGCGGCACCACCACTCCCGCCACCAGCAGCAGACGGACTCGGCGAACTCGCCGCTGCCATGCCGCAGACGTCGCAGTAGCCGTCGACGACCGTGCCGGTGCATCCGGGCTGGGCACAGCGCATCAGCGTCCTCCCCCTCTGCCGTCGCGGCCATCGCGGCTCCGGCCGAAGCCGCCGACCGATCCCGCCGCCGGCGTGCGTGCGACGATCGCCGCGTTCACCGCATCGGTGTACGACTGCACGAGCTCGGCAGCAGCGTCGACGTTGCACGGCGCCGACCAGAGCTCTTGCTCGGCGGCGCGCAGCAGCGGCTCGAGCGTCGCGTCTTCAGCGAGACCCGACCCACCGGCCTTGTCGCGGAAGGCGTGCAGCAGGCCGCGCAGTTCGTTGCGGCGTTCCAGGACCGCGCTGAACCGTGTGGCGACCTCGTCGAACGCGGCACCCAGCCGGTCGACCCGCAGCAGGAACGGCTCCATCGCGACCCGCGCCGCTGGCCACGGCATCGCCTCGAGTTCCTCGACGGGCCGGACCGCGCCGAGAGCGTCGACCGACGGCACCGCGAGCACCGGCACGGGTTCGACCTTCGACCGGACGCTCTCGACCGTGTCGCGCACCTCGGCTTCCCGCGTGCGCAGCGCCTCGAGCGTCGTCGGGAGCGCTCGCCAGCGCTCGAAAGACGTACGCCGCACCCCGTCGATGCGTTCGAGCTCGATCCGCAGCGCCGCCGCCTCGACGGCGAGCGCACGCCATTCCCCGGGTGCACGTCCGGCGGCGTCGGCGCGGGCCCGGGCGGCGGCGCAGCGCTGTACGTAGTGACCGAGCTCGCCGGCGAGTCGTTCCGCGACCGCGAGATCGGCGCCGGCCGCGGTGCGGTCGGTGGCGAGGGTGGCATGCGCCGATTCGGCCCCGACGACGGCCGTCTCCACGCGGTCGAGGATCCCGCCCAGCAGCGCGGCAGCGGTGCTGAGGTCGGCGGCGACTGCGGCGCCGTGGTCGTCGGTGACCGGCTGGGCGCTGAGCGCCACGGCCTGTCCGGGGTCTGCACGGATCGCGTCGACGCGGGTGCCGATCGCCTTGCGGCACAGGAACGCCGCAGCGACGTCCAGCGAGGCCCGAGCGTGGTCGGGGAGATCGTCGCCCACTGCGGTGACGCGCTCGTCCAGGCTCATCAGGCGGTCGGTGGCCGTCGACAGCCACTCGTCCCACTGCGCCAGCACGGCGGGGAGATCGGCCCGTGCGCCGCGGCGTGCACTCACGGCAACGCCCTCGTGTAGTCGGGTTCGGGCACGGGCGGCACGTCCTCCGCGTCGAGAGCCCCGGTGTCGACCAGCCAGGTGCGGGCGATCTGCTCGAGCGTGCCGTCGGCGCGGGCCTGGTCGAGCACGGCGTTGACGAACTGCACGAGATCGGAATCGTCGAGGTTCATGCCGAGGCCGTAGGGCTCCTGGGTGAACGCGTCACCGACGAGCTCGGTGCTCGGGTCCTGCGCGGCGAAGCCGGCGAGCACCGTGTCGTCCCCGGTGGTGGCGTCGGCCTGGCCCTGCTGCATCGCGACCAGGCAGTCGCTGATGTCGGGCTTCGGCACCACGATCACCCCGGCGTACTCGGCCTTGCTGATCTCGTCGATGTTGGTGCTGCCCTCGGGCGCACACACTCGGGCGCCGGCGTCGCGCAGGGCGAACACGTCGGGGAACCGCTCCTTGTCCTTCACCAGCACCTTCTGGCCGGCTTGGTAGTAGACGGACGAGAACGCGATGCGCAGCCAGCGGTTGCAGTTGATCGTCATCGTGTGCGCCACGATGTCGACGTCGCCCGCCTCGAGCGACGGGAGCCGCTGGGCGTAGGTGATCACCTTGTAGACGATGCGTTCCTCGCCGCCGTCGCCGAAGATCGCGCGGGCGACGGTCTTCAGGACGTCGATGTCGAAGCCCTCGATGTCGCCGTTGAGCGGGTTGCGCGAGCCGAACAGCAACGTGTCGGCCGAGACGCCCACCACGAGCTGGCCACGGTCCTGGATCTCCGCCATCGTGGTGCCGTCGGGCATGTCACCCGGTTCGGGAAGGACCTCGAGCGGCTCGTAGGTCATCGACGCGTACGCAGACGGGTCGGGGCAGGCCGGCGCGGCGGTGGTCGGCGTGGTGGTCGCCTCGGCGATCGAGCCGGCAACCTCGTCGGGCAGCGTGGCGTCGCCGGAACAGGCGGCGCCGACGACCATGCCCAACGCGCAGACAGCGGCGGGCCACCTCCGACCTCGTGTGCGTGCGTTCATCGGTACTCCCGAAGTCGTCGCTCGTAGCCGGTGAAGGCGAGCGCAGCGATCGCCAGCCCTGCCGCCACCACGATCCACCGGAGGACGAGGAGTTGGGCGTCGGCGTCGTCGAAGGCCTGCGACGCGGTCGTCGACTGCTCGACGAGTTCGTCGCTGGACGCCACGGCGAACGCGTCGAAGTCGGCGGGCGGATTCGAGCCCGACTGCTGCACGAGGGCATCGAGGCTGCCCGCCGTGGCGAGTTCGACGGCTCGATCCCAGTCGCCGGCGTCGTCGAGCGAGCGAACCATGGCGTGGCTGTCGGCGTAGGCCTCGTACGACAGCACCGCACCACAGCCGACCCCGTAGCTGTCGCACGACCGGAGGAGCGCTTCGGCGACGATGCTCGACGACAGCTGCCATCCGGTCTCGTAGGCGGCACCGTTGCCACGGTTGATGAGGGTGAGTGCCTCGCTCGACCGCGCGTCGAAACCTGCAGCGCGCGCCTGCGCCACCAGATCGGCAGCGGACAACGGGCCACGCACGGCATCGCCCGCCTTCGACACGGCACGGCCGTTCACGCCGAGCCCGACGGTGAGGACGAGCACGACGATGACGCCGGCGATCGCGAGCGGCACGTTCACGAGCCGGCGCCAGCGCACCGCCAGCCACCACGACCCGACGACGAGGGCGACCAGCACGAGGAGACCGGCGACGATCAGCGTCCAGCTGGCCCGATGTGCCCTGGCCATGCTGTCGTCGACGCGCTGTCGGGTGCTCTGCTCGACGGTCCGCAGGGAGTCGACCAGCACCGAGGCGATCGCCCGGGCCTGGCGCTGGTAGGCGGCGCCGACCGGGAAGCCCTGCCGGTTGTTGGCCCTGGCCTGCTCGACGAGGCCGACGTACACCGCCAACCGCTGGTTCACGGATTCGAGCTCCGTGGCGTCGACGCTCGTCGCGCCCTGGACGGCCACCAGCAGACCGGCGGCAGCGGCGGCGATGCGCGAGTCGTACTCGGCCCGCTGATCGGCCGCTTCCTGACCACCCACGAGGTAGGCGTTGGAGGCGATCGAGTCGGCCTGCACGACCTGCACCCGCACGTCCTGCACCTGGATCAACTGCTCCGCGGCGCGGGCGGCGTCGCCGATCGCGGTGTCGCGCCGGTCGATCGAGTACCAGCCGGCGATCGACAGCAGCAACGCAGCGAGCACGGTGACGACCATGGCCAGGCGGAGCTTGGTGGGCGAGTCGGCGGAACGGAGTGCGACGGTCTGCCGGATCCAGGTGGCCGCCGAGCCCGCGAACCTGCCCGTCGAACGCGTGAGGGTCGCCACCAGCAGAAGTGTAGGCGCCGCTTGCTACGGTCGCGGGCCGTGCCGTCAGCCTTCTTGCATCCCTTCGCCAAGCCCACCCGGGAGTCGTTCGTCCGTATCGTGCGGGGTGAGGGGGCACTCGTCTGGGACAGCGACGGCAACGAGCTCGTCGACGGCATGGCGAGCCTCTGGTACTGCGCCGTGGGACACGGGCGCGACGAGATCGCCGACGCGATCTCCGCCCAGGCGCGCGTCATCGCCGCGTACAGCTGTTTCGACCCGTTCACCAACGATCCGGCCGAGCAGTTGGCGACCGAGTTGCACGGCATCGCCCCGATGGACGACAGCCGCGTGTTCCTGTGCTGCTCGGGCTCCGAGGCGGTCGACACCGCCATGAAGCTCGCCCGCATCGCCCACGTGCAGGCGGGCCAGCCCCAGCGCAAGCTCATCATCTCCCGCACCCGCGGCTACCACGGCGTGAACTACGGCGGCACCAGCGCCCAGGGCATCGCCCCGAATCGCGAGAACTTCGGTCCGTTCGTGGCCGACGTGGTGCAGGTGCCGGCCGACGACGTCGAAGGTCTGGCGTCGTTGATGGCTCAGCACAGCGACACGATCGCGGCCGTCCTCACCGAGCCCGTGCAGGGCGCGGCCGGCATCTACCCGCCTCAGGAGGGCTACCTCCAGTCGCTGCGCAAGCTGTGCGACCAGCACGGCGCCTACCTCATCTTCGACGAGGTCATCACCGGTTACGGCCGCCTCGGCAGCTGGTTCGCCGCCCACCACTTCGGCGTTCGCCCCGACCTGGTCACGTTCGCGAAAGGCGTCACCTCCGGGTACCAGCCGCTCGGCGGCGTGTTCGTCGGCCCCGGCCCGCGAGCAGCGCTCGAGCGCGACCCCGACTTCTTCCTGCGCCACGGCTTCACCTACTCCGGTCACCCGGTCGCCTGTGTTGCCGCACTCACCAACCTGGCGATCATGCGTCGCGAGGGCCTGGTCGAGCGCGCCACGCACGTGGGCGCCCAGCTGAGCGGTGGCCTCCGGTCGCTCGCGGCCGACGGCGTGATCGACCACACCCGCGGCGAGGGCGCCATGTGGGCGGCCGGCCTCCGCCCCGACCAGAACGCGATGACGATCCGCGACGAGATGCTCCGCCGCGGCGTGATCTGCCGGGCGATCAACACCGACACGCTCACGTTCTGCCCGCCGCTCGTGATCACCGACGACCAGGTCGGCCGCATCGTCGACACGCTGGCAGCGGTCGCCGGCGCCTGAGCCGGTCCCGGCCGCGCGGTCAGACTGGTTCGGTCAGCCTCAGATCGGGCGGTTCCAGCCCCCGGCGATCGACTCCGTCACGAGCGTCCGTGGAACGTAGCCGAGCGTCTCATCGCGCGCTGACGGCGGCTCGCCGGGGAGCGGACCATGGCCGCGCATGCGGCGGATCAACCCGACCTTCCGATCGGCCCAGGCCATCTTCACGTACGTGTACACCCCGAGGGGCACGACGACGAGGCTGATGAACAGCAGGTACAGCGGCATCAGCAGCAGCGCCACATCGAAGTCACGTCGGTTCACCCACGCCATCGTCAGCAGGTAGGTGGCGACCGCCGCAGCCACGGGCCACGTCGGATTGATGAGGTAGTACCACCGCAGCGGGGTGGTCACGAGAGACAGGAATCCGTACAGGAACAGCGTCGGATGCCACCGCACCAGGTAGAGGTTCACGACGAACAGCCGCGCCTCGCCACCCGACCACGCCAACCGCTGCCGGAACCAGGCGCCGAACGTGCTGGGCACGATCGTGGGCACTACGAACGGCACGTGGCCGACGCGGTACTTCAGCGCGTCACCCAGCACTCCCACCTCGACGTCGTTGCCCTGGAAGAAGGTCGAGTGGGCGTGCATGATCTCGCGATGCACGCGGGTGCGCAGCACGTGGCACGCTCCCGACACCAGCCACGGCATCAGCACCCGCAGGCGCATCGCCGTCCGGTACTCGTGCCCCTGGAGCCGTTCGATCATGTTGGTCTGGTTCTGCGCCTGCAGGCGCACCGAGGCGACATCGAACGAACCGGCCTCCAACCCGCCGACGAGGAGCGACAGCGGCAACTCGGTCTCGGTGTCGGCGTCGATGCACACCACGTACGGGTGCTCCACCGCCGCGAGCGCGTCACGAACGATGATCTCGCGCACCACACCACCGGTCGACTTCTTCCCACCCGTACCACCGACCGAGCGTCCTGGCACGTGGCCCCTGAAGATCCGGAAGCCTTCCCGGGCGCAGACCTCCTCGATCGCAGCGTTGAACTCGTCGGTCTCGGCGGTGGTCGTGGTGATCAGCACCCGCTCGCCGTACTGACGCAGGTAGTCGACGTTCGTCAGGTACTTGATGTGGCCGTAGATCGGCACGATCACGGTGAAGTTCTCGATGCGCCGGCTGTTGCGATCGACCGTGAGCCGGGCGTGCCGCGACGCGCGCAGGTTCGGCGACATCTCCGAGAGTGCGAGCAGCACCGCCGGTGCGAACAACACCAGCATCGTGAGCCACTCGAGTGCGGACATCAGGTCACCATCAGGCGGGCAACAGCACCTCGACCGGCCCGACCGGTGCGACGTGCGCATCCGGTGCGACGTGCGCGACGGCGTCAGCCGCCGTCCGCATCGCCGCGACACCGTCGACCAGCAGGTCTCGGATGAACTCGTCGCGGTCGTGCAACGCGGCCCGGAACAGGGGCATCAGGAGGTCGAAGAACACCTCGAGACGTCGCCCCGACAAGTTCGGCGGGATCACGCTGATGCGGGGGTGACCGGTGGGGAACTGCGACTCGTGCGAACCCGCCAGCACCTCGTGCAGCTTCTCTCCGGGCCGCAGACCGCTGAACCGGTACGACGCCACCGGCCAGCCCGTGAGGTCGCTGAACCGTTCGACGATGTCGACGATCCGGATCGGGTCGCCCATGTCGAGGACGTAGGTCTCGCCGCAGTCGGCCAACAACCCGGCTTCGAGCACGAGGCCCACGGCCTCGGGGATCGACATGAAGTAGCGGGTCACCTCGGGATGGGTGATGGTGACCGGCAGCCCGTTGGCCAGCTGCCAACGGAGCGTGTCGAGCAACGACCCCCGGCTCCCCAGCACGTTGCCGAATCGGACCGATGCGACGCGCATCCCGTGATGGGCGACGCCCTGGAGCACGTACTCCGACAGGAGCTTCGACGCGCCGAGCACCGAGCTCGGTTCGGCCGCCTTGTCGGTGGAGATCAGGACGAAGCGCTCCACGCCTGCTGCGAGCGAGGCGTCGACGACGTTCTGGGTGCCGTACACGTTGGTCTTGACAGCCTCGGCCGGCGCTCGCTCGAGGAGCTGCAGATGCTTGTGCGCAGCGGCGTGGAACACCACATCGGGTGCGAGGTCGGCGAAGACCCGATGGAGCCGGCGTCGATCGCGAATGTCGGCCAGTACGACGGTGTCGCTGTCGAGCAGACCGCTGCCACTGAGCTCGAGGTGCAGGGAGTGCAACCTCGACTCGTCGTGGTCGAGCAGATAGACGTGTGCGCCGAGGGGTGTGAGCTGACGCACGATCTCGCTGCCGATCGAGCCAGCCGCTCCCGTGACGAGCACGTTCCGACCCTCGACGAGCGAACGAGCTGCGTCGCTGAGCTCCGAGCGTTCCTCCCGCCCGAGGAGTCGTCGACTGACGTCGGCCATGTCCATCCGCCGCCGGTTGTGTGGGGTCTCCGCCTGCATAACGCAAGGGTGTTCGGCCGAACTGGACGAACACTTGACGTGGCGCGAGGAGATTGCTGACGAACCCCCCAGATGTGGGAGGGGGGCGCTTGCCCCGGTCAAGTCGTGCGACGTGAGTTCCAGGTGCTCGAATGAGTCGATGACCACGAGCGCACTCGCAGGCCGACACGTCCTCGTCACCGGAGGTTCCTCCGGGATCGGCAAGGCCTGCGCCGATCGGTATCGGTCCGAGGGCGCGACGGTCTTCGTCGCCGACCTGCACCCGACGTCGAGCGACGAGATCCAACTCGACGTGGCCGATCCCGCGGCATGGGCCGAACTCGCCGAGCGACTGCCGGCCCTCGACGTCGTGCACCTCAACGCGGGCATCGCCACCCCCGGCCGGGCGCTGATGGCCGAGGGGGCGCTCCCCCTGTCCGACGTCACCGACGACGCGTACCGCACGATCTTCGGAGCCAACGTCGACGGCGTGTTCTTCGGCGTGCGTGCGGTGCTGCCGAAGATGGTCGAGCACGGTGGTGGACAGATCCTCGTCACCGCGTCGATGGCCGGGCTCGGCCCGATCCCGGGCGACCCGGTGTACGGCGCGACGAAGCACGCGGTCGTCGGACTGGTGCGTTCGCTCGGCCCGAGCCTCGACCCGTACGGGGTGTGCATCAGTGCGATCTGCCCAGGCTTCGTGGCGACGCCGCTCGTGCCCGAGGAGTTCCGCGGGTTCATCCGCGAGATGGGCATGCCTGTGATCGAGCCCGAGCGGGTGGCCGAAGCCGCGATGCAGGCGCTCGACGCCCGGGCGAACGGCTCCCAATGGATCGTGTGGGGCGACACGATCGCGCAGCACCAGCAGCCGGACTTCGGGCTGACCTGAGTCGGACGAACGACCGATGAACCCGTTTCCACCCGAGGACCTCGTCCCGCTGCCCGCCACCCACGACGCCGTGCGGTCCCTCACCGGATGGCAGGTCGTCGACGGCCGCTTGCGCGCCCGCTACGACACGGGGACCTTCGCCGCCGGCCTCGCGCTCGTGAACGGGATCGGCGCGGCGGCCGAGGCGGCCGACCACCACCCCGACATCGACCTCCGCTACGGCCACGTGGTGGTGGTGACGTGGAGCCACGACGTCGACGCGATCACCGCACGCGACGTCCGGCTGGCCGGCGAGATCGATGCGATCGCCCACGAGCTCGACATCCGGGCAGGGACGACCAGCACAGAGATGTGAGCAGACGATGTGGCACGACTTGTGACACATGCGACCCCCTCATGTGTGCGCCGCAGTGTCACGATGAGCTGATGGACGCACCGCTGTTCAACCCGTTCGATCCGGCCTTCCGCGCCGACCCGTACCCGTTCTACGACCGGCTCCGCACCGAGGATCCGGTGCACGTGTCGGTGATGGGATTCACGGTCCTCACCCGCTACGAGGACGTGGCCCGGGCGCTGCGGGGCGCTGAGTTCGCCCGCGACATCGAGGCCCACGTCGCGGCGCCGACCGACCCGGTTCGGCTGCGCCGGCGGGAGGCGTTCCAGAAGCGAATCGAGGAGGGCCGCACTTCGAAGTCGATCCTCAACCTCGATCCCCCCGACCACACGCGTCTGCGTCGCCTGGTCACCCAGGCCTTCACGCCGTCGGCCATCGAACGGCTCCGGCCGCGCATCCAGCAGCTGGTCGACGACGTCCTCGACGTGGCCGCCGAGCGCGGGTCGATCGAACTCGTCGACGAGCTCGCGTTCCCAGTGCCGTTCCAGGTGATCAGTGATCTGCTCGACTTGCCGACCGACCGTTCCGACGAGGTGCGCGACTGGTCGCAGGCGCTCACTGCATCGCTCGAACCGACCGCCGACGACGCGACGATCGATGCTTCCGAGGCTGCTGCCGAGCAGATGAGCGAGTACCTCCGTGAGGTGATCGCCCACCGGCGCCAGCACCTGGGCGACGATCTGCTCTCCGCCCTGCTGCAGGTGGAGGAGGCGGGCGACCGGTTGAGCACCGCCGAACTGATGTCGTTCGTGCTGCTGCTGTACGTCGCCGGCCACGAGACCACGGTGAACCTCATCGGCAACGGCACGCTGGCGCTGCTCCGGCACCCCGACGAGCTGCGCCGGTGGGCGGCCGACCCGAGCATCGACGCACAGGCGATCGACGAACTGCTGCGCTACGACGGGCCGGTGCAACAGACCGTCCGCGTGCCGTTGCAGCCGGTGGTGTTCGGCGACGTCGAGGTGCCGGCGAACACGATGGTGATGACCGTGCTCGGCGCCGCGAACCACGACCCGTCGGTGTTCGACGATCCGCACACGCTGCGTCTCGATCGCCCGAACTCGCGCAACCACCTGGCGTTCGCGGCCGGGGTGCACTACTGCCTCGGCGCCTCGCTCGCGAAGCTCGAAGCGACGGTGGCGATCGGTTCGCTCATCCGCCGGTTCCCCGACGTCGAGCTCGCCGGCGACCCCAGTTGGCGCGACCGGCTCACGATCCGCGGCGTCGACCGCCTCCCCCTCACCACCCCCTGACCACTGCGCGTTTGGTCACTTCCGCGTCATATCGACGCGTGAGCGAACAAACGCCGAACCGGTCATCTCGCGATTGTTCACGAACGCGTCGTATTGACGCGTGAGCGAACAAACGCGCTGACGGATCAGTCGTGGGCGAGGAGTTGGATGAGGCTGCTCGTGTCCCAGCGGCGGCCGCCGCGGGCGATCACCTGCGCGTAGAACTGGTCGATCAGCGCGGTCACCGGCAGACGAGCTCCGTTGCGGTTCGCCTCGTCGAGGACGATGCCGAGGTCCTTGCGCATCCACTCCACCGCGAAGCCGAAGTCGAACTCGCCCTTCGACATCGTGTGGCCGCGGTTCTCCATCTGCCAGCTCTGCGCAGCGCCGTACTTGATCACGTCGATCACGGCGTCGGGATCGAGACCCGCCTTCATCGCGAAGTTGATGCCCTCCGACAGCCCCTGCACGATGCCGGCGATGCAGATCTGGTTCACCATCTTGGTGAGCTGGCCCGAGCCTGCGGGACCCATCAGCGACACGGCCTTCGCGTACGAACCCATCACCGGGAGGGCGAGCGTGTAGAACGCCTCGTCGTCGGCCCCGCACATGATCGTGAGCTGCCCGTTCTCGGCGCCCGCCTGACCGCCCGACACCGGTGCGTCGACGAAACCGACGCCGAACTCGGCGGCTGCTTCGGCCAGTTCCTTGGCCACCTCGGCCGAGGCGGTCGTGTGGTCGACGAGCACCGCACCCGGGCCGGCACCGGCGAGCACGCCGTCGGGTCCGTACACCACGTCGCGGACGTCGTTGTCGTTGCCGACGCAGAGGAACACGAACTCGGCGCCGTCGGCCGCCTCACGCGGCGTCGGCGCAGCCCGGTGGCCGTACAGGGCCACCCAGGCGAGCGCCTTCTCCGGCGTGCGGTTGTACACCGTGACGCGGTGTCCCTGGCTGGCGAGATGGCGGGCCATGGGGGTCCCCATGACCCCGAGACCGATGAAGGCGACTGAGCTCACGGCGTCAGTCTTGCCGGTCACGAACGCACGTACCGGCCACTCCACCAGGTGGGCAGGATTCTCGTTCGGCGACCGCGGCCGGCTCGAGCGGAGCGTTGGTACATGCTCACCGACCGCTCGCCGGCGATCGCCGTCGCGATCGCCACGCCCACCACGGTGAGCCAGGCCGACGACGACCAGCCGAACGACGTGAACGCCAACGCGACCGCGGTGAGCGGCGTGCCGTAGGCCGCGGCCAGTAGGCAGCATGCGCCGATGCCAACACATGCCGCGTACGGCACGTCGGGTAGCCACGCCCGGCCCACGAGCACGCCGAGCAGGGCCCCGAGCGACAGCAACGGCAGGAACAGGCCGCCCACCACACCGCATGCGACCATCGTGATCACGAGCCCGGCGAACACCAGCGTGGCGAGCAGCAGCGGGCCCTGCGACGTGTGTGCCGCCCACTCGCGGAGGCGATCGCCGCTGCCGACGAAGATCGGCTCGTCGGCGGCCCACCAGCCGAGCGGCACGGCCAGGCCGAGCGTCACGGCGACGCCGACCACGCGGGCGCCCACCGACAGGTGCAGCTCCTTCGCCCGACGCACCGCGGCGACGAACAGACGCGCTGACACCCCGGCAGCACCGCCGATCGCCAGCGCCCCCACCGCCACCTGTCCGGCCGTCAGACCGAGATCGCTCCCGAGCACGCCGCCCGACTCGCCGGTGAGGCGTCGCGCCGCCCAGGACGTCGCCGCGCCGATCGTCAACGGCACCACGTCACGACGGCGAGGGAGCCCTCGTCGCGCCACCTCGCTCGCGAACAGCGCGGCGGCGATGGGCGCGCCGATCACCATCGCGACCGCCGAGGTGGCGGCGGCCAGGATGCACCAGCGGTCGGGACGTCCAAGACGTCGCGCGACCCAGGCACCGAGCGAGCCGCCGAAGTACACCATCGGGCCCTCGTAGCCGAGCGGCACACCGACGCCCACGCCGCTCACGAGTGCCAGGAACCGCGCCGGCGCAGGGCCGATCGCCAGTGCGCCGTCGTCGATACCACGCACGTACGCGTCGGCCGTGGCCGGCGTGGTGCGGGCGCGCACCACGATCAGCACCGCGAGCACACCGCCGAGGGCCGGCATCGCTGCCCACCATGGGTGATCGTTCTTCGCCTGGCCGAGCACCCAGCGCAGCCACACCACGATCCGGCCGGTCGACAGTGCCGCCAGGAACGCCACCGCGGCCGTGAGCACGACGTCGAGCGCCCACCGTGTCCGCCGCCCCGTCATCGCCGCCAGGCTACCGACGGGCTCGGGCGCCCTCCCGGCCCGCGCCTGGCTGGCGGCCGGAGATCGAGCGGCTCCTACAGTGCCCGGCGTGAGCACGATGTTCGGTCCGGTGGTGCAGGTGGCCTACGTGGTCGACGATCCGCGGCTGGCCACCCTGCGCTGGGTCGACCGCCACGGCGCGGGCCCGTTCTTCGTGCGCGACCACATCCCGGTCACCGACGTGGTGCACCGCGGTCGGCCGAGCACGTTCGACCACACCAGCGCGTACGGCTGGATGCTCGGCCCGTCGGGCGGGTTCATGGTCGAACTGTTCGTCCAGCACGACCGCTCGCCCAGCGCCGTGACCGAACGGTTCGCCGAGGGCGAGACCGGCCTGCACCACCTCGCCTGCCTCGCCGACTCGGTGTCCGACTCGATCGAGCGAGCCGAGGCCGCAGGACTGTCGCTGGCGCAGAGTGCGATGGCGGGCACCACCCGGTTCGTGTTCGTCGACGACGTCGCCCAGAGCGGTCACTACTGGGAGCTGTACGAGCCGACCCCGCGCCTGCTCGCGTTCTACGACATGGTGCGCGACGCAGCGGTCGGCTGGGACGGTTCCGATCCGGTGCGCACGCTGAGCTGAGCCCGGGATCATGATGTGGGCATGAGCGGGATCATCGACCACCTCGTCTACGCCACCGACGACCTCGAACGCACCGTCGCCTCGCTCGGTGCCCAGCTCGGCGTCGCGCCGACGCCAGGCGGTCAGCACCTCGGCCGGGGCACCCGCAACGAACTGGTGGCTCTCGGTGACGGCGCCTACCTCGAGATCGTCGGGCCCGACCGCGACCAGCGTCATCACGAGGGCCCGATGCCGTTCGACATCCATCTGCTCGAGGGTGAGCGCCTCGTCGCGTGGTGCGCGCACCCGGACTCACCGCTCGACCACGTGGTGCGGGTGCTCGCCGCGTCCGACGCGGATCCGGGCCCGATCAGCGACATGTGGCGAGCCCGCCCCGACGGGGTACTGCTGTCGTGGCGGCTCACCTTCCCCCGACTCGATCACTGGATCGGACCGATGCCGTTCCTGATCGACTGGCTCGACAGCGAACATCCCACCGTGTCGCTCGACCAGCCCGTCGTGCTCCGGTCGTTGCAGTTGCACTCACACGAGGCCAACCACCTGAGCCGCAGCGTTGCCATCGTCGGTGAGGACGCGCGGATCTCGATCGAGCAGGGCGAGCCGGCGTTGGCTGCCGTGCTCGACACACCTCGGGGCGAGGTCGTGCTCCGCGGCTGACGCGGTCGGTCAGGCCAGGGTGGCGGCGATCTCGTCGATCACCGTCTCGGGCGTGCGCGGGTGCAGGAACACCAGCCGGCCCACCGGCTCACCCTTCCACGTGGAGGGCGCGACGAACGCGATCCCCTCGCTGAGCACACGGTGCGCCCACGCACCCCATTCGGCACGCCCCCATCCCTCCCGTCGGAACAGCAACACGCCCAGCTGCGGCTGCATCACGAGCGAGACCTCGTCGATCGCCGACAGCCGCTCTGCCGCGAGCCGGGTGAGTCCGATGCCGCGGCGGATCGCCTCAGCGTGCGCATCGGTGCCGTGCACCGCGAGCGCGAACCACAGCGGCAGGCCGCTCGCCCGCCGGGTGAGCTGATAGCCGTAGTCGCTCGGGTTCCACAACGGCTCGTCGCCGTGCAGGATGTCGATGTACGGCCCGTGCTGGGTGTGCACCGCCGCCGCGAGGTCCGGGTTCTTGTACAGCAGCGCGCACGACCCCTCGGGAGCGAACAGCCACTTGTGCGGGTCGACGATGAGCGAGTCGGCCCGACCGAGCCCGTCGTACAGGTGGCGCAGCTCGGGCAGCAGTGCGCCCGCCGCGCCGTACGCGCCGTCGACGTGGAACCACGCGCCCAACCGTTCGGCCACGTCGGCGAGGCCCGCGAGATCGTCGACGACACCTGCGTTGGTGGAGCCGGCGGCGGCGACGACGAGCCCGACGTCGGTGCGACCCTCGACGGCCGCGGCGAGGGCCGCGCCGGTGAACCTGCCGTCGTCACCGGTCGGCACGACGATCATCTCGTACCCGGGCTCACGGGTCAGACCAAGCATCCGAAGCGAGTTGAACACCGAGGCGTGCGCGGTGTCGGCGACGGCGACCGAGCGCCGCTCCCCCATCTGCTCACGGGCCACGGCGAGCGCGCTGAGGTTGCCGATCGACCCGCCGCTCATGAAGCAGCCGCCCGCCGATGCGGGCATGCCGAACACGTCTGCCAGCCAGCGCAGGGTCTGGTTCTCCGCAGCGACCACACCGGCCGCCTCCAGCCACGACTCGGCGCTGTACGTGGCGGCGCTCACCGCTGCATCCATCCAGACGCCGGCGGCCGACGGTGACACCGG
Source organism: Actinomycetota bacterium (assembly GCA_963169665.1). Lineage (GTDB taxonomy): Bacteria > Actinomycetota > Acidimicrobiia > Acidimicrobiales > Ilumatobacteraceae > VFMC01. The sequence continues at coordinate 51,275 of CAUJET010000113.1, read as the reverse complement.
GATGAAGGCGAGGTAGCGCTCGCTGTCGAGGCCCACCGTGTTCGGCGAGACGTGGTCGACGAACCGGTTCCAGGCCGCGTCGGCGCCGAGGCCGTCGGCGGTGATGGCACCGTCGAGCAACGGCATCATCGCCGACGGCGGCAGGGTGCGACCGAGGGGCGCCTGCGCGATGCGGTCGTCGATGAAGGCGGCGAACCGGCGTGCGAGGTCGGCAGGGATCGCGCCCTCGCCGTGCAGTGTCACGACGACACCCGCCCGCAGAAGATCGAAGCGATCGAAGCGGTCGAGGCGTGCGTGCCGCTGGTCGGCCGCTGCCCGGTCACTCGGGGGTGACGTATGCCGAGGTGATGCCGCCGTCGATGATCAGCGACTGGCCGGTCATCCAGCTCGACTCGTTGCTGGCGAGGAACAACGCACCGTTGGCGATCTCGATCGGCTCGCCGAAGCGGCCCATCGGGATGTGCACGAGACGGCGGTTGCGCTTCGCGTCGTCGCTCAGGAACTTCGCGAGCAGCGGGGTCATGATCGGCCCGGGGCACAGCGCGTTGGCACGCAGACCCTGGCGGGCGTAGATCGTGGCGATCTCGCGGGTCATCGCGAGCACGGCACCCTTCGAAGCGGTGTACGCGATCTGCGGCGTGGCCGCACCCATGTGGGCGACGAACGAGGCGACGTTCACGATCGACGAGGCCTGGCCGCTCTCCTCGGCGCTCTTCAGCATCTCGGGGATCGCGTGCTTGCAGCCGAGCAGCACGCCGAGCACGTTGATGTCCATCGTCTTCTGGTACGTCTCGGTGCTCGTGGTGACCGGGTTGTCGTCGTCACCGAGCATCACGCCGGCGTTGTTGTACAGCACGTGCAGGCCACCGAAGGTCTCGACTGCGTGCTGCACGGCGTTCTGCACCGAGGCCTCGTCGGTGACGTCGCAGGCGACGTAGGTGGCCTCGCCACCGGCGGCGGCGATCGCCTCCACCACGTCGTTGCCGTCGGCCATGTCAGCGATGACGACCTTCGCGCCCTCCTGGGCGAAGCGCTCGGCGCCCACGCGCCCGAGTCCGGATGATGCACCAGTGATGAGGGCAACCCTGCCCGCGAGTCGAGTCATGGCGAGGAAGGTAGCCGACCGGCCAGACTGACCACCGCATGACGGAAGCCGTTCCCACCCCCGCACGGCCCTGGCGGATCCTCACGTGGAACCTGCGCGGCGCCGGCCGCCCCGACCTCGAACTCGTGGCCGAGGTGATCCGCGAACACCGGCCCGATGCCGTCGCGTTGCAGGAGATCCGTCGTGGGCAGGCGGCCACGCTCACCGGGCTGCTCGGCTGGCACCACACGTGGGCCCGCAAGCATCATCCGTACACGCCGCTCGCCTGGTGGCTGTCCGAGGGACTGGTGATCATGTCCCCCGGCCCGCTGTCGTCGATCGCCCGTCGCACCATCTCGCCCGGCGTCTCGACCTGGACGTTCCGGCATCGCATCGTGGTCGCCGCCACCGTCTCGCGCGGCGACGACCGGCTGCGCCTCTACGACACCCACCTCGCTGCCCATCGACAGCCCGACGAGCGCATCGCCCAGGCAGGGCGCGTCGCCGCGCTGGTGGCGGAGGAGTCGGCGCCGCTCGCCGTGGTGGCCGGCGACCTCAACGCACCGGGCGAGGTGGAGGTGATCCGCGAGTTCCGTCCCGTCGCCCTGCGCGATCCCGGCGGCGGCCCCACCAACCCCTCCATCGCGCCGCGCTCACGCCTCGACTATGTACTCGTGCCCGAACGCTCGAGGGTGACCGAGCAATGGGAGTCGCCCGGCGGCGAGTGGTGGTGGGCCATCAGCGACCACGTCCCGGTCGTCGTCGAGTTCGAGGTCACGCCCGGCTGCACCAGCGTTCAGCGGGCGAACACCTCGCGTTCGATCCAGCGGGTCAGGTCTTCGATCTCGCGGTCCACGGCGGCGGCCATCGACTTCGTGAACCGTTCGTCCTCGTGGACCGCGTCGACGCGCAGGGTGCGACGCCTCTTGTCGGTGGTGGCATCGAGCTTTCCCGCCAACCGGTCACCCCACAGGATCGGCAACGCGAAGTAGCCCCACTTCCGTTCGGTGGCGGGCTTGTACATCTCCAGCGCGTAGTCGAACCCGAACAGCTCCGCCATGCGGGCGCGGTCGTACACGAGCCGGTCGAGCGGTGACAGCAGCGCGGCACGTCCCTCGAACGGGCGGCCGAGCGCGTCGAGCGCGTCCGGGTCGGCCCGCCACTCCCCTCGGACACCTTCGACGCTGACGGTGACCCCGATGTCGCCGACGTCATTGGGTTCGTTCGGCGTCTCGGTGGTGCGGGCGCGTGCGATGCCGAGTGAACGCAACCGCCGCTCGGCCCGGATGCGTGCGGCCTCGCCGGCGGGCACTGCCGGCACGTCGGGATAGACCCGCTCAGCGAGGTCCCACACGCGGTCGCGACCACGGTGACCGGCGATTGCGACCTCGCCTCGCTGGCCCATGAATTCGAGCAGCATCCCGACGTTCTTGTTGTTGTTCCACCCCGACGACGCCCACGGCGTCACGCATGAATCGGGGATCTCCTTCGACGACAGCGGACCCTCGCTGCGCAACCGCCGCAGGACGTCGCGACGGCATCCGTCGTTCGCGTCGAGCCAGTCGCTCTGGCGCTGCCGGTAGGCGGGCACCTCACCCACGCCCGGCCAGCGAGCCATCTCGGCTCGGTACAGGGCCACGTCGTCGGCCGGGCGGAGGATGCCCCGCAGGTCGACCACTCGGTGTTCGGCCAGCGCCGCGGCGAGATGTGCCATCGAGTACGACGTGCCCAGACGGCTCCACAGCACGAGATCGGCGCTCGGGGCCACGGCCTTCGTGCCGTCGACCTGCACGGCCGCGAGGTGGTGCAGCACCTGCGTGAGGTCGGTCGGTCGATCGGCGTCGAGGAGTTGGGCCCGGACCGCGATCCTGCGTGCATCCTGCGGCGAGAGCTGCTGCACGTCCGTCACCGCCCCGAGCTCTTGTCGACCAGCGAACAGCGTTCCGTGAGCGAAACGCCGTCGCACGCGGCCGTTCGCTCACGGACGATCGCCTTCCGTGAGCGAAACACCGCGACACGCGGCATCTGGCTCACGGAACTAGATGCGCTCCCAGTAGCGGCGGAGTTCCCAGTCGGTCACGGTGTGGTTGAACGCCTCCCACTCGGCCTTGGCCATCGTGAGGATGTGGTGGTGCACGGCCTCGCCGAAGCACTCCTTGGCGATCGAGCTCTGCTCCCACAGGGCGATCGCGTCGGGCAGGTTCCACGGGATGCGGTCGATCTCGGGCGCCTCGTAGCCGTTGCCGTTGAACGGCTCGCCGAGCGGCAGCTCGTGACGGATGCCGTACAAGCCGCCGGCGAGCGTGCCGGCGAACGCGAAGTACGAGTTGGCGTCGCTGCCCGGGATGCGGCACTCGACACGGGTGCCCTTACCGTGGCCCACCTTGCGGTAACCGAGCGTGCGGTTGTCGATGCCCCAGCCGATGCCCGTCGGGGCCCACGACCCGAGCTGGAACCGCTTGTAGCTGTTGATCGTCGGGGCCCACAGCAGGCTGAACTCGCGGGCGGTCGCGATGAGGCCGGCGAGGTAGTGCTGGAACAGCTTGCTCATGCCGTGCGGCCCGTGATGGTCGTCGAACAGCGCCTGCGAGCCGTCGAGGCTCCACAGGCTGGAGTGGATGTGACACGACGAGCCGGTGTCGTTGAAGTCGTACTTGGCCATGAAGCTCACCGACCGTCCGTTGAGGTGGGCGATCTCCTTCGCGGCCGTCTTGTAGACGCTGTTGCGGTCGGCCATCTCGACGGCCGTGGTGTAGTCGAGGTTGATCTCGTGCTGGCCCTTGCCGGCCTCGCCCTTGCTGAACTCCACCGGCACACCGGCCGCCTCGAGCCCACGGCGGATCGCGCCGAGGATGTACTCGTCCTTGGTGGTCTGGAGGATGTGGTAGTCCTCGAGCCACGGCGAGTGCGGCTGCAGGTCGCGGTAGCCCTTCTGATGAGCCTCGTCGTAGGTGTCCTTGAACAGGTAGAACTCGATCTCGCTGGCCACCATCGGCAGGAAGCCCTGCGCGGCGGCCGCCTCCACCTGACGCTGCAGGATCGTTCGCGGTGCCACCTCGATCAGCTCGCCGGTGGTCACGTCGAGCAGGTCGCACATGATCATCGCGGTGCGGTCGACCCACGGGATGATCCGCACGGTCTCCCAGTCTGCACGAGCGAGCATGTCGCCGTAGCCCTGCTCGTAGCTGGTGAACGTGTACCCGGCGACCGGGTTGTTGTCCATGTCGCAGGCGATCAGGTAGTCGCAGTTCTCGGTGCCGTCGTCGGCCACGTGCTCCAGGAAGAACCGGCCCGTCGTCCGCTTGCCCACGAGACGACCTTGCAGATCAGGGAACACCATGAGCACGGTGTCGATCTCACCGTTGCGGATCTTCCCCTCGAGGGCTTCCCGGGACACTTGCACGCGTGACGACATGGCCGGTGACTGTAGATCGTGCCGGCCGCTACGTTGCACGCCATGGGCGTCACCGGGATCCACCACCTCCTCGTCACCACCGCCGACTACGCGGCCACCATCGAGTACTGGCAACGGCTCGGCTTCACCCTCGACTTCGAGACCGGCCACGGCAGCGCCAAGCTCGATCCGCCGTCACCCGGCCCGTACGTCTTCGTCGACAGCGTCGACGAAGACGTCGCACCGACCGTGGAGGTGTACCTCGACGTGGCCGACCACACGGCGATGTCGGGCGAGTGGGAGGCGACCCACTGGGGGACGTTCGTGCAGGCGAGCACCGACCCCGACGGGCGGACGGTGTGGCTGCAGGAGGTGGGACCCGACGGCCACTGAGGCCGTCGATCCGAGGTCGATCCGAGGTCGATCCACAGGACGGGTCCGGCTGAGGCCGGCGCGCCGTCAGGCCTTCTTCTTGGCGGCTTCCTTGGCGGGCTTCAGCACGCCCTTCGCGAGTGCCTCGTCGAGGTAGCGCTCGGCTTCCTCGGCGCTGACCTTGAGCGCCGGGGCGATCTCGCTGATCAGGTTGATGCGGGCCCGGTCGTACATCGTGCGCTCGGCGGCCGACAGCGACGCGTCACGGTTGCGGGCAGCCAGGTTCCGGACCACTTCGGCCACCTGGTACACGTCGCCGCTCTTCAGCTTCTCCTGGTGGTTCTTGAACCGACGGCTCCAGTTGGAGGGCACGCGCGGGTCGGCCTTCGAGAGCACCGACACGAGGTCTTCGAGTTCGTCGCTCGACACCGGCGGGCGCACGCCCACCTCGGCCGCCTTCAGCGTGGGAACCGACAGGGTCATCTCGTTGATGACCGTGCGCAGGATGAGGTACTCCTGGGTGGAACCGAATGCCTCCATCTTCTTGGTGCCCATCACGATGCATGCACCGTGCTGGGGATAGATGACGGTTTCGCCCTTCTTGAACTTCAAGGTTGACCTCGCTGGGTTCTGCTGGCTTCAGCTGCGAGCCGCTGGTCTGCTGCTCGAATGCTGGGCGCCCGGCCGTTGATTCCGGTCATCAAAGGGTAGGCCGTGATGCGCCAAATCACTCCTGCCGACGCCGATCCCGTCGCCGGTCAGCGGGCCGGTCGGCGGCCAGCTCGGCATCCGGTCGGCGCCGACGGCGGGCTGTGGCAGGCTTCGACCCGATGACCACCTTCGGATTCAGCTCCACCACCGACGACGTGCTCGCCGGCCACGACCTCACCGGCCGCCACGTGCTCGTCACCGGCGGGTCCACCGGGCTCGGCGAGGAGACCTCGCGCGCCCTCGCCGCCCACGGCGCGACCGTCACGATGGCCGTACGCGACCTGGCCCGCGGGGAGGCCGCCGCCGACCGGATCCGTGTCGCGCATCCCGACGCCGCGCTGACCCTGCGCCAGGTCGACCTGGCGTCGCTCGCCAGCGTGCGAGCCTTCGCCGACGGCTTCCTCGCCGACCACGGCACGCTCGACGTGCTGATCAACAACGCCGGCATCATGGCCTGCCCACAGGGCACCACCGTCGACGGGTTCGAGCTGCAGTTCGGCACCAATCACCTGGGCCACTTCCTGCTCGGCGTGCTCCTCGCCCCCGTCCTCGTCGCCGGATCGGCGAGCCGGCTCGTGTCGCTCAGCTCGCGAGGTCACGCCTTCGCGACCGTCGACCTCGACGACTGGAACTTCGAGCACACCACGTACGAACCGTTCGTGGCGTACGGCCGGGCCAAGACGGCCAACGCGCTGTTCGCGGTCGGCTTCCAACAGCGCTTCGGCGACGCCGGGGTACAGGCGTTCTCGGTGCATCCCGGCGGGATCCACACCGAACTGGGACGGCACATGACCCCTGAGGTCATCCAGACCCTCATGTCGCGGGTCGCCGACAGCGGCCGCGAGTTCGCCTGGAAGACGATCCCGCAGGGTGCGGCGACCTCGGTGTGGGCGGCAACGGCCGCCGAGCTCGACGGCCAGGGCGGCGCCTATCTCGAGGACTGCGGCGTGGCCGCCGTCTCCGACGACGAGAGCGCCAACACCGGCGTCCGCGCCTACGCCATCGATCCCGACACGGCCGACCGGTTGTGGACCCTCAGCGAGCGGCTCGTCGGACTGGCCTGATCACTCGGCCTCGCGTGCCACCAGCGTGGCGGTGAGGTCGAGCCGTTCGCCGTCGCGCAGCACGGTCAGCGTCAACTCGGTGCCCTCCTGACCGTCGCGGATCGCAGCGATCAGACCGCCCTGGCCGCTCACCGGTCGTCCGTCGGCGGCGATCACCACGTCGCCCACCTCGATACCGGCCTCGGCCGCAGGACTGTCCTCGGTGACCTCGGCGATCACCGCGCCGGCTCCGCCGTCGTTGCGATCCTCGATCGACACGCCGAGGAAGCCCTCGGCCGGCGTCTCACCGCCGGAGGCGGCGCGCAGGGTGTCGATCTCGGCGAGCAACGTGCGGGCGGAGATGGCGAAGCCGACGTTGCTGGCCGAGCGGGTGGCGTTGCCGGTCGCAACGGCGGTGTTGATACCGATCACCTCGCCGCGGGCGTTCACCAGCGGACCGCCGGAGTTGCCCGAGGAGATGGCGGCGTCGGTCTGCACCAGACCGCCGAGCGCACCGATCTCGGTGACGAGCGTACGATCGAGTGCCGACACGACGCCCGTGGTGACGCTGGCCCCACCGTCGAGCGCGAGCGCGAAGCCGATCGCGACGACGGGCTCACCGACACGCACGTCGTCGGGTGCGGCGATCGTGGCCGCCGGCAGACCGGTGGCATCGATGCGCAACAGGGCGAGGTCGTTCGGCGCATCGACCGCCAGCACCTCGGCGTCGCGCGGCTCGGTCTCGCCGTCGAGGCGCACCCGTACCTGGTCGGCACCGTTCACGACGTGGGCGTTGGTGACGATCTCGCCGTCGCTCGTGATGATCACGCCGGTGCCGGTGCCGAGCAGCTGGTCGTCGACCAGATTGCTGATCGTGACCGTGCTCGGACCCACCTTCTCCGCCACGGCGGCGACGTCGACGTCGGCCAGCGACATCACACCGGTGCCCGTGTCATCGAGGCCACTGCCGCCGTCGGCCACGATCGGGGCCTGCGAGGACGGTCCGGACACGCCACCGTCATCGGTGAGCTGTGCACCGATCACACCGCCGACGCCACCTGCACCGAGCGCGAGTGCGACGACGCCGGCGGCCAGCGGCCACCGTCGACGACGGGCGGGAGTGCCACCCGGACCTCCGGCCGCGGGCGGCGGGGGCGGGGCCGGCGGCGGGAACGAACCGGGGGCGGACTGCAGCGGGGGGAGCTCCATGGTGTCCATGCCCTTGAGTATGGAGAGCCAGCCCTGTGCGGATGGTGAGAAGCGGGTGTGAAGTCGCTGGCAACTCCTGTGGGCGCCCCCGGAGAGACTCGAACTCCCAACCCACGGGGTAGAAACCCGCTGCTCTATCCATTGAGCTACGGAGGCGTTATACGTGTCACGAACCGGTGAGAGCGCGTGCGGCCGACAGCCTAGGGCAGCAGCCGCTGCCGCAGACCTGGTTCGGGACCGGTGGGCTCAGCCGAGGGCGAGCAGCTCGCGACGGAGCAGGTCGAGCGACGAGATCACGCTCATCTGACGCATCTGGTCGCGCAAACCGGGCATGCGCAGCGTCCGGGTGACGGTGCGGCCGTCCGGCAGGGCGATCCCGACGCACAGGGTGCCGACCGGCATGCCGTCCTGCTCGGTCGGGCCGGCGACCCCGGTGAGCGACAGCGCGACGTCCGCGTGCAGGACCCGGCGGGCGCCGACGGCCATCTGCTCGGCCGCCTGCTCGCTGACCACCGGGCCGCGGTCGACGCCGAGCACGTCGAACTTCACCTCGCTCGCGTAGCTGACGACCGAACCCACGAACACCTGACTCGCGCCCGGCACGTTCGTGATCCGTCCGGCGACGAGGCCGCCGGTGACCGACTCGGCCAGTCCCAGGCTCCATCCTCGAGTGCGGAGCAGGTCGAGCACCACCGACTCCATCGTGTCGTCGTCGACACCGAACACCTGGTCGCCGAGGATGCCGCGGATGCGGGCCTCCACCGGTTCGAGCAGGGCAGCCGCCCCGGACGCGGTGGGTGCCTTCGCCGTGAGGCGCACCTTGATGCCCTCCCACCCGCTCGCGAGGAACGCGAGCGTCGGGGTGCCCGCCGCCTCGAGGTCGTCGATCACCGGGTCGAGCCGTTCGTTGAGGCCGCTCTCGCTCTCGCCCCAGGTGCGCAGTGTGCGGCTGACGATCACCGACGGGTCGCCGTTGCGCCGACGGAGGTCGGGCAGCACCGCGCGCTCGAGCATGTCCTTCATCTCGTGCGGCACGCCGGGCACGGCGTAGATCACCTTCTCGACACCGTCGACCACGACCGGGCAGATCAGCCCGGGCGCGGTCCCGCGGGTCTGGCGGATCAGCTCGGCGCCGACCGGCACCAGCGCCTGGCGCAGGTTGTTGTCGGCCATCGGCCGGTTGCGCGACGCGAACAGGTCGCGGATCACCTGCGCCACCGACTCGTCGTGCACCAACTCGACGCCCATCACCGCGGCGATCGCCTCGCGGGTGAGGTCGTCGTGGGTGGGTCCGAGCCCGCCGCACACGATGACGGCATCGGCGGCGGCGAGCACGTCGCGCAACACCTGCTCCATGCGCCCCAGGTTGTCGCCGACCTTCACCTGCAGCAGCGAGTCGATCCCGCTCGCCGCCAGGTGCTCACCGATCCAGGACGAGTTGGTGTCGACGATCTGCCCGAGCAGCAGCTCGGTCCCGATCGCGACGACGTCGCACCTCATGCCGCCGCCTCCATCGAGGTCAGCCGACCTGGGTGATGCTGGGCGTGGTGACGGCACGCTTGCCCGCCTGCGCCCGCCACAGGTACTGACCGCCGCTGATCAGCGCGAGCGCCACCGAGATCCACAGCAGCCCCTTCCACAACCAGGTCGCGTCGAGCGCGGTGATCGGCAGGATCGCGAAGCCGACGGCCAGCTGCTGGGTGACGGTCTTCCACTTGGCGATCTTGCTCGCCGGCACGCTGACGCCCTTGGCCCCGACGAACGTGCGGTACAGGCTGATCGCGATCTCGCGAGCGGCGATGATCACGACCGGCACCACCCAGAACACGTCACGACTCACGAGCGTGAACATCGCACCGAGCACCAACACCTTGTCGGCGAGTGGGTCGAGGAACGTGCCGAAGTTGGTGACGCCGTGACGACGGGCGAGATAGCCGTCGATGCCGTCGCTCGAGCAGAGGAAGAACCACAGCAGGAACGCCACCCACGCGCCACCCGGCTCCTCGGGGATGAGGAGGAACATCAGCGGGGCGATCAGCACCCGGCCGACGGTGACCAGGTTGGCCCAGGTGGCGATCTTGCTCGGGTCGACGGGCACGGATCAGCTCCTCGCGAGCGCGTCGACCGGTTCGGCGATCAGATCGGGGCCCATGGCGTCGACAATACGCACCTCGACGAAGGTTCCCGGCACGAGATCGTGCGGCACCTCGACGATGCCGTCGATCTCGGGCGCCTCGCGATGGCTGCGAGCGGTGCCCGGCTCGTCGACCAGCACCGTGGTGGTCGTGCCGATGAGGTCGTCGCGCCGGCGGGCGGTGATCTCGTCCTGCAGCTCTCGCAGCTCGGCGAGCCGGTCGTTCATCAGCCCCCGATCGACCGCGCCGTCGAGGGTGTAGGCGTGGGTGCCCTCCTCGGGGCTGTACGAGAAGAAGCCGCACCAGTCGAGCTCGGCCTCCTCGACGAAGCGGAGCAGCTCGTCGTGGTCCTCCTCGGTCTCGCCCGGGTACCCGACGATGAAGTTGCTGCGGAACGCCGCCCCCGGCTCGCGGTCGCGGATGTCGGCGATGCGGCGCAGGAAGCGGTCGCCGTCGCCCCATCGGCGCATGCGGCGCAACAGCGGCTTGCTGACGTGCTGCAGCGAGAGGTCGAAGTACGGCACGCCCGTGTCACAGATGGCGTCGATCAGCTCGTCGGTCAGGTCGCTCGGATACAGGTACAGCAGGCGGGTCCACCGGGCGCGCTCGCTGACGGCGCGCACGAGCGGGACGATCGAGCCGGCGCCCAGCTCCTCGGGCCGGTCCTTGCCGTAGCTGGCGAGGTCCTGGGCGACGAGCACGATCTCGTGCGCTTCGAGCTCGTCGACCTCGCGCAGGATCTGCTCGATGTCGCGACTGCGCTGCGGCCCACGGAACGACGGGATGGCGCAGAACCCACACGACCGGTCGCAGCCCTCGGCGATCTTGACGTACGCCCACGGACTCGAGCTCTTCGGCCGGGGCAGGTTGAGCAGGTCGAAGCTCGGGATCGGTGCGCTGCTGACCGGGATGAGCCGCTTGCCGCCGGCCGGCGCCTGGTCGGCCAGGACGTTGACGGGCACGCCGAACCCGGCGACCCGATCGACCTCGGGCAGGGCCTCGGCGAGCTCGTCGCCGTATCGCTCGGCCATGCAGCCGGTGACGACGAGGCGGGCGCCGTCCTTGCGCTGGTCCTCGAGGGCGAGGATCGTATCGATCGACTCCTTGCGGGCCTCGTCGATGAACGCACAGGTGTTGATGACCACGAGGTCGGCCGACCCCGCGTCGTCGGTGGCCGTCATGCCGTCGGCCAGCAGCGTGCCGATGATCTTGTCGCTGTCGACCTGGTTCTTGGGACAGCCCAAGGTCTCGACGTAGAAGCGCTGGCCCATGGCCCGCCAGGCTACCGGCGCCGTCGTCCCGGTCAGCCGAGCCGGCCGAGTGCCACCCGCCCGCTCGCACCGACGACTCGCACCGATCGGGCCCACCGATGGCGCCGGCCGGTCAGGTGCCGCCGTCGAGGACCACGAACGCCTCGCCGCCCGTCACGAGCGACACGAGCGCTCGATCGGGCGAGGTGTAGGTCGCCACGTCCACCCGGGTGTCGTTGCACGCCGTGCCGTTGGGCAGCGCGTCCCCCTGCTGCCAGGCGACATCGGTGAAGCCCATGTCGGGCGCGAGCAACGGGTCGGTGCGCACCACGATCCCCTCGAAGCGACGACCCGATGCTCCCGTGCACGAGCCGGCGTCGATCTCCGATGCACGCATCAACACGTCGAGCGGCACGGGCAGGTCGCGCGCCGCGTCCGGTAGCCGGCGCATGCCCGGGTCGAGGCTGCGCACCTGGCGGATCACCAACCGTGCCGGGTAGGGCTGCTCGCCGGCCCGCAGCGCCGGCCACCCGGGCTCGACGTTCTTGAACTCGACATCGAGTACCACCGTCTGCGCCTGCTGTTCGCTCGACAGCGAGGCGTTGAGTCGGGCGCGCCACACCTCGGCGACCGCTGCGGTCTGCTCGAACAGTTCTCGCACTGCCGCGTCGTCGAGCACGTCCGTCAGGGGTTCGACGACGCTCGACCGCGAGGTGCGCTCGATCGTCAGCTCGCCGTCGACCCGTCGGACCACGATCACCTCCGGGAACGAGCGACCGTCGGGGTTGGTGACGTCGGTGGCACCGACCTGCACGTTGATCTCGAGTTCCGCGTCGTCGTCGATCGGGTCACCCTGTGCACGGGGGAGGTAGGTGAACGTGGCGACACCGTTGTTCCGTTCGAGATCGTCGTCGAACCGGGCGTGCACCACCAGCCCCATCGCACCGCTGAGGTGGTCGATCCGCTCGGCACGCCGCTCCTCGAACGCTTCGAAGCTCCAGTACGACGCCCAAGCCTTCTGGATCGCCGACTCGATCGTGTTGTCGCGGTCGTCGGGATCGGCCTGTGCCGACGGCCGCAGGAAGCCGGTGTACGACGTGTACAGCCCGGCGCCGTTGAACCCCTCCACGTCCTCCACCGTGCTCGACGATCGGAACCGCAGGCCCGTCGTGTCGGCGTAGGTGCCGTAGGTGCGCTGCAGCTCGGCGGTGATCGCCCGCAGGGTCGCCGGCGCGATCGGCGTGTCCTCCACGTACTCACGGATGCCGCCCGCGTCGAGCACGTCCCCGAGCGCCGTGCCGGCGGGGTGCGCGGCGAGGTACCGCTCGGCGAACGCAGCGTCTGCGTCGCTCGAGAACACGTCGGCGTAGTCGTCGTCGCCCTCGAGCACCAGCCACCGCGCCCGCGGGTCGCCGTCGAGCGAGGGGTCGTCGAGCGCGGCGACGATCGTCGGTCGCAGCGGGGCGAGATGCTCCAGATACGGACGGACGGTGATCGCCATCGGATCCGGTGGCGGTGTGAGGCCCGGTGTCGACAGCAGGGTGAGGAACCCGGCCGCCTTGCCACCGATGGCCGGAACCCAACGGTCGACCTCCGCCGCGGCGAGCCCACCGGCCGAGAGTTCGGCGACCAGATCGGTGAGGTCCACCACCAGCGGCATCGTCGAGGTGTCGACCGTCGGCAGCGCGAGCGGCGTGATCTCGTCGCGGCGCTGCCAGGCCGTGTACTGCTCGGGGGTGATGAGCCCGATGGTCAGCTCTCCACCGCTCGCCATCACCACGGCATGGGCCCGCACACGGGCGGCCTGGCGCACCCCGGCATCCGCGGTGATGCCCGCGCTCGACGCGTCGGGGATGCGACGGTTGCGCGCCAGCAGCGCCACGTGGGCGAGCGGTGTCTGGGGGTCGGAGGTCACGAGCGCAGCGGCCTGCGGCAGCCAGTCGGGCACGTGCTCGGTGATCACGATGTCGGTCGGGGTCGCGTCGGCGAGGTCGGCCCCGTCGGGGCCGACGTAGAGCAGGCGACCGGCGGTGATGCCCTCGCTGTAGACCGACACCGCACCGGCGGCGACGAGCTCGGCGTATCGCACCACACGATCGCCGAAGGGCAGTCCTTCCTCGGTCATCCGACGGGCGACCTCGTCGTGCTGCGGTGATCGCACGACCCACGTGAGCGCGTCCGCCACCTCGGTGGGGAGCACGGGCTGCAGACGCTCGAAGAACCGTGCGATGTGCTCGGGCGTGACCTCGTCGGTGTACTCGAGTTCGAGCAACCAGCGCACCCGCCCGGTCGCATCGGGAAATCGCACGATCGAGCCGACGCCGAGCGAGCGCGGTTCGCTGTGCAACGCGACGTCGTAGAAGCGATCGCTGTACAGCCGGTCCTCGATGAAGCGGAGGCCGAGCGGGATCCGCCCCGCAGGCCTCGACCGCGCCCACTGCACGATCTCGGTGACCGAACCGAAGCGCCGATCGGTCTCGGGAACGGTGTCGTCGCCCGGCACCGTCCGCCCGTTCAACAGACGGAACCACCACCACTCGTCGTGCAGTGCGTAGAACGCGCTGTCCATGAGATGCGCACGGGGCAGATCCGGCGCATCGGCCGACAGGTCGAAACCCGGGAGCACGAACTTCATGACCGACTGCCCGCCGACGCCCGTGCGCGACATCGCGACGAGTTCGTCGACCGAGGCGACCGACGGGACGGAGTGGTCGTCGAAGCCCGTCTCGTCGACGAAGTGGGGCACCGGCACGGCGACCGGAATCGTGCTCGGCGGCACCGTGGTGCCCGGGAACGTCGTCGCCGTGGACGACGTGGTGGTCCCGGGCGCGGCCGTCGACGACGTCGCACCGCCGTCGGTCGTGGACGGTGGCGCGGCACCGCGTTCGTCGCTGCAGGCACCGAGCGCCACGCACAACGTCAGCGTGAGCGCGATGACCCGACGTCGTCGTTGACGGTTCCCCACGCGCACGAGCATGCCAGTCAGACGCCCCGAGTGCGCCCGCGGTTCCCGCTCCCGCCTCCCGGGTCGCTGCCGCGAGCCTCGCTCGAACCGCGCCAGCGCGACCTAGAGGTGATGGAGGCGGAGGCCCGTGTTCGGCCAGCGGCAGTGCAGCAGCTTGCCGGTGCCGCTGACCGTGACGTAGGCGTCGCGGTACTCGCCGCTGCCGTCGTTGTCGCCGAAGCAGATGTTGGTCGTGAGCAGGTCGCCGGTGGGGATGTGGCTCGTCTCGCCGCTCGGGGTGATCACCGTGATGCCACCGTTGATGAGCGTGGCGACGCACACGTTGCCGTCACCGTCGACTGCGAGCGAGTCGAACAGCTGGTAGCCGGGCAGGCCGACGAGCAAGCCCGGGTCGAGCGGCGGCAGCGGCTCGAGCACGCCAGGAGCGGAGATCGTGCGCTGGAACACGCGACCCGAGTGGGTCTCGGCCCAGTAGACCTTGGTGCCGTCGGGCGACAGGCCGATGCCGTTCGGCCCCTCCACCGGGTGCACGACCTCGGTGATCGAACTGCCGTCGGCCGTGGCGTAGTAGATGCTCGTGAGATCGCTGGTGCGGTTGCCGGCGTCGCGGATGCCGTGATCGGTGAACCAGAAGCCGCCATGGGCGTCGAACACGAGGTCGTTCGGGGCCCGGAGCGGGCGGCCGTCGCACTCGGTGTAGAGGTCGGTGACCGCACCCGTGGCGAGGTCGACCTTCTGGATCCGCCCGCCGATGTAGCGGCTCGGGTCGAACGGGCCGGGCAACAGCAGTTCGCCCAGGTCGACCGGGGTGAAACACCCGCCGTTGTTGCACAGGTAGAGCGCGCCGTCAGGCCCGATCGCTGCGCCGTTCGGGCCGCCGACGATCTCCGCCACGGTCTCCTTGGTGCCGTCGGGGTGCACCCGCGTGATGCGCGGCCCGAACATCTCGACCAGGATCACGGTGCCGTCGGGCATCGCGATCGGACCTTCCGGGAACCGCAGCCCCGTCGTGACTTCCGTGAACTCGATCTCGGTCATGCGACGCACCCCCATGCGGCCGACGGCTCCGGCGCCGTCGGATCGAGGGCATCATGTCACCGGCACCCCGCCACCGATGAGTCGGGGAGCCCCGCACCGTCGGATCGCACGGAGGTCACCCGGATGAGCAAGCACACGAGTGTCGAGGCGTACCTCGACGACTGCGACGAGACCGGCCGCGAGCGCCTGGAGGCGATCCGCGCCGTCGTGCGCGAGGTCGCTCCCGATGCCGGCGAGCGGATCAGTTACGCCATCCCTGCGTTCACGATCGACGGCAAGGTCTTCGTGTTCATGGCCGCCTGGAAGGAGCACGTGTCGCTGTACCCGCTCCCCCAGGGCGATCCCGAGATCGACGCTGCGCTCGCGCCCTATGCGGTCGCGAAGGGCACCGTGAAGTTCCGCCATCGCGAACCCCTGCCGCTGGACGTCGTCCGACTCGTGGTCGAGGCGAAGCTCCGCGACGCCGAGGAACGGGCGGCGAAGCGACCACGGAAACGCGGTTCCTGAGCGGCAGCGGGCCACCTACGCTCGGGCCGCATGGGGGACCTCGCCGCCGACGCACAGCTCACACCCGCCGGTGAGGGCACGTTCACCGCGACGATGTCGCGCGACTGGGAGATCTGGGGGCCGAACGGCGGCTACATGGCGGCGTTCGCCCTCGCGGCCGCTCGCGCCGTGTCCGGTCGGGCACGGCCCGCCAACGCCACCGTCCACTTCCTCGGCGCCGCATCGTTCGACGCGCCGATCGAGGTGACCGCGACGGTGCAGCGAGCGACCCGCCAGGCCACCAGCATCCACGTCCGCATCGATCAGCAGGGCAAGGCGGTGCTCGCCGCGATGGTGTGGGCCGTCGACGCCGGCATCGAGGGGCTCGACCACGACGACGCGCCGATGCCCGACGTGGCGAGCTGGCGCGACCTGCCCACGATGGCCGAACGCATCGCCGCCGATCCCGGCGCCATGCCCAGCCGCTACGGCTTCTGGGACAACTTCGAGCAACGGCCGGTGGGTTGGATGGGATCGGCGGCGTGGGAGGAACGCGACCTCGAGCCGGCGATCTACGAGAACTGGTTGCGGTTCGCCTCGCCGGCGGCGCAGGACGAGTGGGAACAGGCAGCTCGCCTGCTCCTGCTCGTCGATCTCGGCGCGTGGCCGTCGATCGGCCGCAGACACCGCGCCGACGGCTGGATGGCACCCAGCATCGACGTGTCCTGCGAGTTCCACCACCTCGACCCGACCGACGACTGGTGCCTCTTGCAGGGCACCAGCCCCGCTGCCCGTGACGGACTGATCGGCAGCCACCAGCGGGTCTGGAACGAACGCGGCGACCTCGTCGCGAGCGGCATCAGCCATCTGCTCTGCCGACGGATCGCCTGACGGACCGCTGGAGCGACGAGCCGATTCAGGACCGCAGCGTCAAGGTGGCCAGCTGCAGGTCGCCGACGCGCGCCACGGATGCATCGGCACCACGCTCGACACCGAAGAGTCGAACGGTCGCATCGCGAGACGCCGCCAGGTTCTTCATCCATTGCGACTCCCCGCGCACGGTCGAGACGTAGATCGTGTCGCCGATGCGTGCCGACAGCAGCGGCACGCGCCTCGGCAGACCGCTCACCCGACCGGTCGTCTCGACCACCACCGGTCCGACGCCGAGCCGCAGCGGATTGCCCACACCGGCTTCCACCAACGGACGCACGAGTGCGTTCAGCGAGTCGAAGGCGTGACGGAGGACAGCGGTCGGATCGGGAACGGACATGCCCCCTCCAACCGGTGCGTGCCGAGCCACATTTCGTGACCTGCGGCACGACCTCGAGCGTTGTCGGTGAGCCGGACCCGCAGCACGTGCGGGCGGCGCTCACCGAAGGTGGTCAGCTGCCCTGGAGCAGCTCGTACTCCTCGACGGTCATCAGCACCGAACGGGCCTTGGATCCCTCGCTCGGGCCGACGATGCCGCGGGTCTCGAGGAGGTCCATGATCCGGCCGGCCCGGGCGAAGCCGACCTTGAGCTTGCGCTGCAGCATCGAGGTGCTGCCCAGCTGGCTGCGGACCACCAGCTCGATGGCCTGCCGCATCAATGCCTCGTCCTCGTCCTCGTCGCCGCCGGAGGACGAACCACCGAACATGCCGCCACCACCGCCGCTGCCGCCCTCGTCGTCGCCCTCGACCCCACTGACGTAGGTGACCTCGGGCGCCTGGCGACGCCAGTGGGCGACGACCTTGCGGACCTCCTCCTCGCTGACGAAGGAGCCCTGGATGCGCTGGGCGACGTTGGAACTGCCCGGCAGGAGCAACATGTCGCCCTTGCCGACCAGCTTCTCGGCGCCCGGCTGATCGAGGATGACCCGGCTGTCGGTGAGCGACGACACGGCGAAGGCCATGCGCGCCGGCACGTTGGCCTTGATGACGCCGGTGATCACGTTCACCGACGGTCGCTGCGTGGCGACGATGAGGTGGATGCCCACCGCACGCGCCTTCTGGGCGATGCGGGTGATGCTCTCCTCGACGTCGCGGGCGGCGACCATCATCAGGTCGTTGAGCTCGTCGACCACGACCACGATGTAGGACATGCGCTCGTACTGCGGCGGAGCGTCGTCGTCGAGCAGGCCCGGCATCGCCTCGCCCTGCAGGTCGCCACGGTCGTAGGCCGCGTTGTAGCCGCCGATGTCCCGGAAGCCGACCTCGGAGAGCACGTCGTAGCGCCGGTCCATCTCCTTGCACGCCCACTGCAGCGCGTTGGCCGCCTTCTTGGGGTTGGTGACCGGCTGGGTGAGCAGGTGTGGCAGGCGGTTGTACTGGCCCATCTCGACCTGCTTGGGGTCGATCAGGATCAGCTTCACCTGCTCGGGCGTGGTGCGCATGAGCAGCGAGGTGATGATGCAGTTGATGCCGCTCGACTTGCCCGCGCCGGTGGTGCCGGCGATGAGCAGGTGCGGCGTGGTGGCGAGGTTGAGGAACACCGACCGTCCGGCGATGTCCTTGCCGACGGCCACGTCGAGGGGATGGTTGGCGACCTTCGCCTCGGGCGAGGTCATGATGTCGCCGAGGGCCACCAGCTGGCGGGTGTGGTTGGGCACCTCGACACCGATCGCCGAACGGCCGGGGATGGGGGCGAGGATGCGCACGTCGACCGCCGCCATCGCGTAGGCGATGTCGCGGTTGAGGCTGGTGATCCGGGCAACCTTGACGCCTGCCCCGAGCTCGAGCTCGTACCGGGTGACGGTGGGACCCACCGTCATGCCGACCATCTTCGTCTCGACCCCGTGAGAGGCGAGCGACTCGACGAGGGTCTTGCCGCGGGCCTCGACCTCGGCCTTGTTGATGGTCTGGTTCTCGCTGCGGGTGAGGTAGTTGGAGGGCGGCAGCACCCACGCGCCCTTCTGGGCGCCCGGGCCGAGTTCGAGCTCGGCCTGCTCGGCGTCGCCGAGGGTGAACATCGCCGGATCGACCGCCGGCTTGCTCCGGGCCCGCTTCGGCTTGGCCGGCGCGACGTCGCTCCAGTCGTCGTCGGCATCGGCGTCGTAGAGGCTGGGCCGGCCGCCGTCGTGATCTTCGTCGTAGGGGTCGAGGTCGTCGGCGTCGGCGTCCTCGCGCTCGCTCTTCAGCGTGGCGATGTCGCCGAGGCGCGATCGCGCGCTGCGGGCCAGGCTGCCGAGCGGGGTGGCCATGGCCGCCGCACCCCGCGAGGTCTGCGACATGAGCTGCTTGATGGTGGAGCCGGTGATGAGCAGGAGGCCGAGCACCAGCAGTGCGACGAACACGACGATCGCGCCGGCGTCGGCGATGAGGCCGCGCAGCGGCTCGCCGACGATCGCCCCGAACCAGCCGCCGGCGGTGCCGAAGGCGTCGAAGTCGGCCATGAGCTTCTCGGGCCCACGCACGACGTGGAGCAGGCCGAGCACGGACAGCGCCGTGAGCGCCCAGCCGAGCACGAGCCGGGGCCGGTTGTCGCTCCGCCCCTTGTGCACGAGGGCGCCGCCGACGCCGACCAGGGCGATGGGCACGACGTAGCGACCGAGACCGGTGAACCAACCGATCAGCGTCTCGATGCCGCGACCGAGGGGTCCGGCCACGTCGAAGTAGACGGCGAGGCCGACGAGGATGCCGGCGACGATGAGGCCGACGCCCACGAACTCGTGCTCGCGACCGTCGATCGCCTCGCGCAGGTCGGCCGAGGCCGAGGTGCGCCGGGTGCCGCTCGTGCGGTCCACACGCTCGTACCGGTCGGTGCGGTCGATCCGCTCCGTGCGGTCGGATCGGGCGTTGGTGGTGCGCGACGAAGCACCCGATGAGCGGGAACCAGCGCTGCGCGCGCTCGACTGCTTGGAGCTTCGACCCTTGCCGGGGCCATACGTGGCCATCGGCGCCAACCTACCAATGGGGCGCGCGACGGTCGGTGCACCCCCCGCCCACGGCCCCCAGGGGTGACGGGTGGCGGCGAGGGAGGGTGAACCTCACCAGGGGTACTGACGCGTTTGCATGAGCCGAGGAAGGGACGTCCGGCACTGGGAGGCGTTCCGACCGTCCCGCATCATGTCGGCCGTGCATCAGCGAGCCGCGCACCTCCTCACGGTGACCGCCACCGACTGGACGATGTTGCGCGCCCTCGCTCGGCGCGTGCTGTGCGTCGACCCGACGTCGACCGTCGCCACGTTCCGTCATCCGTCGAACGACGAGTACTGGGAACTGCTCCGCGACGTCCAGCGCTCGGCGGCGCGCCTCGCCGGCTACATCTCGAGCGGGGAACTCGCCGTCGTGATCGCGGTTCCGGAGGCCACTGCGCCGGTCGACGACGAGGTCGAGGTGCTGCTCTGCTTCGACGACGGCCTGGAGCCGATCGTGGTGCCCTGGGGCGAGCTCGACTTCGCGCTCGAGCCGGCCCCTCGCCTGCTCTGACCTGCTCCGACCTGCTCGACCCGGCCGCAACCGGCCGCAACCGGCCGGATCGTCACCGGGTTCAGATCGCGTCGACCGCGAGCACGAGGCCCGCGCCGGTGATCTCGATCGTGAGCTGGCCACCCTGGGCGTTGGTGGTCAGCACCGTGTACCGCACCGCACCGTCGGCGTTGGCCTCCACGAAGAACACGTCGAGGCCGCTGTCGGGCAGCTGGTCGGTGATGCACGACAACACGCGCTGCGGGTCGATCGCCAACGCCGAGGCCGGGAACGCCGACCCCGATTCCACGGGCAGCGGGTCCTCGGCCGACAGCTCGCCACCCACGTACACGTACGGGGTGACCGTCTTCGCCACCGGATCGGCGACGAACAGGTTGACGAGCAGCGGTGTGGCGTTGATCTCGAAGTAGACCTGCTCCCCACCCAACTCGGCCTCGACCGCCGCGACGGCGGCGTCGATCTCGTCGACCATCAGCACGGGGTCGTCGGCGACGGCGCACGCCGCGGGACCGAGCGAGAAGGTGGTCTCCGGCCCTGACTCACCATCGTCGCTGCACCCCGGGAGCACGGCCGCACACGCGACGGCGACCACGAGGCCGGCGCGCACCGCGCTCGTCGCGGGCGACATCAGGTCTCCATCACGACGGGCACGATCATCGGACGACGCTTGGTGCGGTCGCTGACGAACTTCCCGGCGGCGCGACGCACGTCGCGTTCGAGGCTCTCGACATCGCGCACGCCACTGGCGAGCGACTTCTCGACAGCGAGGGCGACGGTGTCGCACGCCTCGTCGAGCAGGTCCTCGGCCTCGGGCGCGTACACCCAGCCACGCGTGATGATCTCGGGTCCGGTGAGGACCTTGCGCGTCTCCATGTCGACGGTGACCACGACGACCACGACACCCTCTTCGGCGAGGAGCCGGCGGTCGCGGAGCACGCCCTGTCCGACGTCGCCGATGATGCCGTCGACGTACAGGTAGCCGGCCGGGATGCGACCGGCGTTGGCCAGGCCCTCGTCGTCGAGCTGCAGCACGTCGCCGTCCTCGCAGAGCAGCACGTGGTCGCGGGCGACGCCCATCAACATGCCGAGCTTGGCGTTGGCCACCATGTGGCGGTACTCGCCGTGGATCGGCACGTACCACTCGGGGTTGGTGATCGACAGGTAGGTCTTCAGCTCGTCCGCCTGCGCATGGCCGGTGGCGTGCACGTCCGCGACACCGCTGTGCACGACCTCGCACCCGGCGCGCAGGAGCCCGTCGATCACCCGGTTCACGTTGCCCTCGTTGCCGGGGATCGCGTGGCTCGACAGGATCACGGTGTCGTGCTCGCCGACCTTCACGAACTTGCTCTCGCCGCGGGCGAGCAGCGCGAGGGCCGACATGGGCTCACCCTGGGAACCGGTGGAGACGATGCACACCTTGCCCGGCGGGTAGGAGTCGATGTCGTCGATGTCGACGAGCGACGCGTCGGGGATCTTGATGATCCCGAGGTCGCGTCCCATCCGCACGTTCTTCTTCATGCTCAGCCCGAGCGTGGCCACGACGCGACCGGTCGCCACCGCGGCGTCCATGATCTGCTGGATCCGGTGGAGGTGGCTGGCGAAGCTGGCCGTGATGATCCGGCGATCGGGCTGCTCCATGAACAGCTGCCGCAGCACGCCACCGACGCTCGACTCGCTCGGCGCGTGCCCGTGCTCCTCGGCGTTGGTGGAGTCGGCCAGGAGCAGACGGATGCCCTCGTTCGAGGCGAGCGAGCCGATGCGACCGAGGTCGGTGCGGCGACCGTCGACCGGGGTGAGGTCGAGCTTGAAGTCGCCCGTGTGGAGGATGATCCCCTGCGGGGTGTGCAGGGCGATCGCGTGCGCATGGGGCACCGAGTGGGTGACGGGGATGAACTCCACGTCGAACGGGCCGATGCGGCGACGTTCGCCGTCGCGCACCGCGACGAGCTCGGTCCGGCCGAGCAGGCCTGCCTCCTCGATGCGGTTGCGCGCCAGCCCGAGCGCCACGGCGGAGCCGAAGATCGGGAAGCTCAGGTCGCGCAGCAGGTACTGCAGGGCGCCCACGTGGTCCTCGTGCCCGTGGGTGACGACGCACCCCTCGATACGAGCGGCGTTCTCGCGCAGGTAGGTGAAGTCGGGCAGGACGAGGTCGATGCCGTGCATGTCGGCATCGGGGAACATGAGACCGCAGTCGATGAGCAGGATGCGATCGTCGTGCTCGATCGCCATGCAGTTGCGGCCGATCTCACCGAGACCGCCCAGGAAGGCGATGCGGACGGGGGCGCTCACAGCGTCACGCGCGGGTCGGGCGTCGGTGAGGACAGGTCAGCGGTCAGGACGGTGGGGGAACGCATCCCGCCAGCGTTGCAGATTCGCCGCCACGAGAGGTGCTCGCTCCTCCACGAATGCCGGGGCGTCGCCCATCGGGAGCCTCGCCTGACCCACCGGGATGCCGAGATGGCGCATCATCGCCTTGGTCGGGATCGGGTTCGGGGCGTCGTCCCCTGTCTCGAACGCGAAGCTCTCGAGCATCCGACTGTTGACGAGGCGGGCACCGACGAGGTCGCCCTTCTCCCACAGATCGAACATCTCCTGATGGTCGGGACCGGTCCAGTGGGTGGCGACGCCCACCACGCCGACGGCGCCCGAGGCCAACAGGGGCAGGGTCATGCCGTCGTCGCCGCTGTACACCTCGACGTGCTCCGGAGCGGAGCTGATCAGGGATGCCGTCTCGCCTGGGTTCCCGGCGGCGTCCTTCAACGCGACGATGTTCGGGGTCTCGAACAGCGACAGCAGCGTGGCCGTGTTGATCTTGCGCCCGGTGCGCACCGGGATGTCGTACACCATCACCGGCAGCGTGGTCGCCGCCGCCATCGCGCGGATGTGGGCGGCGATGCCCGCCTGCGACGGCCGGTTGTAGTACGGGCACACGGCGAGCACGCCGGCCGCGCCGAGCGCCTGGGCCTCCGAGGTGAGGTGCACCGAGTGCGCCGTGTCGTTGGTGCCCGTACCGGCGATCACGGGGATGCTGACCGCTTCGATGACCGCGGCGAACAGCGCCAACCGCTCGTCGTCGGTGAGCACGGGCGCCTCGCCCGTGGTGCCGGCGACGACGATGCCGTCGTTGCCGTGGTCCTGCAGGTAGCGAGCCAGCGTGCGGGCGACGTCGAGGTCGAGGCGACCCTCCGCGTCGAAGGGGGTGACCATCGCCGTGAGGACACGGCCGAACCTCGCCATCAGAACGACCCTTCGGCCGAGCGGTCGATGCCCTGGGTGAGGATGAGGTCTTCGTGCAGTTCCATCCACACATCGTGGTAGCTGCCGCACATGACGCCGGTGAACATATTCGTTTCACCGGCGACCACACGCTGGCACGTCGATGCCAGTCGCGGGCCGTACGCGTGGAGGCGCTCGAGCTGGACCGCCATCGCAGCCACGACCGGGATCGCCTCGTCGTTCAGGGCGACGAGACGGCCGATGACCTCCGCGTCGTAGGCGGCGTCGGCGTGATCGTTGGGCGCGCCGTCCTTCAACTGCCAGTCGCCGCACAGCGCCTTGAAGCGCTCGTTGATCCCCAGGAACACCTCGTACGAGGCGTGCAGCTTCTCGGCGATGTGCAGGTGACCGACATCGGCGACCAGGGCCGTCTTGTGCTCCTCCCGGCCGACGGGCGTGAGCTGCCACAACTGGCGTGCCTCGCGGAACATCGCCCACTCGCGGGCCAGGAGGTCGGCGAGATGCACCTCCACGATCGACAACGGCAGGTCGGCCACCTCGGCGACGACCTCGGCCTTCGCGAAGCCCTTGATGCGCAGGGCGTGGAAGGTGCGGAAGAAGGGATCGGAGTGCAGTGACATAGCGCGCGCGACTGTAGTGATCGCGTCGAGCCCGTTCGGCTTCCGGATCGGTTGCTCCAACCGCGGGTCGGACTGGCACCGTTGGTCCGGCGCCGACGGCCGTTCAGGGACCCGTTCCGGATGTGCCACACTTCCGCCACCCGGGACGGCTCTCACCCGTTCGGGTGGGAGGAACCGTCATGAAGGTGCTCGCATGAGCGTCATCGAGAACGACCGGCCGGCGATGGCCGACAAGGGCTTGAAAGGCGGATCGCTCGGCCTCGTCGCCGTGATCGTGATCGGTGTCGCCTCGACGGCGCCGGGCTACAGCCTCGCCGCGAGTGTCGGCTTCGTGACCGGCGAGGTCGGTGCGAAGGCGCCGTTCATCATGCTGTTCGCATTCGTGCCGATGGCATGTATCGCGGCCAGCTTCTACTACCTCAACAAGGCCGACCCCGACTGCGGCACCAACTTCACCTGGGGTGTCCGAGCGTTCGGCCCGAAGGCGGGATGGATCGCCGGCTGGGGCTGCATCGTCGCCGACCTGGTGATCATGCCGAACCTCGCCGGCATCAGCGGCCAGTACCTCGTGCTGCTCTTCGACGAGGGTGCGGCCGACAACATCTGGCTCACCACCTTCATCGGCATCCTGTTCATCATCGCGATGACGTGGATCTGCTGGAAGGGCATCGAACTGTCCGCCCGGTCGCAGGTGCTGCTGCTCGGCACCGAGCTCATCGTGCTCGCCGTGTTCGCCGTCATCGCCCTGTCGAAGTCGTTCGGCGACGGCATCACCCGCACCGTCGACGACGTCACCTACAGCTCGGTGAAGCCGAGCCTGTCGTGGCTGTCGCCGTCGGGCGTCAGCTCGAGTGCGATCATCGCCGGCCTCGTCGTCGCCGTGTTCATCTACTGGGGCTGGGACACGTGCGTCTCGGTGAACGAAGAGGCGAAGGACTCGGCCACGACGCCCGGCCGCGCAGCGGTGCTCAGCACGCTGATCCTGCTCGCGATCTACTTGATCGTCACCTACGGCGCGGTGTCGCTGCTCGGCCCGGACTTCGTCACTGCGAAAGCCGACGAGGCGCTGTACGAACTCGGCAAGGTGGCGTTGCCCGACTGGATGGTCAAGCTGCTCGTCATCTCGATCCTCACCTCGGCAGCGGCATCGTGCCAGACGACGATCCTGCCGGCCACCCGCACGATGTTGTCGATGGGCTCCCACGGTGCTGCCCCGCCGAAGCTCGCCCAGATCGACCGCAAGCGGCTGACGCCCGATTTCAGCACCTGGCTGTTCGGCATCGGGTCGATCGTCTGGTACCTGCTGCTCGTCGTGATCAGCAACAACACCGACACCGACGCCTACAGCGCCTCGATCGCCGCCGTCGGCATGGCGATCGCCGTGTACTACGGCCTGTCCGGCATCTCGTGCATCGTGTACTACCGACGCTTCCTGCTGAAGAGCGCGAAGAACTTCGTGCTGATCGGCGTGCTGCCCGGCTTCGGCGGTTCGGTGTTGATCTACGTCTTCTGCAAGACCGTGTGGGACGCTCGCACCGAGGACTACGGATACGGGTTGCTCTTCGGCGTCGGCACCGTGCTCGTCATCGGCACCCTGCTCCTCGTCGTCGGCGTGCCGTTGATGCTCTGGTGCTCGTTCACGTACCCGAAGTTCTTCACCTATCGGCCCGACCCGGCCGACCTCGTGAAGGACCCCAACTCCGCCGACACGCTCGCTGCGCCGCTCGGCACGTACACCGCGACCGATCGTCGCGGGAAGGGAGCCTGACATGGCCGTGCAACTGGTGGTCGGCGTCGGTGGCGACAGCGGCGGCGACGAAGCGGCGCGATTCGCCGCTCGCGTCGCCTCGGCGACGGGCGGCAGCTTGGTGCTGGTGTTCGGGTACGAGGCGAGCCCGATGGGCCCGCGCGGGGGCGCACTCGAGGACGAGATCGAGGCGGTGGGTACCGAGATCACCGGTGCGGTCAAGGCCGAGCTGGCCACCGCCTACCCCGATCTGGCGGTGGAGGTGGAGCTCGTCCGGGATCGCCCGGTGGAGAGCCTGATCAGCGTCGCCCAGGCACGCGGTGCCGACGCGATCGTCGTCGGCCACGGCGGCCAGGGACCCATGCGTGGCGCCCTGCTCGGCAGCATCACCTACGAGATCGTCCACCGCTCACCGATCCCGGTGGTGGTGGTGCCCGAGCCCGACGACGCCGAGGCGTAGCCCTCGCTCCTCGCCGCTACTCGCCCGCGACGGGCGCGGGCGTCTCGCCGAGCGCCCCGTCCAACGCGAAAGCGGTGTACTCCTCGCCGGTGTCGGCCCAGTCCTCGAACTGGATCACGTTCATCTCCTCGAAGCGGCGACGCAGCCATTGGTCGTTGCGGTCGAGCAGGCCGAGCTTCTTGCAGTTCGGCACGATCTTCGAGAACAACATCGACTGGAACAGTCCGCGGGTCGGGTCGGCGAGCACCATCGGGGCGATCGACTTCACGTCGACGCCCATACGCTCCCACACCTCCTGGCTCATGAACCGGTCGCGCATGCGGATGGCGGCCTCGAACGCGAACTCCTGGCGGTCCTTCATCTCGGCATCGGTCATACCGTCGTAGACCTCCTTGAGGCTGAGCACGCCGAAGGCCACGTGACGGGCCTCGTCGCTCATCACGTAGCGGAGCAGCTGCTTGAGCAACGGCTCGCCGGTGGTCTGGTGGAGGAAGCCGAAGGCGGCGAGGGCGAGACCCTCGACCATCACCTGCATGCCCAGGTAGGTCATGTCCCACCGGCTGTCGTTGATGATGTCGTCGAGCAGCATGCGCAGATGGGCATTGACGTGGTACCCGCCGCCGAGCTTCTCCTCGAGGTACCGGGCGAACACCTCGACATGGCGGGCCTCGTCGACCACCTGCGTGGCGGCGTACAGCTTGGCGTCGTACCACGGCACGGTCTCGACGATCTTGGCGGTGCACAGCAGTGCCCCTTGCTCGCCGTGGAGGAACTGGCTGAGGGTCCAGTTGCGGCTCTCGATGCCGAACTCGAGCCACTCCTTCTCGCCCCACTTCTCGACGGCAGTGCCGTCGTAGACGCTGGGATCGAAGCCGGTGCCGAGCACGGCCTGGTCGGCGGCGACCACGCGCTCGACGTCGACCTCGGTGTTCCAGGGCAGGTCGGTGGTGCCGTTCCACTGGCCGGTCTTGGCCTTCTCGTACAGCTTGCGCAGCGCGGGACGGGTGAGCGAGTAGTCCCACGTGAAGATCGCGTCGGCGTTGTCCTTGACGACGTGTTCGACCTCGTACGGGTCGGTGCCGGGGATCGCGAGGATGGCCTCGATGTCGTTGATCTCGGCGCGACCGATGATGTCCGCGTTGGCGTTGAAGTCGATGCTCATGGGATGGGGCTCCTGAGGTGTTCCTGAGATGTTCCTGAAGTGGTTCCGATGGGTCCGGACGGGTCGGCGAACGCAGAACAGGTGGCGGGTCGGCCGGCGGTCAACGCGTGCTGGCCGGCTGCACGGCCGGCGGCACGAAGGTGGGCAGGACGTGGGTGGTGATGAAACGCGCGGGCGGAACCCTCGTCGCCGAGGTCGACGTGGTCGGACGGCGCGAGGAAGTACGAGATGACCAGCCGGGCGAGGAGGTCGACGAGCCGCTGGGCGTTGGCCCGGTCGAGGTAGGGCTCGACCTTGCCGGCGATGAACAGCGACGCCATGCGGATGATGCGCGGCAGCCCCTGCACGGTGAGGTTGCTCAGCGTGTCGCCCGGTTCGGACGCGAGCATGAGAGCCAGGTGGTCGTCGGAGCGGAGCTCGACGGTGGCGTACACCACGGTGCGCACGAGCAGCTCCTCGAGCTCGGTGGTGTCCTGGATGTGCGCGCTCAGCCGGGTGAAGAAGTCCTCGAGCTCGTGCACGCGCAACGCGTCGAACAGGACGTCCTTGCCGCCCGGGAACATGCGATACAGGGTCGCACGGGAGACGCCGGCCTCCGCCGCGATGTCGTCGATGGTGACCTTGGCGATGCCCCACCGTTCGCAGCACACCTTCGTCGCGTCGAGCACGCGGAGCTCCGTCGGGGTCACGAGATGAGACACTAAGACGGTTTCCGTCTCACCGTCAAGGGGGTTCAGCCATGAATCACGACTGAAACAGTCGGGATTAGGGGTGCACTGGTAGCATCGGCGCCTCAGCGTGAACACCTGAAGAGGAGATCCCCATGACGCGAGTCCCCACCAAGCGGTTCGCCCTCGCAGCGGTCATCGCCGGCACCCTCGTGCTGGCAGCCTGCGGCGACGACACCGAGGAGAGCTCGGACGCCACCGAAGCCCCGGCGGCGACCGAGGCACCCGGCACGACGGCGCTCGACACGAGCGCCGATCCCAAGGCCTGCGCCGCCGGCAACACCATCACCGACGGCGTGCTCACCATCGCCACCGGCGAGCCGGCCTTCCCGCCGTACGTGATCAACGACGCCACCCCGGAAGACGGCCAGGGCTTCGAGTCCGCCGTCGCGATGGCCGTCGCCAAGGAGCTCGGCTTCGAGGGCGCTGCGGTCACCTGGGCGCGCACCCCGTTCGACGCAGCGATCGCCCCGGGCCCGAAGGACTTCGACTTCAACCTGCAGCAGTACACGATCACCCCCGAGCGCGCCGAGGTCGTCGACTTCAGCGACGGCTACTACACCGCCGCCCAGGCCGTGTTCGGCCTCGCCGACTCACCCGCCGCGACGGCGAAGTCCATCGCCGACCTCAAGGGCCTGAACATCGGTGTCGCCGCCGGCACCACGAGCATCGCCTACGTCGAGGAGACCATCCAGCCCGACGCCGAGGTGCAGATCTTCAACGACAACGCGGCCGCCAAGGTCGCGCTCGAGTCGAAGCAGATCGACGCCATCGTCAGCGACCTCCCGACCGCGCTGTACATCACCGCCGTCGAGATCGAGGGCACCAAGGTGTTCGGTCAGATCGAGGGCAGCGGCACCGACGAGTTCGGCCTGCTCCTCGCGAAGGACAGCCCGCTCACGGACTGCGTGAACATCGCGCTGGCCAACCTGAAGGCGAGCGGCCAGCTCGATCAGATCACCACCACCTGGATGTCGGAGTACACCGAGGCCCCGATCATCACCGCGAGCTGAGCCGGGTCCCACCGCCCGCTCGACGATCCATTCCATGACCAGCCTCATGACCAGCCTCATGACCGTCACATGACTGGATCGACACCGATCACGTCCGACGGAGCCGACGCGCGAGCGTCGGCTCCGTCGCGCTCGGGCCTCAGCCGTCGCGCCGAGTACGACCTGCGACAGCGGCGGCGCAGCACCCTGGTCGCCTCGGTGTCCACCGTGCTCGTCGTCGCCGCGATCATCCTCTTCGTGCCGATGATGCCCGGCTGGGACCGGGTGCGGGCCTCGTTCTTCGACTGGGACACCTTCACCGACTCCCTGCCGAAGCTGTGGAAGCCGTTCTGGCTCAACATCCGCATCTTCCTCATCTGCGCCCCGTGCATCGTCGTGGTCGGCATGCTCGTCGCGATCGCCCGCGGTGTGCGCTCCCCCGCACTGTTCCCGCTGCGCCTGTTCGCCACCGTGTTCACCGACGTCGTACGCGGTGTGCCGGTCATCCTCTGGATCACCCTGATCGGCTTCGGCGTGCCCGGGCTGTTCTCCGAACGGGCGTGGTACACCAAGCCCGTGGTGTGGGGCGGCTTCGCCCTCGTCATGTGCTACTCCGCCTACGTCGCCGAGGTCTTCCGGGCCGGCATCGAGGGCGTCCACGAGAGCCAACGCGCCGCATCGCGATCACTCGGACTCAGCTCGTCGCAGACGATGCGCACCGTGGTGCTCCCCCAGGCGGTCCGCCGCGTGGTGCCACCGCTGATGAACGACATGGTGAGCCTGCAGAAGGACGTCGCGCTCGTGAGCATCATCGGTCCCGTCGAGGCACTGCGACGGGCGGGGATCCTCGTGTCGCAGAGCTTCAACTTCACGCCCTACGTCGCAGCAGCTGTTCTGTTCCTGCTCGTGAGCATCCCGCTCACGCGGCTCACCGACCACCTCATGGCACGCGAGCGCCGACGCACCAGCGGGACAGCGGTCTCGTGAGCGCGATCCACCCGGTGGCCAAGCTCCGGCTCGACCGCGTACGCAAGTCCTTCGGCGATCGGGTCGTGCTCGACGACGTCACCCTCGACGTCGGCGCCCACGAGGTCGTCTGCCTCATCGGCGCCTCGGGGTCGGGCAAGAGCACGATGCTGCGCTGCATCAACCTGCTCGAGCCGATCGACGACGGCAGCATCTGGCTCGACGGCGTCGACATCGCCGAGCCGGGCCACGACCCCGACCCTGTGCGCCGTCGGGTGGGCATGGTGTTCCAGAGCTACAACCTGTTCCCGCACATGTCGGTGCTGCGCAACATCACGCTCGCCCCCACCAAGGTGCTGAGGCGGCCGCGGGCCGAGGCCGAACAGACCGCGCACGAGTTGCTGCAACGTTTCGGGCTCGACGACAAGGCGGGCGCCTTCCCCGACCAGTTGAGCGGCGGCCAACAGCAGCGCGTGGCCATTGTCCGTGCACTCGCGATGCAGCCGGAGATCATGCTGCTCGACGAGGTGACCGCTGCGCTCGACCCCGTGCTCGTGGGCGAGGTGCTGAACGTCATCCGCGACATGCGCGGGCTCGGGATGACCATGGTGCTCGCCACCCACGAGATGGGCTTCGCCCGCGAGATCTCCGACCGGGTGTGCTTCCTGCACCAGGGTCGGGTCGTCGAGCAGGGTCCGCCCGAGCAGATGTTCAGTGCACCCGAACGCCCCGAGACGCACGACTTCCTGGCCCGCGTCATCGCGTCCGGCCGCCTCTGACGCGGCGACGGTTCAGGCGGACTCGGTGAACCGCACGAACACGAGGTCGGGTTCGTCGTAGGAGCCCATCGGCCGAGCGGGTGCCGCCCGCTGTTCGAATCCCAGCCGCTCGACCACGCGGACCGATCTCGCGTTGTCCGGGTGGATCGCCGCCCAGCACTCGCGCACACCGAACGCGTCGCGGAGGTGGTCGAGCATCCACGACGTCCCCTCGTGGGCGTACCCCTGTCCCCAGTACGCGGGGCCGAACACGTAGGCGACCTCGGCCCACTCCGCTGCCTCGCGAACGGGTCCGTAGGTGGTGGCCTCGAGCCGGCCGACCACCACCCCATCGGTCGCCCGACGGGCCACCCAGTTGTGCCAGTGCTCCTCCGGCCAGTCGGGCCCCGGCCCTGCGGTCATGCGGTCGATGCGCTCGTGGAGCGCCTCGACGCTGGTGACGTCGGGGCCGCCGATGAACGCGCCGACGCGGTCGTCGGCGAGTGCGGCCAAGAGGCCGTCGGCGTGGTCGTGGGAGACGGGTTCGACGATCAGTCGTTCGGTGCGGGTCATGCGTCGCGCAGCATCGCAGATCACCGGCCCGCAGCGAGCGGGAGTTTCAGCGCTCGGCGACCCGCAGCGTGTCGAGCGCGAACGGGTGCACGCCCACGTCCTCGAGCGCGTCGATCATCGCGGCCACGTTGGCCGGCCAGTTGCGGTCCTGCGGGCGTCGCTTGCCGCCGGTGGGGATCGCGACGCTCTGGCAGTTCACGAACGACTCCCCCATCACGAGCCGCAACGACGCCGTGTCGCCGCGCAGTTGCCACTGCGCCCGGGTGATGTCGCCGGGGGCGACCGACGTGTCGTGCCACCAGCCCTTGACCACGATCGGCCCCTTCGGACGCACGATGACGAGGGCGCGACGTTGGTGGCGGATGAGGAGGAGCACCGGCATCACGATCAGCAGTGCCGCAGCCGCGTACCGGCTGACGGGCAGCAGGATCGCGGCGAGCAGAACGGTGAGTCCGACGGCGATCCTGAGCTGACGGGGGCGTTCGCCGAAGCGCACGATCAGCACGCTGGCCTTGGAGACGGCGCTCGTTCGGTCGTTCACCCGCACATCGTGCCGAGCAGCGACCCATTCGTGCCAATCAGCCGAACAGGGTCCTCTCGAGTACCGAGCGGCAGGTCATCGCTCAGTTCGGCCATCGCATACCGTCGGTCTCGCCATGGAGCTCACCCTGCAGACCTTCCTCACACTCGACGGCGTCATGCAGTCGCCCGGTCGACCCGATGAGGACCCGAGTGACGGATTCGTCCACGGCGGCTGGCAAGCACCGTTCACCGACCCCGCCGTCGGCGAGTTCGTCCTCGCGCTCAACCGGCGGGCGAGCGCGTACCTGCTCGGTCGGCGGACGTTCGACATCTTCCGCGACTACTGGCCCGACCGGACCGACCCGAGCAACGCGATCGCCACGACGATCAACTCCCTGCCCAAGCACGTCGCGTCCCGCGGGCTGACACCCGACGAGGCCACCTGGCGAGGGAGCTTCCCCGACACTGCACACCTCGTCACCGGCGATCTCGTCGCGGCGGTGCAGGCGCTCAAGGAACAGCCGGGCGACGAGCTGCAGATCTGGGGCAGCGGCGACCTGCTCCGGACGCTGCTCCGCCATCAGCTCGTCGACCGGTTCCGACTCGTGGTGTTCCCGGTGCTGCTCGGCTCCGGTCGCCGCCTGTTCGGCGACGGGATCCTGCCCATCGAACTCCGCCCCGTCGACCTCGTCACCACCGGACTCGGGGTCGTGCTCGGCACGTACGAGCCGGCCGGACCGGCGCGCCACGGCCAGATGTGATCGGTCGGGACGGGCGCGGTCAGCCGTCCGTGCGGCCGCTCGCGACCCCGCACACGACGTCGCGGTGGAGGCAGTTGCGCACCTCGCGTGCCAGGCGATCCGGGTCCCAGGCGTTGTAGAAGTCGGCGTGGCCGGTGCCCAGGCCACCCGACGAGAGCTCGAGCCCGTCGATCGATCCGGTCACCGGGTACTCGACGCTGAACTGCAGTTGCGGGATCGCGACCGCGTGCGAGTCGGGGCAGGCGCCGGCATGGCTGTAGGTCACATGGCTCACGTGGTCGATGCTGTCGAGATCGGTGCCGTTCCAGCAGTCGGGGAAGGTGACGAGCAGCCGGAGGTTGCGCTGGTCGGGGCACTCGGGCGGCGTCGGCTCGCGCAGGCTCCCTGCACCGCACGCCCACGCGACCACCGCGGTCGACTGCTCCTCGGTGGCCTCGGAGTTCCCGGCGATCATGCGCAGCCCGAGCGGATACGGCTCCACCGTCGTCGGGACCACGTCGGGGCCGGCGCGGTAGTAGGCCACGCTCTTCACCGGCGTCTGCACCACGCCGTCGCGGATGAGCGCCGGCGCCCAGTACGACGCCCGGTCGAGGTGCTGGTCGCACGTCGTGTCGCCCGCCACGAGGTCCTCGACCGTCGTGTGCGCATCGGTGGTGACGTTCCCGAAGAACACGTGCAGGTGGCTCGCTCCCTCCACGCCGGGATGCACGATCGGATCGTCGAAGGCGGCGTGGCTGAAGTCGCACTCGACGACGAACTGAGCGACAGCACCCTGGGGGCCGCTCAGCACCCGGTCGGGCGCCGCGTTCGCGACGACACCCGACGAGTCGGATCCGGCGTTCGGCGCGACGGCAGCGTCATCGCCGGAACCGTCGCCGCTGCACGCACCGATCAGCGCTGCCGTCGCCAGCACCGCCACCCACGCCGTCCGTGGACGGACGTGGGGTGCGATGCGTGGGACGGACATGGAACGCGTTCGAGGACGGTGTCGGGCCGGCTCGTCAGGTCGGCGCGTCAGGCCGGCTTCGCCGGGACGACGATCGACGCCAGGTCGACCTGGTACGGCACGTCGGTGGCGGGCTCGGCCGGCGCCGTGGCCGCGTCCGGCATGTTCTCCTGCGGGCCCGGGACGGGCGTCGGGGCGACGTCGTACGGCACGGCGGCAGGCCGGGTCTCGGCTTCGACCAGCCACTCGGCGACGTTCAGGTTGCCCTGGTCCCATCCCGACACGAGCGGCTCACCGTCGCAGGGTGCGAGGGTCTCCACGTCGGTGGGCGCCGAGGTGGCGAACGTGTTGTCGCTCCAGCAGTTGCCGAACGTCGAGATGTCGCCGCCCGCGGAGGCGACGGCGATGTCGGCGGCCCGGCTGTCGGACACAACGTTCTCCACGACGCGGTTCTGCTGCGAGTCCCACAGCAGGCCGCCGCCCGGATCCGTGACCGGCTGCTCCTTCTGGGTCGCACAGTCGACCTCCCACTCCTCGGGGGTCGGCAGGTCGTCGTTGGGATCCTCCTCGAGGAACGGCACGAGGCCGATGCCGGTCTTGTCGTGGTCGAACACCAGGTTGCGTTCGATCGTGTTCCGGATGCCGCCGGCAGCGAGGATGCCGTTGCCCATCGCGAGGATCGCGACGTCGATGGCAGGGGTGTCCGGCTGGTTGTTCGAGTACACGACGTTGCCGACGATCGTCGTCTCGCGCTCGGGGTAGCAGAGTTCGTAGCTGCCGCTGTTCGGCACGATGCCGGCGCGGTTGTTGCGGAAGATCGAGTTGACGATCAGCAGGTTGCCGCCGGAGTTCGTGCCCGAGTAGCCGAGGCCGTTGTACTCGCTCGTCACGTCGTCGATCACGGCGTCGCACGGGAAGCACTGGCCGATGTACACGCCGGCGTCGGGGCTGCCGCTGGTGTACGAGTGCTCGATCTGACCCTGCACCGAGTCGAACGCGTAGATGCCGTAGTCGCCGGTGCGGTAGGTCGTGATGTACGACGCCCGGTAGCCCGTGACGCCGGTGAAGAACACGCCGTTCTTCGTGTAGTTCTGGGTGGTGAGGTTCTCCACCGCGACCCCGCTCGCACCCACGACGCGGATGGCGTTGTCGAGCTCGAACTGGCCGTCGAGGACCACCTCGTTGCGGTCGAGCCCGCGGATCGTGAGCTCGTCGGTCGTGACGTCGACCGCCTCGGCGTAGGTGCCGGGGGCGATCAGGATCAGGTCGCCGGGCGCTGCAGCGTCGACGGCACCCTGGATCGTCTCGATCTCGCCGGGCACCTCGATCACGCCGTCGGCGCCGGCTTCCGACGCACCCTCGGTCGTGGCGGACGCATCGGTCGTGGCAGCCGCGTCCGCGGTGGTCGTGTCGGCAGCGGTGGCCTCCGGCGCGACGGTGGCCTCCGTCTCGATCGGCGGTGCGTCGGCAGCACCGTCGTCGTCGGAGCTGCAGCTCATCGCGAGCATCGAGAACGCCCCGATCGCGAGCAGCGTGGTGGCGAGTCGCCGTGGCGTGCTCATGGTCCCCTCCTTGATCCGAGCCCTCACGGGCTCCCCCTGTCTCGTCCTGGTCTCACTCACGGCCGCGTCGGACCCCGGCACGGTCGGCATCACGCCGCCGTCACCGTGATCGTGCCGACCATCCCCTTGCGCTTCACCCCGTGGATCGTGCACACGTACTCGTACACGCCGGGTTCGGTGAACACGTGGGCGTAGCTGTCGCCCGGCGCGAACCGATCCTCGCCGACGCCCCAACCCTGGATGCCGCCGGGCTCCGGGATGACGTTGTGCTCGTTTCGTCCCACGTTGGTGAACACCACCTCGGTGCCGACGGCGATGGTGAGCTCGTCGGCCCGGAAGGTGTTGTCGAGCGCCTGCACCTCGACCACGACCCCGGTGGCGCCGGCCTCGGCATCGTCGCCGCCCGCGTTCCCGGATGCGTCGCCGGATGCGTTCCCGGCCTCGACGTCGGCCGCCACGGGCACGTCGGACGGGTCGTCGGCACAGCCCCAGAGGGTGGCGGTCATCGCCACCACGCACAGTGCACCTGCCGCCCGCATCGCTCTCGTTCTCGCTCGCATCGGTCCCCGTCGTCCCTCCGGAGGGGCGACGGTAGCGAGCCGCGCTCGCCGGGGCGAAAACGTGCTGGTCCCGACGGCCGGTAGCCTGCCCGGGATGTCGGCCACCCCACCGCCCCCGGCCGGCTTCGTCGTGCCGGCACCCGATCTGCAGGTGTCGCCGGGCAGACGCCGCTTCATCCTCGTGCTCTCGATCGTGTTGTTCGTGGTCGGCACGATCGGTTCCAACGTGGGCCCCGCCTGGGTCGACGAGCGACCGGCGGTCGTGTTGGCCATGTCTGCCCGCAACCGCAACCTGCTCGGCTCGGTGCCGTTCATCGACGTCGTGCCGTACGCGCTGCTCGGGTTCGGCCGCCTGATGCTGGCCGGTGTCGCCCTGTACTTCCTCGGCAAGTGGTACGGCGAGAAGGCGATCGAGTGGACCGAGGGCCAGGTCGGCGAGATGCCGGCCATCTACGGCTGGTTCCAACGGGCCGTCGACCGGGCAGGCTGGCTGATGCTCATCCTGATGCCCGCCAGCAACCTCGTGTGCATGATGGCCGGCTACCGGCGCATGGCCACCAGGACGTTCCTGTCGTGCATCTCGCTCGGCATCGTCCTGAAGCTGATCGTGCTCTGGCTCGGCGGGAAGCAGTTCGAGGACCAGATCCGTTGGTTCCTCGACGCGATCAACGACTACCAGTGGTGGATCGTGATCGGCCTGTTCGCGCTCACGTTCCTGCAGTCGGCCAACAAGGTCCGCAAGGGCCTGCCGGAGATCATCGACGAGATCGAGACACCCGACGGTGTGATCGAACCGCACCAGCCCCACCACCTGCACCGCCAGCACGACCACGACCAGCCCGAGCCCCCCGCTCAGCCCTGATCAGCCCTGCTCAGCCCTGATCAGCCCTGATCAGCCCTGATCAGCGCTCCGGGCCGACGCCCGGTCACGCACCCACCTGCGAGAGCTGCCAGAATCCGGCAATGGCACAGACAGCACTGGGCGGCAATCCCGTCAACACCGTCGGCGACCTTCCGTCGATCGGCTCCACCCCCTCGTTCACCCTCACCAAGGGCGATCTCAGCAACGTCACCGCCGGCGACCTCGCCGGCAAGAAGGTCGTGCTGAACATCTTCCCGAGCGTCGACACGCCGACGTGCGCCACGAGCGTGCGGAAGTTCAACGAGCGGGCCTCGAGCCTCGAGAACACCGTGGTGCTGTGCGTCTCGGCCGACCTGCCGTTCGCGCAGGGTCGTTTCTGCGGTGCCGAGGGTCTCACCAACGTGCAGACCGCGTCGAGCTTCCGCAGCGACTTCGGCCAGTCCTTCGGCGTCACCCTGGCCGACAGCGTGCTGTCCGGTCTGCTCGCCCGTGCGGTCGTCGTGCTCGACGAGAGCGGCACGGTCACCTACACCGAGCTCGTGCCGGAGATCGCGGCCGAGCCGAACTACGACGCAGCGATCGCCGCGCTCGGCTGAGTCCCGTTCCGTGAGCGCCGCCCGCAGATGCTGCGGGTCGCGCTCACCGGACACCGATGTGCGTGAGCGTCATCCGCAGATGCTGCGGGTGGCGCTCACGGAACCGGTTCAGACGCCCAGGTAGGAGTCGAGTCCGATCGTGAGCCCCCGATGGTCGGCGATGTGCTTGCACGCCATCACCACACCGGGCATGTAGCTCGAGCGGTCGTAGCTGTCCTGGCGGATCGTCAGGGTCTGGCCGAGCGCCCCGAGGATCACCTCCTGGTGCGCCACCATCCCTCGCATACGAACCGCGTGCAGGTGGATACCGGCTGGACCGACGCCACCCCGGGAACCGGGGTACACCTCGTGCGTGGTGGGGTCGGGTGCCCAGTCGGCCGAGGCGGCGGCCATCCGCTGCGCGGTCGTGACCGCGGTGCCCGACGGCGCATCGATCTTCGCGTCGTGGTGCAGCTCGATGATCTCGGCCGTGTCGAACCACGGCGCAGCCAGCTCGGCGAAGCGCATCATCAACACGGCGCTGATCGCGAAGTTCGACGCGATCAGGCAGTTGCTCGAGGAGAAGGCGTCGCGGAAGGTGTCGAGGTCGGCGTCGGTGAACCCGGTCGTGCCCACGACGGCGTGGATGCCGTGCGTCGCGAGCCACGGGAGCGTCGCCCGCGAGGCGTCGGCAACGGTGAAGTCGACCACCACGTGCGCCCCTGCGTCGGCCAACGCCGACAGCTCGGCGGCGACCGAGAGCCCCTGTACCTCGTGGCCGGCCGCACCCGGGTCGACAGCGGCGACGAGCTCCAACGCCGGATCGGCTGCGACCGCGGCGCACAACGTGCGCCCCATTCGGCCCCCGGCCCCCACCACACCGACACGGATCACGTTCGTCTCGCTCATGGGGTCGACCGTAGCCCGTCACCAGCGGCGGTCGGCGGCCGGTAGTCGGCCGACTAAGGTGCCGACGGAGAGATGTTCTGGGGGGAACAACCATGGCGTATGACGCGACCGACCATGTCGAGATGCCACCGGTCACCGATTGGGTGAACGACTGGGACTGGCTCGACGACCAGTGGGGATCGAATGCGATCGACATCTGGAACAGCGTCCGCGAGCAGTGCCCGGTGGCCACCACCGAGCGCTACGGGCGGGCGTTCATGCCGGTCACGATGGAGGGCGTGGCCGCGGTGGCGAACGACACCGAGCACTTCTCGTCGATCTGGGTGAACGTCGGCCGACCCGATGCGCCTCGCCGTCCGGCGCCGCCGATCACGTCCGACCCGCCCGACCACCACGGCCATCGCCGCCTGCTCCTGCCGTCGTTCAGCCCGAAGAAGATCGCGTTGATGGAACAGGAGCTGCGCGAGTACTGCCGCGGCCTGATCGCCGATCTCGACGGCCTCGACGCCGCCGACGCGGCCGTCCAGTACTCCCAGCACATCCCGGTGCACGGCATCTGTCAGCTGACCGGGATCCCCGAGGGCGATGCCGATCTGTTCCGCGACTGGATCTACCGCAACTTCCAGCTCGCCCCGCGCGACAACGCCGTGCGCGTGCAGGTGATGATGGAGATGACCGCGTATATCGACGAGATCCTGCGCGATCGTCTCACCTCGCCCCGCGACGACATGCTCACGTTCATCGCGAACGCAGAGATCGACGGCGAACCGGTCGACTGGGAACTGAAGCTCGGCTACATCCGTCTGTTGATCATCGCCGGCATCGACACCACCTGGAGCGCGATCGGCTCCGGCCTCTGGCACTTCGCCCAGCACCCCGACGAGGTCGCCCGCCTGGTCGCGGTCGGCGACGACGACATGCTGTGGCAGACGGCGTCGGAGGAGGTGCTGCGCTTCTACGCGCCGGTCACCATGGCCCGCAAGGTGATCGGCGAGACGACGATCGCCGGCTGCCCGGTGCACCCCGGTGATCAGATGCTGCTCACGTTCCCGGCCGCCAATCACGATCCCGAGGCGTTCGAGGATCCGCACCTGTTCCAGTTGGATCGAGCCAAGAACCGCCATGTGGCATTCGGCCTCGGCATCCACCGCTGTGTCGGTTCCAACCTCGCCCGCCTCGAACTGCTCGTCGGGCTCCAGGAGTGGCTGCGGGCGTTCCCGCACTACTCGCTCGATCCGACGCGATCGACCACCTGGGCCAACGGCCAGGTGCGCGGCCCGCGCACCATCCCGGTCCTGTTGAACCGCTGACGTCGTGACCGACGACATCGCCCGACCCGTCGGTCGGGACGCGGTCCGCCGTGCGTTGATCGACGCCACGACCCAACTCGCGATCGAGCAGGGCCTGTCGATGTCGGTGCGCGACATCGCGTCGAGGGCCGGCGTGAACCACGGCCTGGTGCACACCTACTTCGGCAGCAAGGACGCGCTCATCAGCGCGGCCTTCGACGACATCAACGCCCGCGCCGCGGCGGAGGCGAGCGACGACGGCTTCCCGCCGCTCGATCTCGCATCGCGCCGGGGCGGCGAACTCGTGAAGGCGCTGGCCCGGCTGATGCTCGACGCCGACCGCGACCTCTTCACGTCCCACCCCGTCCTCGAGGGCTGGCGCGATGCGCTCACGCGAGATCGGCCCGACCTCGGCCAGGACGAGGTGGCGGCGCGGATCGCAGTCGCCACGGCGGTCGGGCTCGGGTGGGCGTTGTTCGCCGACCTGGTCACCACCACCCTGGGCATGGATCCTGCGGCGCGTGCGGCCGCCGACGCCCGCGTGACCGCGCTGTTCGCCGAGATCGGTGCGATCCCGCCGTTCACCTGACCCGCGGCATCGCACGCCGGGGTGCAGAATGGCGGCATGAGCTTCCTCGACAAGGCCAAGGAGAAGGCGACGCAACTGTCGCAGCAGGCGAAGGAGAAGGTCGACGACCTGAAGGACGCCCGCAAGGCGGACAGCCTGCTCGACGATCTCGGCCGGATCACCTACCGGCAGCACACGGGACGAGCTGAGGCGGGCGACGACGTAGCGATCGCCGAGCTCGTCGTCCAGCTGCAGGCGCTGGAGGCCGAGGGCACCGCGGTGCTGGCGCCGAAGCCGCAGCCCGAGCCCCCGGCGAGCAACCTGCCGCCGCCGAACTCGCCGCTGCCCCCGCCCCCGATGCCCTCCTGATCGGGTGCCGCGCCCGCTGACACCCCGTCAATGGCTGGGCGCCTGGGCGCGGCGCACGATGCCGGGCACCAGCCGACGCGGGAGAAACCTCGGCGACAGCGCCTGCACCCGGTTGCCGAGGCCGGGGATCGCGACGACCCGTCCGCGGTTCATGGCCCGCACGCCGACGGCCGCGCACTCCTCGGCGGTCATCAGCCGCTTGCCCTTCACCAGCTTCGAGTCGCCCATGTCGGCACCCGCCTGGAAGCCGGTCGCGATCGGGCCCGGGCACAGGGCGGTGACGGTGACGCCGCTCCCCTTCCACTCGTCTGCCAGCGCCTCGCTCAGCGAGAGCACGAAGGCCTTCGTGGCGTAGTAGCCGGCCATGAGCGGGCCGGGCATGAATGCAGCCGTCGACGCCACCTGCAACACCCGTCCGCTCCCGCGGGCCGCCATCGCCGGCACCAGCGCCCGCGTGAGCTCGGCGAGCGACACCATGTTGAGCTGCAGCATCCCGCTCAGCGCCGCCGGGTCGCTGTCGAGGAACGGGCCGTAGAGGCCGACACCGGCATTGTTCACGAGCACGTCGATGCGCCGGTCGCCGAGGGCAGCGACGAGATCGGCTGCGGCTCCGGGACGGGCGAGGTCGCTCACGATCACGGTGACGTCGATCTGATGGCTGCGGCGCAGCTCGTCGGCGAGCGACGCGAGGCGGTCGGCGCTGCGGGCTGCCAGGACGAGGTCGTGGTCGTGGTCGTCGGCGGCGAGTCGGCGAGCGAGCGCTTCGCCGATGCCGCCGGATGCACCGGTGACGAGTGCGGTGGGTCGGTCTGCGGACATGGGACCTCCGGATCGGGTGGGCGACGACGTCGCCCGAACACAGCCACTATAAATGACTCGTCGTCATTTATGTCCTCGGGCGTCGGTCCCGTCCGCGCGACCCGGTTCGTCCGACCAGCGGGCCAGCAGGTGTTGGCGCACGGCGGGGTCGTCGGTGAGTCGGAGGGCACGCTCACGAGCGGTGCGTGCGCCGTCGGCGTCACGGAGACGGTGGGCCACGTCGGCGACGACGGTCCAGTAGGGCTGGTAGCGGTCGACCAGCACCGGATCGACCGCCGCCAGCGCATCGGCGGCGACGTCGACGTTGCCCGACTCCAGGTGCGCAGCCGCCCGCGCCACCGCCACCCCGGCATTCGGCCGCAGCACCAACAACCGGTCGTAGATCGAGGCGACGGCACGCCAGTCGACCCGACCGTCGATCACGCGACGGTTGTGCATCGACGACACCGACGCCAGCAGCGCATAGGGGCCCGGCGGCGCAAGCGCGAGCGCGCGGTTGAGCAGCTGCTCCCCGGCGGCGAGGTGTGCGGGCGACCACCGCCAGGGGTCCTGCGCGGTCAACGCGACGAAGCGACCCTCAGCGTCGCGCCGGGCGCCGGCGCGGGCCTCGAGGTGGTGCAGCAGCGAGGCCAGCCCGAGCGACTCGGGGTCGGTCGGCCGGAGTTCGACCAGGAGATCGGCGAGCCTGATGGCCTCGGTCGTCAGACCCGATCGGGCCGGGTCGAGTCCGGCGGGATCGTCCCAGCCGGTGCCGTAGGCGCCGTAGACGGCGTCGAGCACGACGGCGGTGCGCGAGGCGAGATCCCCCGGACCTGGGAGTTCGAAGGGGATGCCGGCCGCGGCGATCTTCCGTTTGGCGCGCACGAGGCGTTGGCCGAGTGCCGGCGCCTCCACGAGGAAGGCGGTGCTCATCCGTGCCACGTCGATGCCGAACACGGTCTGCAGCATCAGCGGTGCGTGGATGGTCGGATCGATCGCGGGGTGAGCGCACGCGAACAGCAGCTCGAGG
The DNA here is from genome assembly GCA_963169665.1 of Actinomycetota bacterium. Lineage (GTDB taxonomy): Bacteria > Actinomycetota > Acidimicrobiia > Acidimicrobiales > Ilumatobacteraceae > VFMC01. The sequence continues at coordinate 9,187 of CAUJET010000113.1, read as the reverse complement.
CGCTTGTCGGGCACCGCGCTCGCCACCGTCTCCGATCGTTCGTCGGCGAGGATCGCGAGCGTGGGTGCGGCACGGACCGCGGTGTCGGACCGTCGTCGCCGGCCGATCATCGACCGCTTCGCGGCCGTGAGCATCCACGTCACCGGCCGATCGGGCACGCCGGTCGTGGGCCAGGTGCGCAGCGCCGCCTCGAACGCGTCGGCGAGCGCGTCCTCGGCGCCCGAGAGATCTCCCGTGCGCGACGCGAGGTAGGCCACGAGGCGGCCGTAGGAGGTGGATGCCACCTCCTCGACCGCCGCGTGGACCTCGCGAGATGTCATCGCATCGGCAGGAACGGCCGTACCTCGACGGAGGCGTACGTCGCCGAGGGGCACCGCTCGGCCCAGGCGAGCGCCTCGTCCAACGTGTCCACCTCCACCACGAAGTAGCCGCCGAGGTGTTCCTTGGAGTCGGCGAACGGGCCGTCGTGCAGCACCCGCTCTCCCGCCTGCACCCGTACCGTCGTCGCCGTGTCGGGGCCCTGCAGCCCGGCGGCCGCGGTCATCACACCGGACTCGGCCAGCGCTGCGATGTAGGCATTCCACGCCTCCCAGTACGGCCCCGAACGCTCGGGGTCGGTGCGCGCCGCGAACGCATCCGGGGTCTCCGTCGCCATCAACAGGTACTGCATGTCGTGCTCCTCTCAGGCGGCCGCGCCGAGCATCGGCGCCCCGGTCTCGAGCAGAGTCTTGAGTCCCGAGAGGATCGACACCCAACCCAGCTCCAGATGATCGCGAACCGGTCGGGCAGGGACGCCGCGATGCGTGCAGGACAGGAACGTCACACCGGGCATCGGCATGAACGGGTCGACGAGTTCGAAGGTCACCTCCGATTCGGGCAGCTCGGCGACGGCCGGTTCCCAGGCGCCGTTGAACGTGGTGACGAGACGTCGCATCGGGTCCACCTCGACGACGGTGCCGGTGATCATCGATCCGCCGCCGGCCGAATAGCGGTACGGCGTCCCCGGGCGGAGGTCGAACTCGGCGCGGAAGCCGAGGTAGTACGCGGGTGTGGTGTCACCGTCGACCAGTGCGTTCCACACGGCCTCGGGGGTCGCTCGGATGGCGAGCGTGATGTTGATGTGGGTCATGTCCATTGCTGGGTGCTCCTTCGTGGGATGTCGCCGGCCACTCCGGCGACTCACCCCACAGACGCGGACACCAGGCCCATTTCGACACCGACACAAGATTTCCTGCGCACCGGCATCGCGACCGTCGTTCGGCCCGGTCAGATGCCGGTGAGGCGTTCCGCCATGCCGCTGAGCACGCGGGACGGGCGCTCGGTGCGGAACTCCCGGTCGTCGGCCATCCGCGCCAGCCGCGACCCGAGGGCCACACCGACGAAGCGGAAGGGTTCGGGCTCCCAGCCGGGGTTCGCGTGCTGCGCGATCGGCAGCCGGACCAGCTCGGTGTCACGGCCCAGCACCAGGTCCGCCAGCGTCCGGCCGGCCAGGTTGGTGAGCGCAACGCCGTCGCCCGTGTAGCCGCCGGCGGTGGCGAGTCCACTGCCGCGATCGAAGGTGACCGCCGGCGTCCAGTCGCGCGGGATACCGATGACGCCACCCCACCGATGGTCGATGCGCACCTTCGCCAGATCCGGGAACTGCTCCGTCAGGACGGCGCGCAGCCGCGCCTCGGCTCCGGGGAGGTCCTCGATGACACCCAACCCGCTGCCGAACCGGTACGAGCGCGGCTCCGGCCGACCGATCGCGATCCGGCCGTCGGCCGTGCGTTGGGCGTAGAAGATCACCCGCCTCGCATCGTTGAACGTTGCGCGCTCGGACCAGCCGACCGAGTCCCAGAAGGCATCGGACAACGGTTCGGTCGCGACCATCGTCGTGTACACCGGCAGGATCCGACGCCGGTGCCCCGGCAGCGCCGCGGTGTACCCCTCCGTCGCGCGCACCACCACCTCGGCGCGCACGGTGCCGTGCTCGGCGACGACGCGCCCGGGTTCGATCGACAGCACCCGTGTGTGGTCGTGGATCACCCCGCCCCGGCGCTCCACCGCCCGAGCGAGGCCACGGACGAGCGCGGCCGGCTGCACCGCTGCGCAGTGCGGCGTGTACAGCCCGCCCTCGACCCGTGCGGCACCGATCATCGAACGGGCCTCAGCAGCGTCGAGCAGACGGAGATCGTCCTCGGTGCGCCCCCACGAGCGAGCGTCCGCGAGTTGGTGGCGCAGCGAGGCGAGCTGCACCGTGTTGGATGCGGTGCACAGGTACCCGCCCTTGGCGATGCCGGCGTCGATGCCTTCCTCGGCGACGACACGCACGATCTCGTCGACCGTGCGATCGGCTTCACGTTGGAAGGTGAGCGTTGCGTCGCGCCCGTACCGACGGGCGAGGTCGTCCCATCCGAGCGGCAGGAGCCCCGAGCACCAACCACCGTTGCGGCTGCTGGCACCGGCGCCGGCGACCCACTGGTCGAGCACGAGTACCCGTAGGGTCGGATCGATCGAGAGCAGGGAGTGGGCCGACCACAGGCCCGTGAAACCGGCGCCGACGATCACGACGTCGCAGTGCACGTCACCGGCGAGCGGTGCTCTGACGTCCGCCCGGTCGTCCGGATCGAGGTCCTGCCACCAGAACGAGGACTCGTGTTCCCGGGCGAAGGAGTTCATCCCGCCATCTTCCTCCACCGGGCCGGCCGGACCCTACTCCCGACCGACGAAACGGTCAGGCGGGGCCGACCGTGACGACGAGGGGATCGTCGCTGAAGACGCGATCGATCACCCGGCGCACGGCGGCCTGGTCGACCGCCATCCAACGCTGCACCTGCTCGGCCACCGGCATGATCTCCCCACGCGTGCACAGCAACCCACCATTGCGGGCCATGCGACTGCCCGTGTCCTCGAGGCCGAGCTCGTACGCGCCGGTGAGATAGCCGCGGGCGATGTCGAGTTCGTCGTCGGTGATGCCGACAGCCACGAGCTTGCGGAGCTCGGCCATGACGAGCTCGACGACCGCGGACGCGTGGCGAGGTTGGGTGCTCGTACTGATCGACCACGACCCCGTGTCGCTGTAGCAGGCGAGACCGGAGAACACCGAGTAGACGAGACCACGCTTCTCGCGGATCTCCTCGAACAGCCGGCTCGACAGCCCGCCGCCGAGGACGTGGTTGACGACATCGAGCGCTTCACGCTCAGGATCGGTGCGATCGAGGCCGCGGCCACCGATCACGAGGTGCACCTGCTCGGTGTCGTCCTCGATCGTGACGGCCGTGCCGGTGCCCGACGGCGCGGCGCGAGGGATTCGTCCGTCGCCGGGGCGCACCCGCGAGAACGAGGTGTCGATCATCGCCAGCAGTTCGTCGTGGTCGCTCGGACCCGCCACGGAGATGACCATCGAGCCGGCGGTGTAGTGCTGCTCGAAGAAGGCGCGCACCTGTTCGGCCGAGATGGTTTCGACCGTGTCGGGTGACCCTGCGGTGTCGCGCCCGAGCGGATGGTCGAGGTAGAGCTGTTCGGCGAAGCGTTGCTGGGCGACGTCGTCGGGGCTGTCGTCGTCCATGGCGATCTCCTCGAGGATCACCTGACGCTCGGTGTCGACGTCGGCGGGACGCAGCGACGGGTCGGTGAGCACGTCGCCGAGCAGGTCGATGCCGATCGCCGCATGGCGTTCGGGGAGCCGGCAGTAGTACGCCGTGTACTCCTTCGTGGTGAACGCGTTGATGTCGCCGCCGTAGCGGTCGATGGTGCGCGAGATGTCGCTCGCGCTGCGCCGTTCGGTGCCCTTGAAGAGGAGGTGCTCGAGGAAGTGGCTCGCGCCGCTCATCGACTCGTCCTCGTCACGCGCACCGACCGCGACCCAGACGCCGGTGGCCACCGACCGCGTGCCGGGCACGCGTTCGGTGGCCACCGTCAGGCCTGCATCGAGTTGTGTGATCCGGAGATCGGTCACCGGTTCGGCAGTTCCATCATCTGATCAGGATCAGCAGACGATGATCAGCGGTGACGACGGCCGCCGCGGTCGCCGCCGCGCTCGCCGCCGCGGCCACGACCGCCACGGCCACGATCGCCGCCGCTGCGCTCGCCGCCGCCGCTGGTGTTGCCACCGGCTTCGCCGCCGGGGCCGAGGTCACCGAGCTCGCCGGCGAGTTCGGCGTCGAACGCGTCGTCGAACGACACGACGTCACCGACCGGGGCCGACGGTGCGGACGAACCAGACGAGCCGGACGACTCGCTCGAGCCGCCGTCGCCCTCGCCACCGGCTGCCGACCATGCGGCGGTCGGGGTGAGGCTGACCTTGCCCTTCTCGTCGATCTCCTCGACCACGACCTCGATCTCCTGACCGAGCTGCAGCACGTCCTCGACCGAGTTGATCCGCTTGCCGCGGCCCAGCTTCGAGATGTGCACCAGACCGTCACGACCCGGGAGGATGTTCACGAACGCACCGAACTTGGTGATGTTCACGACCTTGCCCATGTACGTGGCGCCCACCTCGGCCATCGGCGGCGACACGATCGCGAGGATGCGTGCCTTGGCCTCTTCCATGCGGAAGGCCTCGACGGCACCGATGGTGACGATGCCGACCGAGCCGTCGTCGTCCACCGCGATGTCGGCGCCGGTCTCCTGCTGGATGGTGTTGATGACCTTGCCCTTGGGCCCGATGACCTCACCGATCTTGTCCATCGGGATGGTGATCGAGATGATCTTCGGCGCCGTGGCGGCCACTTCGTCGCGCGGGGCGGCGATGCAGGCGTTCATGTTGGCGAGGATCTCGGTGCGGGCTTCCTTGGCCTGGTCGAGCGCGGCGGCCAGGACGTCGGCGGGGATGCCGTCGATCTTAGTGTCGAGCTGCAGTGCCGTGATCGCGTCGGCGGTGCCGGCGACCTTGAAGTCCATGTCACCGAAGGCATCCTCGGCGCCGAGGATGTCGGTGAGGGTGGTGTACTTGCCCTCGGCATACACGAGGCCCATCGCGATACCGGCGACGGCCGCACGGATCGGCACACCGGCGTCCATCAGCGCGAGCGAACCCGAGCAGACCGACGCCATCGAGGTGGAGCCGTTGGAGGCGAGCACTTCGGCCACGAGGCGCAGCGTGTAGCTGAAGTCCTCCTGGCTCGGCAGCACCGGGAGGAGCGCACGGGCGGCGAGCGCACCGTGGCCGATCTCGCGGCGCTTCGGCGAACCGACGCGGCCCGTCTCACCGTTGGCCCACGGGGCCATGTTGTAGTGGAACAGGAAGTACTTGTGGGTCTCCGGGCTGAGGGTGTCCATCAGCTGGTTCATGCGCGGCATGGCCATGGTGACGACGTTCATCACCTGGGTCTCGCCACGCTGGAACAGGCCGGTGCCGTGAGCGGTGGGCAGCACGCCCACTTCGCTGCTCAACGGACGCAGGTCGCGAGGACCGCGGCCGTCGATGCGGGCACCCTCGTCGACGATGCGCTTGCGCACGGCCTTCTTGGTGAGGCTGCGCACGGCTTCTTTGATCTCGCGCTCGCGGCCGGCGAACGCTCCGCCCTCTCCTGCGAGCTTGGCGATGGCAGCGGCGGCGACGGCGTCGGTGGCCGCGTTCCGCTCGGCCTTGCCGGCGATCGCAGCTGCGATGGCGAGGGGGGCGGTGGCGTCGGGCGCCACGGCGTCCATGACGTCCTGGCCGTAGTCGAGCTGCGGCGTGTAGGTCATCGGGGTGATCGGGCCCTTGGTGGCGATCACCGAGGCGACGAGCTGACGCTGGAGGGCGATCGACTCCTTGATGTACTGCTTGCAGGCCTCGAGACCACCGGCGAGGGCGGCCTCGTCGACCTTCGGGGCGCCGTTGGCGTAGTAGTCGAAGCTCTTGGCGGTGCCGCCGGCCTCGACCATCATGATCGCGACGTCGCCGTTGTCGAGCTGGCGACCGGCGACGACGAGCTCGAACGTGCTGGCGTCACCCTCTTCGTAGGTGGGATGCGGGATCCACTCGCCGGTCTGGCTGTGGGCGATGCGCACCGCACCGATCGGGCCGTCGAACGGGATGCCCGAGATCATCAGCGCAGCCGAGGCGGCGTTGATGCTGAGCACGTCGTGCGGGTTGGCCATGTCGGCGCCGAGGATCGTGAGCACGACCTGGGTCTCGTTGCGGAAGCCCTCGGGGAAGGCCGGACGCAGCGGGCGATCGGTGAGGCGACAGGTGAGGATGGCGTCCTCGGTGGGACGGCCCTCACGACGGAAGAACGAGCCCGGGATCTTGCCGGCTGCATACGAACGCTCTTCGACGTCGATGGTGAGCGGGAAGAAGTCGGTGCCCGGACGGACGTCCTTGGCGGCGTTCGCGGTGGCGAGCACGGTGGTGCGGCCCAGGCTGGCCACGACGGCCCCCTGGCTCTGCAGCGCGAGCTTGCCGGTCTCGAACGACAGGGTCTTGTCGGTGCCCGCAACGGGACCCGACACTCGAATGGCGTCAGCCATGTCGAGCTCCTTTCGGTCGGGCGAGTTGTGTCCCTCGCCTCGACGGTTGGAGCGGAGGCCGGTTCCCAGTCGGCACGGTCGAGGCTGCTACCGGCAAGGCGTCCGGTTCGGACGTTCCCCCCACGGGAGCCTCGGCTGAGGCGACTGACAACCGATCCAGTGATCCGCTCGGTTGATGTATCGAGTGGAGGCTACCAGCGGGCGCGCCGAAACGGGCGGATCCCCGGCGGCACCGACCTGATGACACCATCGCTGAGCTGGGGCGGGACCGGCGACCAGACGGGGCCCGGACGCGAACACAGGCCCCCGGAGAGGCCCGTGTTCCAGCGACGTGGTGGGCGGCGGAGCCGCCCGATCGACGAACGGTCGCTCAGCGACGGAGGCCGTTGGCGGCGACGATCGTGCGGTAACGCTCGATGTCGATGTTCTTCACGTAGTCGAGCATGCGGCGACGACGGCCGACCATCATGAGCAGGCCACGACGGCTGTGGTGGTCCTTCTTGTGCTTCTTGAGGTGTTCGGTGAGCTCGTTGATGCGAGCGGTGAGCAGTGCGATCTGCACCTCGGGGGAGCCGGTGTCGCTCTCGTGCAGCTTGTGCGCGCCGATGGTTGCGTTCTTGTCGACCATGATTCATGCCTTCCGGAAGGAGGTCGCCGGCACCGGTCGGTGCTCGGCATCGCGCGAGAGGCCCGGTTCGCCGTTCGTCGCCCGGCGGAGCCGGACGGACGAGATGGCGGGGTCCCTGACGGACGCAGCGATGCTATCGGCACGATCGTGGCCTTCCCAACGGCACCCCAACGGCACCCCAACGGCACCCCAATGGCATCCCAACGGCATCCCGACGCCGTGCCGGTCGTGTCTCCCTACACTCGGGCCGATGTTCACCGGGATCGTCGAAGAGTTGGGCACCGTGACCGACAGCCGCCCGCACACCAGCGAGTGGGGCGCTGGCGTGCGGCTCACCATCGCCGCATCGGTCGTGCTCGAGGGCTCCGGGCTCGGTGCCTCGATCGCGGTGAACGGTTGCTGCCTCACCCTCGTCGAGCAGGGCGTGACCGACGACGGCAGCGGCTGGTGGCGCACCGACGTGAGCGCCGAGACGCTCGGACGCACCAACGTCGCCGCGCTGCAGGCCGGCGACCGGGTGAACCTCGAACGGCCGATGGCGCTCGGCGACCGGCTCGGCGGTCACATCGTGCTCGGCCACGTCGACTGCACCGGCACCGTCGTGCAGGCGGCGCCCGATCTCGTCGTGCGCATCCCCGCCGATCGCATGCGCTACCTCGTCGAGAAGGGTTCGGTCACCGTCGACGGCATCAGCCTCACGGCCTTCGATCTCACCGACGACACCTTCCGCGTGGCGGTCATCCCCCACACCGCGGACGTCACCACGCTCGGTGTGAAGGGCCCCGGCGCCGTCGTGAACATCGAGCTCGACGTGCTCGCCAAGCACATCGAGCGGCTCGTCGGCCCGTACACGGTCTGAGCGACGGCACGCACCCATGAGCGTCGCCGTCGAGATCCGAGGTGTGTCGAAGTCGTTCGGCGACCTGCAGGTCGTGCAACGCCTCGACCTCGACATCGCGGCCGGATCGTTCCTCTCGCTCGTCGGGCCGTCGGGTTGCGGCAAGAGCACGCTGCTGCGCATGATCGCCGGCCTCGAGGAACCGACCGCCGGCACCGTGACGATCGGCGGCGCCTCCCCCGCCGAACTCCGCCGTACGAAGCGACTGGCCGTCGTCCCGCAACAACCCGGCCTGCTGCCCTGGCGCACGGTCGCGGAGAACGCCCGGCTGCTGCTCGAGATCAACCGTCGGCACCAACCATCGCATCACCCCGATCACCTCGAGCTGCTCGACGAGGTCGGTCTCACCGACTTCCTCGGCGCCTATCCGCACGAGCTCTCGGGCGGCATGCGCCAGCGCGTGGCGCTCGTGCGCGGGTTCGCCCTCGGCGCCCCGCTCGTGCTGATGGACGAGCCGTTCGCCGCGCTCGACGAGATCACCCGATCGGAGATGCGCGACCTGCTCGCCCGGCTGCTCGAGCGCCATCCGGCCACCGTCGTGTTCGTGACCCACTCGATCAGCGAGGCGGCGTTCCTCAGCGATCGTGTCCTCGTGTTCTCGCCGCGCCCCGCCCGCGTCACGGCCGACCTCGAGGTCGCCCTCCCCCGCCCGCGTCCACCCGAACTCGAGGACACGCCGGCGTTCGTCGACGTGTGCGCCGATCTGCGCCACCGGCTCCATGGCGCGATGTACGGAGCGACGTCGTGAGCAACCGACCCGGCTCGGCCTCCCGACGTCGACGCGTGGTCGCACCGATCGTCGGCATCGTCGTCTTCCTCGCCGTGTGGGAAGGGTTCGTACAGCTGCGCGACGTTCGCCCGTTCGTGCTCACTGCGCCGAGCGACATCCTCGGCTATCTCGGCAAGGCGCCGGGCGACTTCTTCGCCGCGTCGCTCATCACCACCCGTCACGCCCTCGTCGGGTTCGGCGGCGCGCTCGTCGTGGCGCTGCTGCTCGGGTCGCTGCTGGTGGCGTCGCCGTTCGCCGAGCGGGCGACGCAGCCCGTGCTCGTGCTGATCCAGGTGGCGCCATTCGTCGCCTACATCTCCTCGATCGTGCTGTGGCTGGGTGCCGGCGACCCGCCGGCGTACTTCACCACCGGGCTCGTGTGCCTGCCGGCGTTCGTGTTCGCCACCGTCAGCGGGATGCGCGGCGCGGATCCCGCGAGCCGCGAGCTGTTCGC
>CAUJET010000112.1 GCA_963169665.1 Actinomycetota bacterium | reverse complement strand
GCGCTTCGCTCACCGACCATCGGGGTCCGTGAGCCACACGCCGCGACACGCGGCGTTTCGCTCACGAAACTCTGACTCGGGGGCGGATCCACCTGTCGTTCGTCGCCTGTGACGTGTATTGTTGACAGAGCCGATCAGCTTTGTCGGCTCCGACCCGCCGTTCCCACTGGAGGTCTTCGCATGGGCATCGCTCCCGTCGTGCCGGCAGCACGTGATCTGACCGAAGAGCAGTACCGCGACATCGAGCGGTTCGAGCGCGCCATCGGCCAGTACCTCGCCGGCGAGATCCCCGAGGACGTGTTCCGCGTGATGCGCCTCAACAACGGCATCTACGGACAGCGCCAGGGCGGCACCAACCAGATGGTGCGCATCAAGTTGCCCGCCGGCACGATCACGCCCGAGCAGCTCGACCTGATGGGTCGCCTGTCCGAGGAATATTCGCGGGGCTGGGGTCACATCACCACCCGCCAGAACGTGCAGATCCACTACGTCGAGCTCACCAAGGTGCCCGACGTGATGCGCGAGCTCGCGAAGGTCGGCCTCACCAGCCGCGAGGCCTGCGGAGACACCGTCCGCAACGTGATGGCCTGCCACCTCGCCGGCGCCTGCCCGCACGAGCACCTCGACGTCACCCCGTGGGCCGAGGCCGCGTTCGAGCACTTCGTTCGCAACCCGCTCGGTCAGCGCCTGCCGCGCAAGTTCAAGATCAACTTCTCGGGCTGCAGCACCGACTGCGGCCAGGCGATGTTCAACGATGCCGGCGTGATCGCCACCACGCGCACGCTCGACGACGGCACGGTCGAGGCCGGTTTCCGCGTGTACATCGCCGGCGGCCTCGGCGCCACGCCGCACCCGGCGCTCGCACTCGAGGACTTCACCTCCCGCGAAGATCTGCTCCCCACGATCGAGGCGATCCTGCGCCTGTTCGAGCAGACCGGCAACCGCGACAACAAGCTTCGCGCCCGCCTGAAGTGGGTCGTCGACCAGCTCGGCATCGACGAGGTCCGTCGCCGCGTGCTCAAGATCCGCCACACCCTGCCCGCCTCGTCGTCGTGGCCGGGCGGCATCCCGGCGATCGTCGCCAAGGCCGGCGACGCACCGGCCGGCCGCAGCAGCACCGTCGAGGCCACGGCTGTCGGCCAGGGCGTCGCGGTCAGCCTCACGCCCCGCGATCCGTACGAGCGCTGGGTCGCGACCGGCGTGGTCCGCGGCACCGCCAACGGCACCGTCTCGGCCGTCGCCTACGCCGCGCTCGGCGACATCACCGCCTCGCAGTTCCGATCGCTCGCCAGCATCCAGCGCGAGCTCGGCGCCGACGTGCGCCTCAGCAACCGCCAGTATGTCGTGATCCGTGGACTCACCGACGACCAGCTGCCCACGCTGTAAGCCCGCCTCGAGGCCATCGGCATGGCCCGCCCCGGCGCCGAGCTGGCTCGCGACGTCGTCGCCTGCCCGGGCGCCGACACCTGCAACATCGCGGTCACCCAGTCGCGCGGCCTCGCCAAGGCGATCGGCGATGCGCTCGAGGAGGAGGGCCTGGCGGAGGTCGGCGGGGTGCGCATCAACATCTCCGGCTGCACCAACAGCTGCGGTCAGCACCATGCGAGCGACATCGGGTTCTTCGGCGCCGAGCGCCGTGCCCACGGCCGTTCAGCCCCCGGCTACCAGATGCTGCTCGGCGGCTACGTCGGCCAGGAACAGATCCACTTCGGCGACAAGGCCACGCGCCTGCCGGCGAAGAACGCGCCGAAGGCCGTCGTGAGGGTGGTGCGCCAGTTCGCCGACGAGCGCAACGCCGGCGAGTCGTTCCGCGGCTGGATGGAGCGCGTCGGTGGCGCTCAGGCGATCGGCCAGACGCTGAAGGATCTCGACGTGTTCCCGACCTTCGACGACGCGCCCGAGTTCTACAGCGACTTCGACGAGACCGGCCCGTTCGTGGCCGAGGTCGGCGACTCGGAGTGCGCGGTCTGACCGGGCGGACGCCCGTAGTGTCTCGCTCGTGAGCGAGCGCTACGAAGCTGCCGTCGCCGCGATCGACGCGGCCAACGCCGACGACCCCACGCGCATCGTGGTGCGAGGGGTCGACCAGCCGCTCGCCCAGGTGCACGGCGTGCTCGCCGCCGAGTGGGTCGCCGACCTGCATACCGGTGCCGACGAGACCTGGTTGCTCGCCGCCCGCGCCCATCACCTGCGGCGTTGGGAGCTGCCGCGGTCGTCGTACGAGACGGGCAGGGCCGGCTACCTGAAGTGGAAGCGCGACCAGCGACGCCGCCATGCCGACGACGCCGGCGAACTGCTCGCCGCGGTCGGCTACGACGCCGCCGCCATCCAACGGGTACAGGCGCTCGTCCGCCGTGACCACCTGGCCACCGACCCGGGTTCGCAGGCGATCGAGGACGCCGCCTGCCTCGCCTTCGTCGAGACCCAGCTCGCCGACGTCGCCACGAAGCTCGACCGGACGCACCTCATCGACGTGCTGCGCAAGACCGCCAAGAAGATGTCGCCCGAAGGCGCCGCGGCGATCGAGCGCATCCCGTTGGGCGACGCCGAACGCGAACTGCTCGCCGAAGCGCTCGGCTGATGACGCCGCCCGCCTTCCGGCGCTGCCTCGAGCTCGCGTGGGAGGCCTACTGCGCCGGGAGCTTCCCGATCGGCGCGCTCGTCTGCGATGCGGACGGTGTCGTGGTCGCCGAGGGACGAAACCGGATCGGCGAACTCGACGCTCCGCCGGGTCACCTGCGCAACACCGCCCTTGCTCACGCCGAGATGGACGTACTGGCGCAACTGCCGATGGGCGAGTACACCGACCACGTTCTCTACAGCTCGCTCGAGCCCTGCCTGTTGTGCCGGTCAGCGATCACCATGACGCACGTCGGTACGGTGCACCATCTCGCTTCCGATGTCATCTGCGACGGACTCGACGGCATCCGCGGCCTCACCGCCCACACCGTCCGCCGGTATCCCACGATGCACGGGCCCTACCCCGGACTCGAGGCCGACGTCGCGTCGATCCTGCCGATGGCAGTCGTGACGGCCCGCAACCCGACCGGATGGGCCGCTGAGCAGTACCGCAGTCACACGCCACACCACGCTGCCGTCGCCGACCGCATCCGACTCGACGACCTGTGGCCCCCGCGCGACTGGACGCTCGACCAGGCGATCGCCCACATCGCGACCCTCCTCCCCACCTGAACCTGTGCGTTTGTTCGCTGCCGCGTCACATCGACGCGCCAGCGACCAGACGCCGAACAACCCATCTCGCGACTGTGGGCGAACGCGTCGATACGACGCGGCAGCGACCAAACGCAGGGACGGGCGGCGCGTCTGTGCGCAAATGCGTCGATGTGACGCGGCAGCGACCGGACGCGGAACAACACATCTCGCGTCTGTGCGCGAACGCGTCGATGTGACGCGGCAGCGAACAAACGCGCTCAGGGATTTGGGGCGATGGCGTTGCCGGGGAGGTCGCCGTCGGGGTGCAGCGCCGACTGGAAGCGGCGCATGCCGGCCAGCCAGCGGTCGCGATCGGTCGCCTTGCGCTGCACGTAGGTCGCCACCTCGGGGTGCGGCAGCACCAGGAACCGCTCATCGCGGATGGCGTCGAGACACACCTGCGCCACCTCGTCGGACGTCAGCACACCGTCGCCGCTGGCCACTCCGCCCTCGAGCCCGCCGCTGATGCCCCCATCGAAGTCGGGGCTGTTGCGCACGATGTTGGTGGCCACCGCCTGCGGGCACAGCACCGACACTCGGATCCCCTGATGGTGATGCGTCACCGCCAACCACTCCCCCAACGACACCGCTGCCGCCTTGGTGATCGAGTAGGCCATCGACCCGATCTGCGTGAGCAGGCCGGCGGCCGACGCGGTGTTCAGCAGATATCCCTCGCCACGGGCGATCATCGACGGCAACACGGCGCGGGCCGCGTAGATGTGCGCCATGCAATGCACCTCCCACATGCGTTGGATCGCATCGTTCGAGTCCTCGAGGCCTGCAGCGGTGACGAAGCCGGCGTTCGACACGAACAGGTCGATCGGTCCGTGCGCCTCGAGTGTCGACTCGACCAGGCGCACGATCGCCGCCTCATCGCGAACGTCGATGCCCACCCCGGTACCGCCGATGTCGGCGGCGACCCGCTCGGCCTCGGCGGCCTGGAGATCGGCCACCACCACGTGCCGCGCACCTGCGGCATGGGCCGCACGAGCGAGCGCCTCCCCGATGCCCGATCCTCCACCGGTGATGACGACGACGCGATCCTTCAGTTCCATTCCGTCACCGTAGAACGCGGGAACCGTCGCGCACTCAGGCGGCGGCAGTGGACGGCGAGGGCGCCCTGGGTTCGCGCAGGGTGAGCGCGACCAACAGGCCACACGTCGCCACGATCGCCGGCACGCCGTATCCCCACCGGAACCCGGCCGCGTCAGCGATCGCTCCGACCGCCGGGCCGGCGATCGCGTTCCCCAGGTCGTTGAAGCTCAGGAACACCCCGAGCACCTGACCGCGCTGTTCGTCGGGAGCCCGAGCGACGGCCAGCGCCGTGAGCGCGGGGAACACCGCACCGAACCCGATGCCGAGCATCGCGATCGCGGGGAAAGGAACCCACTCGGCCCAGGCGACCGCCAGCAGCAGATGACCGCAGGCGAACACGAACAGTCCCGGGATCGCGACCGCGACGTACCCGAAACGGTCGGCGAGCCGCCCGCTGAACACGCGCACCAACAGTGCGCTGCACGCATACGTGAAGAACAGTGCACCTGACGAGCCAATGCCGATCTCCCGCGAGTACGACGGCAAGAACGCGACGACGCACGAGTACCCGAGTCCCGCGCACAGTTGCGCGACGCCGGGACGCAGCACCACACGCTGCAACTGGCGCATCGACGGCCTCGGTGCCTCGTGGCCCGTCTGCTCCCGGAGGGTCTCCGGCAGTCGGGTCGACGCGACGAGCGCGAGCCCGTGCAGCCCGGCCGCTGCCAACCACGGCCACTGCGATCCCCGATCGAAGAGGAACTCGCCGATGAACGGTCCGAACGCGAAGCCGAGGTAGATCATCAGGCTCAGGCGTGCGACGGCTGATGCCCGTTGCTCTGGTGGCGCCAGGTCGGTCGCGACCACCGCGCAGGCCGTGTAGTACGTGCTGCCGAACGCGCCCTGCAGAAGTCGCACGAGGATGACCGCCCACACGGCGTGGGCGAACTCCATGCCGATCGCCAGCAACGCCATCGCCAGCAACGGCCACACGAGGAACGGTCGACGGCCGATGCGGTCCATCACCCGGCCGACGACCGGACGGGTGAGCAACGCAGCGGCGAAGAAGATCGTCGTCGCAGTGCCGACCGCAGCGGTCGACCCGCCGAGTTCTTCCTTCACGTACCGCGGCACCGCCGCGAGCAGGATGCCGATACCGAGGAAGTTCGACGCGACCGAGGCGTCGAGCCATCGCCGCGTCGCGACCGAAGCCGTCGCCCGCGGTGGGGCGTCGAGGGCAGGCTCGCTCACGCGAGCTTCTCGACGAAGGCCTCCAACTGGCGCAGGTTGCGGACCTCGTAGACACCGTCGGTGTGCGTGCCGTACTCGCCCACGATGGAGTCGCCCGTGTTCCAATAGCTGCGCGGCTCGGGGTTCAGCCAGTACACGTGACGCGCCTTGGACCGGATCTCCTTCACCACCCAGCTCTGACTCGCGTGGTAGTTGTTGCGGGCGTCGCCCAGCAGCAGCACCGTGGTCTTCGGACCGACGTCCTTGCCGTAGCGTTCCCAGAACACCTCGAACGCATGGCCGTAGTCGCTGTGACCGTCGACCCAGACCACGTCGGCCTCGGTGTTCACACGGTGCACGGCTTCCTGGACGTCCTCGGTGCTCTTGAAGTACTCGGTGACCTCGTCGATGCCGTCGATGAACACGAACGAGCGCACCTTCGAGAACTGGCCCTGGATCGCGTACACGAGCATCAGCGTGAACCGGGCGAACGCAGCGACCGAACCGGAGATGTCCGCCACCACCATCAGCTCCGGCTTCGCCGGCCGGGGGTACTTGAACTTCGGCTCGGCGGGCACACCGCCGTAGCTGAGCGAGTGACGGACCGTGTTGCGGAAGTCGAGCGGACCCTTGCGGCCGTGGCGGCGCTTGCGGGCCAGACGAGCGGCGAGCTTGCGAGTGAGCGGGCCGAGCGCCTTCTTCAAGTTCTGCATCTCGTCGCGCGACGCGTGCATGAACTCGACATCCTCGGGCAGGGGCTTGCGCAGCGTCTTGGCCATCGCCTCGGCGCCACGATCGGCCACGAGGCGTCGACGGATCTCGGCCTCGATCTCCTTCTTGAACTGCTCGATACGGTCGTTGTACTCGTCCTTCTCGAGGCGTTCCTCGAGTGGGGTGAGCTCGCCGCCGACCTGCTCCTTGCTCTTCTCCATCAGCTTGTCGAGCATGCCGTCGAGATCGAGGTTCCGGAGGGTGCGGTACAGGTAGTACGTGCCGCCGACGGGGCGACCGGGCTCCATGCCGGCGAAGCGCTGCACGGCCTGCTTGGCGAGCGCCCGCATCATCGCCTGATCGCCGTTCATGAGGGCGTTCATGAGCATCTGGGCGATCTCTTCGGGCGTGAGCTGGTCCATCGACCCGCCCGCGGCGCCCTTGCCCTCGCCCTGGCGCATCTGCTCCTGCATCTCGCGCCACATCTCGTCGATGTCGCTCTCGTCGCCGTCCTTGAGCTTGTACTCGGGACCCCGCAGGCTGAAGTACACCTCGAAGACGGTCTCGAACGCGCGCCAGTGGCTGTTGTTCTTCACCATCGTGGCGCCGAGCGCGTACTTGAACGCCTCACGGTCCTCGATGGGGATGTGCTGCACCGCCTCCATGGCGTCGAGGTTCTCCGTGAGCGACACGGGCAGCCCCGCGTTGCGGAGCTCGTTGACGAAGCCGGCGAGCAGGTCGAGCATCAGGAGTCGATTCGGTCGAGGAGGTCCGGGCGCAAGGGCATGAGCGGTCGACTACTTGTCGACGCTCAGCTCCTTGGCCGCCTTGGCGATGTCGGTCTGGTACTTCAGCAGGATGTGGAGGGTCTCCTTGGCCTGCTGGGCATCGATGTTGGTGATGCCGAGCAGCACGAGCGTGCGGGCCCAGTCGATGGTCTCGCTGACCGACGGTGCCTTCTTCAGATCCAGCTGGCGGATGCTGCGCACGATGCGGGCGATCTGGTCGGCCAGGTTCTCGGTGACACCGGGGACCTTGGTGAGCACGATCTCCTTCTCACGGTCCATGTCGGGGTAGTCGACGTGGAGGTAGAGGCAGCGACGCTTGAGCGCCTCGCTCAGCTCACGGGTGTTGTTCGAGGTGAGGAACACCATCGGGATCTGCTTCGCCGTGATGGTGCCGAGCTCGGGGATCGACACCTGGTACTCGGACAGGATCTCGAGCAACAGCGCCTCGGTCTCGACCTCCACACGGTCGACCTCGTCGATCAGCAGCACCACCGGGTCTTCGGCCGTGATGGCCTCGAGCAGCGGGCGGGTGAGCAGGAAGTCGTCACCGAAGATGTCGTCGTGGATGTCGCTCCACGAGTCGCTGTTGCGGTCGGCCTGGATGCGCAGCAGCTGCTTCTTGTAGTTCCACTCGTAGAGCGCCTTGCTCTCGTCGAGGCCCTCGTAGCACTGCAGGCGGATCAGCCGCGAGCCGGTCGCCTCGGCGATGGACTTGGCGAGCTGGGTCTTGCCCGTGCCCGCAGGTCCCTCGACCAGGATCGGCTTGCCCAGCCGGTCGGCCAGGAAGGCCACCCCGGCGATGCCGTCGTCTGCCAGATAGTTCACGGCCTTCAGTCCGTCGCGGACCTGCTGGACGCTCTCGAAACGCTCACCCATGCGGAGCACCCTAACCGGCTGCTTGACCGCCGGGTCAACTGTGTTGCAACGCGACCCACATCCGTTCCGTTCCGTGAGCCGCACCCCGCAGATGCTGCGGGTGTCGCTCGCCGACTCCCCTTGTTCGTGAGCGTCAGCCGCACATCGTGCGGGTTCGGCTCACGGATCTCTACGATTCGCCCATGAGCTCGTTGATCGCAGAGGTGAGCGGGTTCGTCGACGACATCGGATCGACCCTCGGCGCCCTGAGTGGCGACGGGCGCGACGCCCATCGCCAGGAGGCGCTGATCGAGGCATCGAACCTCGTCGGCGCGATCATCGACAGCGACGGCCGCCAGGCCGACGCCGAACTCGACGCCTTCCTCGACGCCATCGGTCCTCGCCTGCAACCGCCGCTCATCGTGACGGCTGCCCGGCTCCGCGAGGGCGGCATGCTCGACGGTCGGCGCACCTGGCTCGGATCGCCGTCGGTGCTGTTCGACCTCCTGGTGCGCGCCGATGCCCGCGACGGTGAGCGACGCAGCCACCGCTACTACGCCGGCACGCTCCGCCTCGCCCATCTCACCGCCGCGCTCGACCTCGTGCCGTCGACCGAGGAGATCGCCGCGATCGACCGCTTCCGCACGATGCTGCTGCAGGCGATGGATGCCGCCGGCATCAACCGACCGGGCCAACCGGCGTCGGGGCCGGCAGGGCCGATCCCCGGGGTTCCCGGTGTCCCCAACGCACCCCGCCCCGGCACCCCACCGACCGCTGCCACCGCCGACGCGCCGGCGATCACCGTCGACGTCCAGCTGCCGCCCGAACGCGGCATCGACGACCTGCTCGCCGAGCTCGACGAACTCGTGGGCCTCGACAACGTGAAGGCCGAGGTGCGTCGACTGACGAGCCTGTTGCAGGTGCAACGACTCCGCGAGGAACGCGGCCTGCCCACCATCGAGGCCAGCAAGCACCTCGTGTTCAGCGGCAACCCCGGCACCGGCAAGACCACGGTCGCGCGTCTGCTCAGCCAGATCTACCGGGCCGTCGGTGTCGTGTCGAAGGGCCATCTCGTCGAGACCGATCGGTCGAAGCTGGTTGCGGGATACGTCGGCCAGACTGCGCTGAAGACCCAGCAGACGCTGGAGGCCTCCCTCGGCGGGATGCTGCTGATCGACGAGGCGTACGCACTCGCCCGCGGCGGCGAGAACGACTTCGGACGCGAGGCGATCGACACGCTCGTGAAGTTCATGGAGGACCACCGCGACGACCTCGCGATCGTGGCGGCCGGGTACACCGAGGAGATGAACACCTTCATCGACACCAACCCGGGGCTGAAGAGCCGGTTCACCCGCACGATCAACTTCGCCGACTACACCACCGACGAGCTCGTGCTGATCTTCCTGAAGCTCGGCGAGAAGCACCAGTACACGTGCTCCGACGACGCGCTGGCACGGGTGCAACAGCTGATCGACGGCGAGCCGCGCACACGCGGGTTCGGCAACGCCCGCTTCGTGCGCAACCTGTTCGAGACCGCGGTCGCGCACCAGGCGATGCGCATCGCCCCGCTGACCGACCCGACCGACGAGCACCTCACCACGTTCACCGCCGCCGACATCGTCCCCGTCGACAACTGACCTGCGCGCACCGGCCCGACGCGGTGTGTGGCAGGTCGGGCGGAGGCGCTCGCAATAGGCTCACGGCCGTGGAACTCGTGCCCGTGCTCATCGGCGTCGCCGTGTGCGCAGCGGCCGTCGTGATCGCACTCCGTCTGCGGCCGTCGAAGCAGGACGCAGGCCCGGGTCGCGGCAGCCAGGCCAGGGTCGATCCGTTCGGCGTCGGTGAGCCATGGCGCCGCCATGTCGCTGCGGCGCAGTCGGCACAGCGCCGGTTCGCCAAGATCGTCTCGACGATGAGCCCCGGCCCGTTGCGCAGCCGCATGGCCGAGATCGGTCGCCAGGTCGACCGGGGCGTCGACGAGTGCTGGCAGATCGCGAAACACGGCGACCAACTCGATGACACGATCCGCGGCCTCGACGGTGCCGGCCTGCGCGCCCGTCTCGATCGAGCGACCGACGACTCGATGCGCACGTCGATCCAGTCGCAGCTCGACGCGGTCGAGCGCATCCGCACCGCCCGCGAGCTCACCGATCAACGCCTCCACCGCCTGCAGACCCGCCTCGGCGAACTGGTGAGCCAGGCGGCGGAGGTGTCGATCGGCAGCGACACGACCGGCGAGCTCGGCTCGGCGGTCGACGATGTCGTCGTGCAGTTGGAGGCGCTGCTGCAGGCCGTCGACGAGGTGAACACCACGGGCCGCTCCCGGGGGTTCGAGGCGAACGGTCCGGGCACCGCGTCGCCCGCCACGTGAGCGACCTGCTCAAGAGCAACCTCGTCGTCGCGGTCGGCACGGCGCTGTCGCGGGTCACCGGCCTCGTACGTGTCGCGGTGTTCGCGTTCGTCATGGGTCAGAGCGCGCTCACCGACGCCTACAACGGCGCGAACAACTCCCCCAACGCGATCTACGAGTTGCTCCTCGGCGGCGTGTTGTCGGCATCGCTGGTGCCGATGTTCACCCGCCACGCCGAACACGACGACGAGGAGGCGACGTCGGCGGTGCTCAGCGTCGCGGTCCTGGCACTCACCGCCCTGACGGCGATCGCGGTCGCCTGCGCGCCGCTCATCTTCCACCTGTTCTCCTTCGACGTCGCCGACGGCGTCGACCCCGCCGAGTACCGAGCGGTCGGCACCGCCCTGGCCCGCATCTTCCTCATCCAGATCTTCTTCTACGGCGTGAGCGCGCTGGCCAACGCGCTGCTGCAGGCCCGCCGCCGATTCTTCGCCGCATCGTGGGCTCCGGTGCTGTCGAATCTGGTGATCATCGCCTCGTTGCTGATGGTGCCCGCCACGGTCGATGGCCGTGAGCCCGAACTGATCGAGGTGCTCACCAACGACCGCCTCCGGTGGACACTCGGCATCGGTGCCACCGTCGGCATCGCAGTCATGGCCCTGGCGGTGATCCCCGCGCTCACCCGGGCCAACGTGCCGCTGCACTTCAACCCCCAGTTCGGACACCCCGCCGTCCGCCAGCTCCTGAAGCTCTCGGCGTGGACGTTCGGCTACGTCGCGGCGAACCAACTGGCGATCGTCGTGGTGCAGAACCTCGCCGAGCCGGGCAGCGGCGCCCTCGACGCCTACTCGAAGGCATACATCTTCTTCGTGCTCCCCCATGGCCTCCTCGCGATGTCGATCGTCACGACGTTCACGCCGGAGATGGCGCGCGCGGTGGCCCGCAAGGACAAGACGGCGTTCGTCGAGCGGACGTCGATGGGGGTGCGTCTCGTCGCGCTCGCCACGTTCCCTGCGGCGGCCGGCATGTTCGTGCTTCGACGCCCACTCATCGGCGTCACCCTCGACCACGGCAACTTCGATGCAGGTGATGCGTTGCTCACCAGTCGCGCGCTCGCAGGTTTCTCACTGGGCCTCGTCGGCTTCTCGGTGTACCTGTTCGTGCTCCGGGCGTTCTACGCGCACACCGACGCGCGCACGCCGTTCGTCATCAACCTGTTCGAGAACGTCATCAACATCGTGCTCGCGGTGGTGCTCGTGGAGCGCTACGGCGTGCTCGGCCTCGGCGCAGCGTTCGCGATCGCCTACCTGGTGTCGTCGGTGTGGGCGCTGCAGGTGCTCGCCTACAAGGTGCCCGGGTTCGCGTTCCGACCGATCCTCGGCAGCCTCGCCCGGATGACGGTCGCGGCGGTCGTGATGATGGAGGTGATGTGGGTCGTCGCCCACCTCGTCGGCGGTAACACCGGCATCGATGCGCTCCTGCGCGTGAGCGTCGCGGGCGCCGCCGGCATTGCCGTCTACGTGGTGTTGCTCACCGTGCTCGGCGTGCAGGAGCTCACCCAGCTGCGGGACCGCATCACAGCACGATTCGCCTAGGCTGCCAGCCATGTTCAAGGCACTCAAGAAGTGGTGGAAGTACCTCGGCGCGAAGTTCAACCGCAGCTTCGAGAAGAACGCCGATCCGGCCGTGCAGCTCGAGCAGGCGCTCACCGAGGCCCAGCAGCAGCACCGCCGCCTCAAGGAGCAGGCAGCCAACGTCATCGCGAGCCAGAAGCAGGCCGAGATCCGCCTCAACGGCAAGATGACCGAGCTCGAGAAGCTCAACGCCAACGCCCGTCAGGCGCTGATGATGGCCGCCGACGCGGAGAAGGCCGGAGACGCCGCCAAGGCCACGCAGTACACCACGGCCGCCGAGACGATCGCGAACCAGCTGATCCTGGTCGAGAAGGACGTCGAGAGCCTGAAGGCGATGGTGATGGAGAGCACCCAGGCCTCCGACCAGGCCAAGGCCGCCGTCGCCCAGAACAGCCGTCTCCTGCAGGAGAAGCTCGCCGAGAAGAACAAGCTCCTGAGCCAGCTCGAGCAGGCGCGCATGCAGGAGGAGATGAACTCCGCCATGGCGCAGCTCAACGAGACCGTCGGCGACGACGTGCCCACGTTGAAAGAAGTGCAGGAGAAGATCGAGGCCCGCTACGCGAAGGCAAAGGCGACCGCCGAGCTCGGCGAGACGTCCGTGCAGAGCCGCATCCTCGAGGTCGAGCAGGCCACCGCGAACATCGAGGCCCAGAGCCGTCTCAGCCAGCTCCGCGCCGAACTCGGTCTCGACAGCGCGGCGGCGCCCGCTGCCGTCGAGCAGCCCAAGCCTGCCGAGGGCTGACCGACCCGGCACGCCGAAATCGGTTCGCACGGGCGGCCGGAATCGGGTCAGATGGGCCGATGATCGACGTCCGACGCATCACCCCCGACGACGCTCGGGTGCTCCGTGCCGTGCGGCTCGCCGCACTCGCCGACACGCCTCACGCGTTCGGATCGACGCTCGAGCGCGAGCTCGCCTTCGACGACGCCGACTGGTCCGGCCGTGCAGTCGCCGGTTCGGTCGGTGACGAGCGGTGCACCTTCCTGGCGTGGCACGCCGACGGCCGGGTCGTGGGCGTCGTCGGCGGGTACCGCGTCGACGCGATGGCGGGCACACCGGCGTCGCGAGCGGTCGACCTCGTCAGCATGTGGACCGATCCGTCGGTGCGGCGGGCCGGGATCGGCAGGCGGTTGATCGACGCCGTGGTCGAGTGGGCCCGGACGGCGCGTGCCGAGCGGGTGGAGCTGTGGGTCACGAATGGCAACGACCCCGCGCAGCACCTCTACGAGTCGATGGGCTTCGTGGTGACGGGCGACCACCAGCCGCTGCCGTCGGATCCGTGCAAGGACGAGATCCGGATGGTGCTCGCGCTCAGCTGAGCACGACGAGGTCGTCGCGGTGGACGACCTCGTGGGCCATCTCGGCCGGCAGGTCGGCGGTGCGCCGGCCCTTGATGGCACGCAGGGTGTCGGCATCGCACAGCACCATGCCACGGGCGATCACCGTGCCGTCCGTGGCACGCACCTCGACGATCGACTCCTCGTCGAACGCGCCGCGCACGTCGACCACCCCGGCCGGCAGTAGCGACGTGCCCCGCTCGAGCAGCGCCCGTCGCGCGCCGTCGTCGACCGTGACCGACCCCTCGACGAGGCTGGCGAATCCGATCCACAGCTTGCGGGCCGACAGCTTGCGGTCGTTGGGCATGAACGTCGTGCCGACGTCGAGATCGTTCGCCGCCTCGACGAGGACGTCGGGTCGCGCCGACGCAGCGATCACGGCCCGCACACCGCTGAACGACGCGGTGCGCGCCGCGGCGAGCTTGGACGCCATGCCACCGCTCCCCCGGTTCGAACCGGACTCGCCGGCGCTCACCGACAGCAGCGGATCGTCGGCGGCGACGCGAGCGATCAACGTCGCCGACGCATCGGCGCGCGGGTCGCTCGTGTAGAGACCGGCCGTGTCGGTGAGCAGCACCAGCAGATCGGCCGCGAGGTTGTGGGCGACGAGCGCAGCGATGCGGTCGTTGTCGCCGTAGCGGATCTCGTCGTTCGCGATCGCGTCGTTCTCGTTGATGATCGGCACGCACCCGAGTTCGAGCAGGCGCACCAGGGTCTGGCGTGCGTGCAGGTACTGGCGGCGATCGACGAAGTCGTGCGGCACCAGCAGCACCTGCGCGGCCACCACGCCCCGCGCCCCGAGGTGGCGGTTGTACACCTCCATCAGCCGGCTCTGACCGGCGGCGGAGAGCGCCTGCAGCGTGGGTGTGTCGGTGGGCCGGGCGGGCAGCTTCAGCGCAGCCACGCCGGCCGAGACGGCACCCGAGCTGACGACGACCACCTCGTGGCCGAGGTCGCGCACCTGCACGAGCTGCGCGCACAGCGACTCGATGACGCGTTCGTCGATGACGCCGAGCTCGTCGGTGAGCGACGACGTGCCGATCTTCACGACGATCCGCACGGTCAGCTGCCTTGCTGGTACTCGAAGCTGAAGTCGGCGATCCAGACGATGTCGCCGTCCATCGCGCCCGCCTTCGCCAACAGCTTGGGCACGTTGAGCCGCTCGAGCTGGTGGTCGATGTAGTTCATCGCGTCGGGGGTGCTGACGTCGTTGAGCGCGACGATGCGCTCGACCTGCCGGCCGACGAGGCGGAACTCGTGCTCGCCCAGCCGCTCGACCATCGCGCCCTCCGGCTGCGGCCGGATGATCACGATGCCCTCGTGGTCGGGCACCGCCTGACGGGCCTGGTCGACGAGCATGGCCAGGCGACCGACGAGCTCACGGATGCCCTGGTGCGTGATCGCCGAGATCGAGTCGCCGTCCCAGTCCTCGGTGGCCATGCCCTCGGTGAGCATGTCGGCCTTGGTGCCGATGACGAGGCGCGGGCGTTCGAGCAGCTCGGGCTGGTAGTCGCCGAGCTCGCGCAGCAGGATCTCCTCCTGCTCCTTCGGACCGATGCCGTCGACCGGCGCGAGGTCGACCATCACGCACAGCACCCGCGACCGTTCGATGTGCCGGAGGAACTCGTGGCCGAGGCCCTTGCCCTCGCTCGCACCCTCGATGAGGCCCGGGATGTCGGCCACGACGAAGTTGGTGTCGTTGTCGACGCGCACGACGCCGAGGTTCGGCTCGAGCGTGGTGAACGGGTAGTTCGCGATCTTCGGGCGGGCCGCACTGATGACGCTGATCAGGGTGCTCTTGCCCACGTTCGGGAACCCGACGAGGGCGACGTCGGCCATGAGCTTCAGTTCGAGGCGGAGCCAGCGGTCCTCGCCGTGCTCGCCCTGCTCGGCGAACGTGGGGGCGCGACGCTTGTTCGACCAGAACTTCGCGTTGCCGCGACCGCCGCGACCGCCGTGCGCCGCCAGCCAGCGGTCGCCGTGGTTCGGCAGGTCGGCGAGGAGCTCACCGGTGTACATGTC
Source organism: Actinomycetota bacterium (assembly GCA_963169665.1). GTDB lineage: Bacteria > Actinomycetota > Acidimicrobiia > Acidimicrobiales > Ilumatobacteraceae > VFMC01. Next base: position 19,571 of record CAUJET010000112.1, on the reverse strand, counting down.
GTACGCGACCGTGCCCTCGGGAACGTGGATCTCGAGCGGCACACCGCGCTTGCCGTGCTGATCCTTGCCCTTGCCGTGCACGCCGTTGACCGCACGACGGTGCGGGTGGTCCTTGAACGCGATGAGCGAGGAGGTGTTGCGGTCGGCGACGAGCCAGACGTCGCCGCCGTCGCCACCGTTCGGGCCGCCGAACGCCTCGGGGCCCTCGCGACGGAACGACACACAGCCGGCTCCGCCGTCACCACCACGCACGTTCAGTTGGACGTCGTCGACGAAATTGCTCATCGGTTGCTCTACATTCGTCTTCGTTGGGTCTCGCACGCCGCCGGAAGGCGACATCCCAGGCTACCGGCAGCCCTCCCAGCCCCGACGGAGCCTTTCCCTGCCGTGTGACCAGGCCCGGTGCCCCATGGGTGTCGCACCCGTTCGGTACCCTGGCGGCACGATGACCGATCAGCCCCTCACCCCCCGGGCGGCTGCACGCGAGGCCGACGGCGATCTTGCGGAACGTGCCGAACGCGCCCGGAAGTGGGCGTCCACCATGGCCGGGCACACCGCCGACCACGGCGTGCGGCTCGCGCATGCCGACTCCTGGGCCGGCAGCGGCTCGACCGCGATCTTTCCGCGGGCCGAGCGCGAGCAACGCGAGGGCGAGCATCTGGCCGTCCTCGCCACCCGGGCCCACGGCGCCGGCGACCGCCTGGTCGACGAGGAACCCGATCGGTGGCGCACCTGCTTCGAGCGCGATCGCGACCGCATCCTCCATGCGAGCGCGTTCCGTCGTCTGGCCGGCAAGACCCAGGTGTTCGTGTTCCCCGACGACCACCAGCGCACGCGGCTCACGCACGCGCTCGAGGTCGCCCAGGTCGCCACCTCGGTTGCCCAGGTGCTCGGCCTCAACGTGCCGCTCACCGAGGCGATCGCACTCGGCCACGACTGCGGGCACGGGCCCGGTGGTCACGCCAGCGAGGACGCGCTCAGCCCCTACCTCGACGGCGGGTTCGACCATGCCGTGTGGGGCGCCGACGTCACCCTGCGCTCGCTCAACCTGTGCACGGAGACGGTGGACGGGATCCGCAACCACTCGTGGAGCCGGCCGGCTCCGATGACGCCCGAGGGCGAAGTGGTGAGCTGGGCCGACCGCATCGCCTACGTGTGCCACGACTTCGAGGACGCGGTCGCAGCGGGCATCGTCAGCCTCGACATGCTCCCCGCGCTCGTGCGCGACCGATGCGGTCTGATGCGTCGCGAGCAGCTGAGCGCGTTCATCAGCGCCATGATCGAGGCCTCCGCGCTGTCGGGGCGGATCGGCATGACCGCCCGCTTCGCCGAGGCGCTCGCCACGTTCCGACAGTTCAACTACGAACACGTCTACCTCCGCCCGGCGTCGGTCACCCAGGGGCAGGCCGTCATCTCGCTGCTGCGCGCCCTCGTCGAGCACTACGCCGATCGCCCCAATGCGCTCCCCGATGTGGAAGGTGTCGATGCCGGCAGTGCCGAGGCGCTCCACGCCGCGGTCGCGTACGTGGGCGGCATGACCGACCGGTTCGCGTGCCGTCAGGCGGTCACGCTGCTGGGGTGGTCGGTCGACAAGCTGCCGCAGGGCATCGGCACCACCCCCTGACCGATCGCCTTCGGCGGCCGCGGATCGACCGGCGCGGTTCGCACCGATCCGATGCGTCAGTTCGACGACGGTCGGCTCAGCCCAGGGTGACCGAGCCGCTCACGGTGTCGCTGTTCCCACCGAAGTCGGTCACGGTGAGTTCGACGTACAGCTGTGTCCCGGGCTCCAGCGGTACCAGGTCGTAGGCGATGCTCGGGAGATCGGCGTACAGGCCGACATCGCTGGTCGGCACCCATTCCCCCGCGCCGCCGGCGGTCTGAGCGAACACCAGGGGGACCACGATGCCGTCCGGGTCGGCGGTGAGTTCGCCGTAGGTGTCCGCCTCGGGGTTGTAGAGGTAGTACGTCTCGCTCACCAGGTTGCCCTCGGCGTCGAGCACCAACGACAGCAAGACGTCGGAGAACTCCTCGTCCTCGCCGGGCTGGTAGTACGCCAGCGGCACGTCGATCGTGACGACGCCCGCCTCGTCGTCGATCGTGAGGTCGAGGTAGGCGAACGCCGTGTCGATGCCGTCGCTCATCGTCAGCGCGGTCAGGTCGTAGAAGCCCGAGGCGAGGCCGGATCCGTCATCTGACACCGTCGCCGGTTCGCTCCCGATGTAGGTGATCGTGCCGTCGGCGTCGATCACGCCGTACTCGATGACGGCGGATGAGAGGTTGTCCTGGGCGGCGGAGTCGAAGATGCCGGAGATCTCCACACCGCCGTCGACGAGCGAGACCGTTGCCTCCTCGGTGCTGAACTCGGGCTGCAGGTCCTCGGGGATCGCCGCGCCACCGGTGTAGTAGGCGTCGAGGAAGCCGGCCCACCCGGACATGGCGCTCAGCGCTGTGTAGTCGGCCGAGAACCACTGCTGCTCGGTCGGGAAGTAGATCGACAACCCGGTCGCACCGCGCATTGCGGCTCCCGCCACCCGGTCGAGCACGACGTCGTTCAAGGCCCTGATCACATCGTCGGCCTGACTGCTCACGTCGAGCGCGTCGACGCCGATCTCACCGACGAGGATCCCGAGATCCACCATCTGCGAATCGCTGCTCGGGTCGGGGCTGCGACCGAACGACAACGTCGAGGACCGCGTCCGTCCGATCACGGGGCCGAGCGCAGCGGCACGGTCGGTGAGCGCCGTCGTGAACTCGGCCATGGCCGCGTCCACCGTGGGCATCTGGTCGAGGTCGATCAGGGACAAGGTGATGCTGGCCACGGTCTCCTGCTCGGTCGCCTGCGACTCGAAGCCGTCGATCAGCGCCGCGCCGAGCGTGTCGACATCGGTCGTCGGATCGTCGTTCAGCATCTGGAGCACGCCGTAGTTCCATCCGTGACCGGGCTCGAGTTCCTGTGATGCGAGCATCCGGTTCGCGAGCGGAGCGAGCGTGCTGGCCACCTCGTAGGTCGCCATCAGGCATGCGTCGAATCCGAGCAGGTCGAGCTGGTCGACGCCGGCTCCGGCGAGGCCGGCGGCGATGCCGTCCTGCAGCTCCGCCAGGCTGAGACCGTCGTGATCCGTCGACTCGTCGCCGCCGACGCCCGGCCACGACGCCCCGTGATCGGAGATCACGAGCGCATAGTGCTCTGCCGGGAACGCGGTGACGCCGTTGGCGATGAAGTCGGCGAGCAGCTGGGGGTCGCCGGTGTTCACGTCGCCCAGATCTGCCAGTACCTCGGCACCGGCCGGCTGGACGTGGAGCACCTTCGCGCCCTGCCAGTCGTCGAGGCCGAGCACCGGATCGCTGCTGTAGTCGCTCGCCCGATCGACGAGGGACACGATGTTCACACCCGGTCCCGACCCGACGCTGCCCATCTCGGTGACGTCGTCGAGCAGGAACGGCTCGAGGTCGGTGTCGGCGATGGAGTACACGAGCACGGTCCATCCGGCCGACACGTCTGCCGCAGGCATGTCCGACACGTCCGGCACCGTCACGGCGGTGTCATCGTCGGTGGTGTCCGTCTCGTCCGTCGTGGCCGCTGTCGGCTCGGTGATCTCGCCGGCGACGGCCACGGTCGACGAGGTCGTGCGGTCACCGGCGTCGTCACCACCACCGCAGGCGGAGACCATCAGCCCTGCGATGCACAGCGTTGCGAGTCGTCGTCTCATGGATGAAACCTCTCCCCTGGTGCCGCCGACGGCGACACGTCATCGTCTCGATCGTCCGGGCCTGCCGATGCACACCCGGAACTCGTCCTGTTCGGCCGCTCGTCCGGTTCGGCCGCTCGGCCGGTCAGCCGGTCAGATCCAGCCCTTGCCCTGACCGATCGCCTCGAGCCCCGGGAACACGAGCAGGAACGATGCGACGAGCATGGCGATCTGCAACACGCGTACCTTGAACAGGGCGGCGATACCGGCGAAGAACAGCGACACGGCGAGGTAGACGGCTGCGAGGTCGAAGTTGTCGCCCTGGTCGTCGATCTCCTGTGCCTTCGTGAAGGTCGACGATGCCTGGTCGGCCAGCTCGACGTAGCGGTCGTACTGCGGCACGACGTACTCCTCCATCGCCAACGGATTCAGCGGTCCCTCGCCCTGGGGGATCGCCAACCATGCATCGAGCGCCGTCTCGAGCTCGAGCGACATGATGTCGCTCTTCACCACGTCGGCCGTGTCCTGCTCACCGCGCTCGACGAGGATCTGGTACTGCAGGAACACCGACTGGTCCGATGCGTAGGTCTGGGCGTAGTCGATGTACTCGGAGTTGGCGTCGTTGTTGAGCCGCGACGACTCGGTGTACGCCTTGAGCGCATCGCCGCCGGCGAGGGCACCGTTGTAGGCCGCGTACGCGGTCAGGATGCCGGACAGGCCGAGCAGGATCGCAGCAGCGAGCTCGATCCAGTTGGTCCCTTCCCGTTCACCGGACGGCGCCGGTGGAGTGGACATTCCTGCGGTGTCGGACATCGTTGCTTCCTGGTCGGGACGGAATCGGCGTGGGTGCGTGGGCGGCCGGGCGATGAGGGCGCTGGCGCGCCCGCAGCCGTCGAGAACCCGTCGGGATCGTGCGGGCCGCCGTCCATCTGGCCCGAATCGAGAACTCTTGTCAGCCGCGCTGCCAAATGATCAGCGGGCCAACGGGCCGGAACCCTATCGTCAGCGCGGTCGACAACCACGCATCACGTTCGTAGCCCACCACTCCGAGTTCGGGCGCCAGCCACGAGGCCGCCGATGCGGCTGCTCGCCACCCAGCACCGTCGCTCGCCCCCGCTTCGTCGGACGAGCCCGGCGCCTCGAACACGTTGCTCAGGCCCAGAACGCCGGTGCCGCGGTGGACGACCGCGCCGGCAGCGATCCGCCCGTCGCGGCGGTCCGACACGAACGCAACCGGCGCGTCGGCCAGCAGCACCGCCGACATGCTCGCCGGCGCACCGCCGGCCGCGAGCCACGCCTGCTCCCACTCCGCCAGGCCGTCAGCTCCGATGAGCTCCCACCCCGGATCGGCGCCAGCCGGCACACCCGGAGCTCTCGCGATCCAGGTCGCCTCGCACACCACCTCGAACCCTTCCCCCGAGAGGTCGAGCGTCGCATAGGAGTCCTTCACGCTGCACCGCGGTCGGTCGTCGAGCAGGCCCAGCAGCGGATCGAGCGGCGTCTCCGGCGTGGTGGTGATGACGTCCGGGTAGAACGTCGGGGCCTCGTCTGCGCACCACCACAGTCGGTCGGATCGCCCGGTCGCGAGGTCGAGGCTCCGACAGACGAGATCGCACCACTCGACGTTGTCGACCACGGCATGGCCGAGCGACGGCGTCATCACGCGCACACTCCAGCAGCCCCGACCGTTCCAGCTCTGCGGTGGATCAGCGGCGCGATGCCACGATCCGTTCGAGCACCGGCGAAGCGACCGACGGCGCGGCCCGGCCGATCGTGTACGCCGCGCGGACACGCTCGGCCGCTGCCTGCGCACTCGCCTCGGTCCGGGCGTGGACGATGCAGAGCGGTCGATCCGGGCCGGTCGCAGCACCGAGCGGCGCCAACTCCGTGAGCCCGACCGCGTGGTCGACCGAATCCTGCGGCCGTGTGCGCCCGCCGCCGAGCACCACCACGGCGAGACCGGTCGAGCGGGTGTCGATCTTGGTGACGACGCCGGATCGCGCGGCGAACACCGGCTGCGTGACCGGTGCTCGCTCGAGGTGCTTCCACGGCGTCGCGACCAGGTCGCCCGGACCGCCGAGCGCCTTCACCATCTTCGCGAACGTCTCCGCGGCCGCGCCACTGTCGAGCGCCGTCTGCAACCGCTTGCGCCCAGCTGCCGTCGTCGGGGCGAGTCTGCCCAGGACGAGCATCTCCGCACACAGCGACATGACGACCTCGTGCATACGTTCCTCACGTCGAGCACCGGTGAGGTAGTCGATCGCGTACGCCATCTCGAGCGCGTTGCCGGCCGTGCTGGCGAGCGGCTGCCCCATGTCGGTCAGCAGCGCGGTCGTCGGCATGCCCGCCCCGCCGGCGACACCGACGATGTTCTGTGCCAGCGCCCGGGCCGAGGGCACGGTGGCCATGAACGCCCCGTTGCCGAACTTCACGTCCATCGCGAGCGCATCGAGTCCGGCGGCCAGCTTCTTCGAGAGGATCGAGGCGGTGATGAGCGGGATGCTCTCCACCGTCGCTGTCACGTCGCGGACCCCGTACAGCCGCTTGTCAGCCGGTGCGAGATCGGCGGTCTGACCGATGATGGCCACGCCGACCTTGGCCACGACCTTGCGGAACTCGGCCATCGTCGGCGTCGCCCGGTACCCAGGGATCGATTCGAACTTGTCGTAGGTACCACCGGTGTGGCCGAGCCCCCGACCGGAGATCATCGGCACGTAGCCACCGCACGCTGCGACCATCGGGCCGAGCATGAGGCTCACCGTGTCACCGACGCCACCGGTGGAGTGCTTGTCCACCACCGGTCCGTCGAGGCTCCAGTGCAACTGGGTGCCGCTCGCGGTCATCGCCCGTGTGAGTGCGACACACTCGTCGGTGTCCATGCCGCGCAGGAACACGGCCATCGCGAACGCGCCCGCCTGTGAGTCGGCGACGGCACCGCTGGTGATGCCGTCGACGAACTGGTCGATCTCGTCGGTCGTCAGGCGCTTGCCGTCACGCTTGGTGCGGATGATCTCCTGGGGCAGCATGGGTACGTCCGTCCGGTCGGTGAGAGTGGCAGTGGTGGGGTGGCGATGGGTCAGTAGGTGGTGGCGCCGGCGTCGGGGCCGCCGCTCACACCGTGTTCGATGGCCGACTCGAGCGCGTCGAGCAGTCCGCTGGCACCGAAGCGGAACGTGTCCGGACCGGCCCAGTGCTCACCCATGATCTCGTCGGCGAGCCGAAGATAGGTCCGCGCGTCGTCGAGGGTGCGGATGCCACCGCTGGGCTTGATGCCGACCGGCCAACCGCTCTCGCGGATCTCGGTGAGCATCGTCCGGACGGCCTCGACCGACGCGGACGCAGCTGTCTTGCCGGTGGAGGTCTTCACGAAGTCGGCGCCCTGCTCGATCGCGAGTCTGGTCGCCCGGCGGACGGCGCCCTGGTCGGGATAGCCACCCGTCTCGAGGATCACCTTGAGCCGGGCGGGGGCGACCACGGCGGCACGCACGGCCGACACCATCGCCTCGGCCGTGGCCACGTCGCCGTCGAGGAACGCCGAGTACGGCAGCACGAGGTCGATCTCGTCGGCGCCGTCGGCGAGCGCCTGGATCGTCTGGGAGACGGTGGCCGCCACGTCGGTACCGCCGGCCGGGAAGTTCACCACGGTGGCCACGAGCACGGGCGAGCCGGCGAGCAGCCGTGCCGCCTGCCCCACGAACGCAGGCCACACGCACACGGCTGCCGTGTGGCCGTGGGGGCCGTCGGCGCGACGGCACAGCGTGTCGATCGCATCGGTGGTGCAGTGCTCGTCGAGGTTGGTCAGGTCGACGAGCGCGAGCGCACGCCGCGCCGCGGCGACGATGTCTGCGGGTGCCCCGATCCGTGCCCCCGGCGGTGTCCGGTCGGCCGCTTCGTGATCCATGCGTGCCCCCTCGAGCAGACGGTGGCCGTGTGGCCACCACCTCAGCCTAACGAGGGCGAAAAGCACGAGACCCGGCCTCTCGGCCGGGTCTCGTCAGTTCATTGGTCCCGACCGCGTCGGGCGTTCCGGGCTCGTCGGTCGGTGAGGCGACCGGTGGTCAGGCGACAGGAACGACGTCGACGACCTTGCGGCCCTTGCGCTCGCCGAACTGCACCGAGCCGTCGACGAGGGCGAACAGCGTGTCGTCGCCACCGATGCCGACGTTCTTGCCGGGGTGGAACTTGGTGCCACGCTGGCGGACGATGATCGTGCCGGCGGTGAGCTGGGTGCCGCCGAACACCTTCACGCCGAGGCGCTGAGCGTTGGAATCGCGGCCGTTGCGGGTTGACCCGCCACCCTTTGTCTTTGACATGTTCGGTCAGCCCTTCGTGATGGAGGTGATCTCGACGACGGTGTACTTCTGGCGGTGGCCGTACCGGCGACGCTGGTTGGTGCGACGCTTGTAGGTGAAGCCGTCGATCTTCGGGCCCTTGGCCCACCCGACGACCTTCGCCTTGACGGCCGCGCCCTTGAGCTGGTCGGGGGTGGCCAGAACCGTGTCACCGTCGACGAGCAGCACGGGGGTGAGCGACACGTCGCTGCCCTGCTCGGCGTCCAGCAGATCCACATGGATCTGCTGTCCTTCGGTCACCCGTTCCTGCTTGTTGCCGGATTCGATCACTGCGTACATAGCGGTTGCCCACTCTATCGTTCAGGGGATCGTCGGCCAACGCCGCGACCCCGGTTGTTCCTGGTCACCAGGCGGTGTCCAGGGAGTTCGTGTGCCGGCACGAGGCCGGCCGGGCGGCCCGATGCGTCGGGCCCTCGGATCAGCCCAACAGGGCGTGATCGATGCGCACGCCCCGACCTTCGCAGTTCGGGCACTGATCGGCGAAGTTGGTCAGCAATCCTTCACCGATCCGCTTCCGGGTCATCTCGACCAGGCCGAGCTCGGAGATGTCGAACACCTGCGTGCGGGTCTTGTCGCGAGCGAGCGCGGTGCGGAAGCTCTCGACCACCTTCTTGCGGTTGTCGCGGATCTCCATGTCGATGAAGTCGATGACGACGATGCCACCGATGTCGCGCAGCCGGAGCTGCTTGGCAACCTCTTCGGCGGCCTCGAGGTTGTTGCGGAAGACCGTCTCCTCGAGGTTGGTCGTGCCCACGTTCTTGCCGGTGTTCACGTCGATGACCGTGAGCGCCTCGGTGTGCTCGATGATCAGCGATCCACCACTCGGCAGCCACACCTTGCGGTCGAGCGCCTTGTGGAGCTGCTCGTGGACGTGGTGACGCTCGTAGATCGGGAGGCCGTCGGCTGCCTGGTCGTGGAACTCGATGCGGTCGGCGAGCTCCGGGTTGAACGCGCCGACGTAGTCCTTGACGTCCTCGTACAGGCGCTGGTCGTCGATGATGACCCCGCGGTACTCGGCGTTGAACTCCTCGCGGATCACCCGCACCGCCAGCTCGGGCTCCCGGTACAACAGGGTCGGGCCGTTGGCCTTCTTGGCCTTCGCCTCGATCGCGTTCCACTGGTCGAGCAATCGGGTCATGTCCGCCCGGAGCTCGTGTTCGGTGGCGTTCTCGGCGGCGGTGCGCACGATCAGGCCGTGCTCGGCGGGCTTCACCCGGTCGAGGATGTTCCGCAGGCGCTTGCGGGTGTCGTCGGGCAGTCGCTTGGAGATGCCATAGGTCTTCGAGTTCGGGATCAGCACCACGAACCGGCCCGGCAGCGACACCTCCTGCGTGAGGCGGGCGCCCTTGGCACCGATCGGGTTCTTCGTGACCTGGCAGATGATGAGCTGCTTGGCCTTCAGCATCTGCTCGATGCGGAGGTTGTTGCCCTTTTCGACGATGTCCTCGGCGTCGTACTGCACGTCGCCGCGGTACAGCACCGCGTTCTTCGGCGTGCCGATGTCGACGAACGCAGCCTCCATGCCGGGCAGCACGTTCTGCACCTTGCCGAGGTAGATGTTGCCGTGGATCTGGCTGATGTCGTCGGCCGGACGGCTGACGTAGTGCTCGATCAGGTTGCGACCCTCGAGCACGGCGACCTGGGTGAGCGTGGGGCGCACCTGCACACACATGAGGTAACGGCCGACGGGGCGCCCGTTGCGCTCGCGGCCCTTGCGCTTCTCGAGCACCTCGGGATCGACCTCGACGGCGGTCGGCCGGGTCGAGGTGACGACACCGGAGCTCGAGCTGCCACCGCTGCCACCGCTGCGGCCCTTGCCGCCCCGACGACGCTTCTTGGCGCCCGTGCGCTCGCCGGTGTCGTTCGATCCGTTCGCTGCGTTCGCTCCGTTCGAGCCGTTGGCGGCCGCCGGGGCCGACGGCGCGCCGTTCGCTCCGTTGGCACCCTTGGTCCGACCGTTGCGGCCGTTCTGGCGTGCTGCCGGCGCGGGGGCCGCGGGCGTGGCGCCACCGGCGGCAGCGGGTGCCGGTCGGGTGTCGCCGATCTGGGGCTTGCGCACGAGGGCAGCCGCGGCCGCCTCGGGCGACGGGCGGCCCTCGCTCAGACGGTCGGGCAGGTCGGGCTGGTCGCGGTGGTCGGCCTGCTCCGAGCGATCAGTGGGGCTCGCCGCATCGTCGGCTGCATCAGCCGCATCCGCCGCATCGGCCTCATCGATCGCAGCAGCCGCGTCCCTGCGCGGCGGACGAGGCGCGCGCGGGGCACGCGGGGCACGCGGGGCACGCGGGGCCCGCTGGCGGGCGGCGGGCGGGGCCGATTCGGTGCCGGTGTCGCCGGTGTCGTCGCTCTCGGGTCCCTCGGATCCCTCGTCGTCGTCACCAGCGTCGTCGTCACCAGCGTCGTCCTCACCGGCGTCGTCGTCATCGCCGTCAGCACGTGGCGTGCCGGGCTTCTTGCGTCCTTTGCCGCCGCGCGAGCCGCGTCGACGCTTCTTCGGTCCGGTCCGCACCGCACCGTCGCCGTCGCCGTCGCCGTCGCCGTCAGCACCATCGCCCGCTGCGCCGTCGGTTCCGTCAACGCCGTCGGAGCCGCCAGCCCCGCTCGACCGGGCGGCATCGACGGTGGTCGACGCCATGCCGGGATCGATCGGGGCGACCGGCGTGGGGGTGGCCGGCGTGGGCTCGCTCGGGCCGCGGCCCGAGGCCGCGGGCTGATGCTCGCCGCCGGCGGCGTCGAGTGTGCTCTCGTCCATGGAGGAAATCCCTTCTGACGTGCGCCCAGCTGGGGTACAGGCACACGTTGACCACCGTTCGGGCGCACGATGCTGCCGCTCGATGATCGCGTTCGGTTGTCGGTTGCTCACCTTCGGTGCCGTCGTACCGCCGGCGGCACACCCCGGGCGAACCGCGGGTGCGTCGGGAACCCGGCGGCGCCGATCGACACGATCGTTGGCGTCGACGAACTCCCTTGTCGAGCACGGCATTGACCACAGGGTCAACACACGTGACCGAAGTGTACCGCCACGGGGCCGCCCGACCCGGCATCTCGCGGCAGTCCAACCACGGAGGGTGGCTACGGACGACGGGCGTGCGCGCGGTCAGCGGTAGCGGCGCATGTGCACGTTCTGGACGAGCCCCAACATCATGAAGAACGCGATGAGACTCGAGCCGCCGTAGGAGATGAACGGCATCGGCAGTCCGGTGACCGGCATGATGCCGATCGTCATCGCGATGTTCTGGAACACCTGCCAGAGCACCATCGTGAACACGCCGGCGCAGAGATAGGTGCCGAGCATGTCCTTGGAGAGGTGGGCGATGCGCCAGATGCGCAGGAGCATCACCGCGAAGAGCCCGACGATCACACTGCACCCCACCAGGCCGAACTGCTCCCCCACCGCCGAGAACGGGAAGTCGGCCCACTGGACGGGGATGTCGTTCTTCGCGTTCGTCATGGGGCCTTGCAGCCACCCCTTGCCGGTGATGCCACCCGTGGCGATGGCCCGGATGGCATTGCGAGGTTGATAGATGTAGTCGCGCAGCGCCTGGTCGGTGGAGTCCTGGTTGAAGAACGCCTCGATGCGTCGCAACTGGTACCGGTTGACGATGCCCGACACCACGGCGGCGATCACGGTGGCCACCGACATGAGCGTGATCAAGGCGATGTACTTCGGCTTGGCTCCTGCGACCAGCAGCACCCCCATCGCCATCGCGACCAGCACCGACGACGAACCCAGGTCGGGCTGCACGATGATCAGCGCCGACGGCACGCCCACCATGATGAGCCCGCCGAGGAAGCGCGGATACGACACCTCGTCGCTCCGTTCCTCGGCCAGATAGGCAGCCAACGCGAGCAACACGGTCGCCTTGGCGAACTCCGCCGGCTGCAATCGGAGCGGGCCGAGGTCGAAGCTCAGCCGGGCGCCACCGCTCACGGTGCCCGCCACGTTCACCAGCACGAGGAACATGATCGTGACGCCGTAGAAGAACCTGGCCCGCTCGCGCAGGGTCTCGTAGTCGATGGCCATCACCACCACCATCGCGATGACCGCGGCGATGAGGAACACCACCTGACGGGTGACGTAGGTGAACGGATCCGGCTGCTTGGTCCGCGACGCCGAATAGACGACGAAGCATCCGATCGCGGCGAGCGCCGCCTGCACGAGCATCAACACCCAGTCGACGTTGCGGCTCGGATCGCTCGGGCTCGACCTGATGTTGCCGAGGCCGGAGTCGGGTTTGCGTTGGAGGAACGTCAGCGCCATGTGCCGTCGACCTCGCCCGTGGCGCTACTCACGGATCGATCCGTCGTAGCCGCCGAGGCAGGTGGTGTCGGCGAGGACCTTCGGCGCCGCGGTGTACGGCGAATTGATGTCGAGCGGGTCGGCCGGCACGACGGGATCGGGGGTGATCTCCTCCGCCAGCACCGTGAACAGGCACTTCACCACCGGGGCTGCGGCCTTCGATCCGTACCCGCTCTTCTCCAGGTACGCCACGACCGTGTAGGGCTGCTCCTCGTCGAGGCTGAACGCGCCGAACACCGAGGAGTCGTTCCACGGGTACTGGCCCGCGCCCTGCGCAGTGCCGGTCTTGCCGGCGATCGGCAGCTTCTCGTGCGGGTAGTCGCTGAACATCCGCTCACCCGTCGTCGCTCGGTAGCGGGTGCTCTCGGGTGGGTACGTGACGCCGCACCGTTCGCCGTTGCGGTACTCCGGGCACACGACGCGCGTGAGTCCGGCGATGATCGGCAGGCGGACCTCCGGCGGCATCTCGATCTGATGGTTGATCTCGGGTCGTTCGAACGACTCGACCACGACCGCAGCGTCGAGATCCGCCATCGCCGCGACGCCCTCGGCGTTGGGCGTGAACGGCGCCAGGATGTTCTTGATCAGGTGCGGACGCATCACGAACCCGCTGTTGGCCAGTGCGCCATAGGCATTGGCCAACTGGAGCGGCGTCGACGCGAACAGACCCTGCCCGATCGCGACCTGGACCAAGTCGCCCGTGACGAGACGAGGGGCCTCGCCCTTCGCGAGCACCTTCTTGTCGACCAGCTCCTTCTTGACGGCGTCGTCGGGGATGCGGCCGTCCCATTCGTACTGGAGGTCGATCCCGGAGTCGGCGCCGAACCCGAACTCCATCAGGTCTGCCTTCAGCTCGTCGCGCCGGCCGAGCAGGGTGAAGAACGCCTCGCCGAGTCGATAGAAGAAGGTGTCCGAGCTGACCGCGAGTGCGTCTTCGACCTGCACCGGTCCGTAGCGACTCGGCACACCGAACGGATCGAGCGCGTTCTTGAATTCGCACCGCACGCCTTCCGCGCAGATCTCGTCGGGCACCGAGACGAGCTTGTACACGCCTTCGTCCATCCAGATGTCCTGCGCCGTGATCAGCCCGCTGTGCATCGCCGACCAGGCGATGAACGGCTTGATCGTCGAGCCGATGTTGTAACGACCCTGCACGGCTCGGTTCACGAGGATCGACCGGTCGGGGTCGTCCGTGGGCGGGAAGAGCTGCTCGAGCTTCTGGCTGCTCACCCCGGCGTTGAACCAGCGGTTGTCGAACGTCGGGTAACTCGCCATCGCGATCACCTGACCGTTGGAGTGGTCGAGCACCACGACCGAGCCGGCCGGCGCCTTGTACTGGATCCACTCCTCGGTGCCGAAGTCCTTCGAGCTCGCGTACACGCGAGTCTCGCCACCTTCCACCTTCGGGTCGATCGGGTTGTGCGCCGCCAGGTCGGCACACTGGCACTCCTCCTGATCGGTCGGCAGATCCCGTCGCTGCTTCAACTTCGTCTCGAGCGCCTGCTCCGCGTACTGCTGCACATCGAGGTCGATGCTGAGCTGGATGTCGTTGCCCCCGACCGGCAGCACCTCCTCCAACAGGCGCACCGTGTTGCCGGCGGCGTCGATCTCCCACTTCTGGAAGCCCCACTGCCCGTGCAGCTCGGTCTCCATGCTCTGCTCGATGCCGAATGCGCCGACACGTTCGTTGAGGTTGTAGCCGAGCGCGAGGTACTGGTCCTTGGTCTCTTTGAAGATCGCGCTCATGTACCCGACCACGTGGCTCGCGAGCGGCGCATAGGGGTAGACGCGCCGCCACTGCTCGACCACGTCGACGCCGGGGAAGTCCTCGGAGCGTTCGAGCAGGAACTGCACCGTCTCCTCGTTGACGTCCTCCACGAGCGGCATCGGCAACAGCGGGTCGTAGAGCAGCACGCCGTCGTCGTAGCGCTGCTCGAGTTCGGCGACCGGCTTGCCGAGCGGACCGCTCAGCCGGTCGAACAGCTGCTTGCGGTTGTCGTTGTTGCGCAGCACGCGCCACTCGACGGTGACGGTGAGCACCCGCTCGTTGTCGGCGAGGATGCGCCCGTCGGCATCGAAGATGCGACCGCGCTCGGGCGGCAGGCTGACCGTGCGGATCTTCGACAGGTTCACCGATTCCTGGTACGCCTCGGCCTGCACGCCCTGCAGGAACCAGAGCCGAGTGCCGAGTGCCCCGACCAGGATGATCCCGACGAGGGCGAGGACGCCCAGGCGGCTGCTCCGTCGGTCGATGGCCATGGCCGACATTCTGGCGGATGCGAGCCCGCGAGCGGGCGCGCGGCCGACTGATGGCTACTCCCTGATGGCCTTCCACTTCGGTCGCTTCACGCACATGCACCACCGGCCGAGCGGGACGAACAACGGACTCACCAGCAGCGCGAACCCCGAGACGACCGGGACGATGGTGAACAGGCGCGACGTGAACCAGCCGTCCTGGCCGATCAGCGTTCGCGCCACCGGCACGGCGGTCTCGCCGACGGCAGCACCGATGGCGGTGAAGATCGATGCGAGCCACCACTGCGGGCTCGGGGTGAGCGTGAGCACGTAGCCAGCCACGAAACCGGCGAGCGCGTACACGAGCGCCGTGAGGCCGAGCGGGCTGCCCGTGGCCAGGTCGTACATGAGTCCGAGCGTGAAGCCGCCGATCGCACCGCGCTCCGGCCCCGCCCCTGCACCGGCGGCCGCCGCGAGCGCGAGCACGATCTGCAGCACCACGCCGAACACCTTCATCTCACTCAGGAACGTGCGCTGCATCGCGAGCACACAGAGCCCGACCGGGAACAGCCGGACGAGCGGTCCCATGAGGAACGCCCGCACGGGTCAGCCGCCGCTCGTGTTGGGGACGTACAGGATGACCCGGACGAAGTTGAGCTTCGAGAGGTCGCCGGCCGAGGAGCGGACCTCCACGAGCTGCGCGCGCGAGCCCGACTGCTGGCGGATCGCGGTGATCTCACCGATCGGCAGGCCGGCCGGCGCGATCGACTGGGTACCACCTGCGGTCTGCACGGTGGAGCCGACCTTCACGCGACCCTGCGAGGACGAGTCGTCGACGAACCGCAGCACCAGGGGCAGGTTCGCGCCCTGTCCGCTGAGCGTGCCGGTCTCGCGGATGATCTCGACCGGGGGGACGGTGGTCGTCGTGGCGACGGTGGAGTCGGTCGATGGCGCGGTGGTCGTGGTGGTCCCGGCGTTGACCGGCGGATCGAGCGGGCCCTGCACCGAGTCGATCGTCGTCGTGGTGCCCGAATCGGTCGGCTCGGCAGCGACGGTCGTGGTGGTCGACGACGTCGTGGTCGTGTCGGGATTGAGCGAGATGCCGCCCGTGGGCGACGCAGTGATGAGCGGCGCCGGCGTCACCTGTTCGGCCTCGGTGAGCACCTTCGCGCCGATCGAGAAATCGGGGTCGACGATCAGCAGCACGATCGACGAGTTCGGGGTGACCCGGGTGATCTTTCCGACGAGGCCGCCGCCGTTCACGACGGGCATGCCGACCGCGATGCCGTCGACGCTGCCCTTGTCGATCTCGACGGTGTACTGGAAGTTGCTGGGCGAGTCGCCCTGCACCTGGGCAGTGGCGGTGGGATAGCTGCTCGAGCCGAGCAGCCGGTTGAGCGTCAGCAGTTCCTGGTATTCGAGGATCGCCGCGCGAGCGACGATCTCCGCGCCGCGTTGGGAGTCGATCTCCTCCTGGAGGCGTTCGTTCTCACGCACCAGGTCGTCGTACTCCGTGACGCCCTTCCAGGCGTTGACGACGGGCCGCGAGATCACGCGGGCCGCCGCGTCGAACGGCTCGAGAATGAGCGACATCAGGCTGCGCGTGCGATCGATGATCGCGCTGCCTCGCTGGTCGAGCGTGACCAGCAGGATGGAGGTGAGGACGAGCAGGGCGATGACCCGCCGGCGCCCCATCGAGTAGAGGGCCATGTGCTGGTCGGACTACTCGTCGCCACCCAGCGACATCAGCCCCCGCATCGCGTCGATGTTCTCGAGTGCCCGCCCCGACCCGATGACCACGCTGAACAGCGGCTCACGGGCGATCTTGATCGGCATGCCCGTCTCGTGCGCGAGGCGCTGATCGATCCCGGCGAGGAGCGCACCGCCACCCGTGAGCGTGATGCCCTGTTCCATGATGTCGGCTGCGAGTTCCGGTGGCGTCTTGTCGAGCGTCGTCTTCACGGCGTCAACAATGGCAGCTACGGGCTCGGCCAGGGCTTCGCGCACCTGCTCGGTCGTGAGCGGGATGGTGCGCGGCAGGCCGCTGATCATGTCGCGACCACGGATGTCGGCGGTGAGCTCGTCGTCGAGCGGCCAGCACGACCCCATGTGCATCTTGATCTCCTCCGCGGTGCGATCGCCGATCGCGAGGGAGAACTCCTTCTTGATGTACTGCATCACCGCGTCGTCGAGCTCGTCGCCCGCCACACGGACGGACTGCGCCGTCACGATGCCGCCGAGGGAGATGACCGCCACCTCGGTGGTGCCGCCGCCGATGTCGACGACCATGTTGCCGCTCGGCTCGTGCACGGGCAGATCCGCGCCGATCGCCGCGGCCATGGGCTCTTCGATGATGTGCACCGGCTTGCGGGCGCCGGCGTACTCGGCGGCGTCCTGCACGGCTCGCTGCTCGACACCGGTGATGCCCGACGGCACGCAGATCACCATGCGCGGCTTGCTCCAGCGGCTCGCGTGCACCTTCTGGATGAAGAAGCGGAGCATCTTCTCGCAGACCTCGAAGTCGGCGATGACGCCGTCCTTCAATGGACGGATCGTCTTGATGCGACCGGGCGTGCGGCCCATCATGCGCTTGGCCTCGATACCGACGGCGACGGGGCGACCGTCGGTGATGTCGATGGCGACGACCGACGGCTCGTTCAGGACGATGCCCTGGCCACGCGCATAGATCAGCGTGTTGGCCGTGCCGAGGTCGATGGCGAGGTCACGGCCCAGTGCCAGCGGATTGGATCGCGCCATGGGAACCCTGCCTCCTTCGGACTCCGAGGGGCGCGCCAGACCGGCAGCCCCGTAGTGGGGCGCCAGTCTAGCGGCGCGACCCGTGGTCAGAGGTTCGGGAAGAAGATCCCGAGCTCGCGCGTCGCCGAGTCGAGCGAGTCGCTGCCGTGCACGAGGTTCTCGGTGAACAGGGTGCCGAAGTCGCCGCGGATGGTGCCGGGAGCGCTCTTGAGCGGGTTGGTGGCACCCATCATCGCCCGGACGACTTCCCATGTGTCCTGCGGACCCTCGAGGGCGAGGGCGACCACGGGGCCACGGCTCATGAACTCGACGAGATCGGCGTAGAAGCCCTTGCCGACGTGCTCTTCGTAGTGGCGGGCCAGCGTGTCGGCGTCGAGGGTGCGCAGGTCCATGGCCACGACCTTGAGGCCCTTGGTCTCGAAGCGGGACAGGATCTGGCCGATGAGGCCGCGTTCGACGGCATCGGGCTTCAACAGGACGAGGGTGCGATCAGACATGGCGCCGCAGGCTATCTGCGACATCGCGCGACGCCGCCTGTACCGCCCACGCGATGACCCGTGTCAGAGCAGGAGGCGGCGCAGCGCGGGGCGGGCCGCGCCCACCACGTACAGGCTCCCGGCCACGAGGATCGCGTCCTCGGCGCCGGCGAGGCGCACTGCCTTGGCGCAGGCCTCCTCGGTGGTCTCGCACCTGATGACCTCGTCGCAGCCGATCTCGGTGGCGGCGTTGGCCACCGCCGAGCTGTCGAGGCCGCGCGGCGAGGGCGCCGTGCACGTGAGCACCACGTCGAACTCGTCGGCACGCAGCGCCGACAGCAGGTCGCGCACGTCGCGGGTCTTGAGGCACCCCACCACGAGGTAGCGCATGCCGGCCGGGTCGAAATCCTCGAAGAACACCTGCGACGCGACGTCGGCACCGGCCGGGTTGTGCGCGCCGTCGACCACGACGAGCGGCTGGCGGCCGATGACCTCGAACCGTCCGGGCATGACGACCTCGGCGAACCCCTCGCGCAGCACCTCGTCGGCGAGCGGGGCGGCGAAGAACGCCTCGACCGCGGTGAGCGCGACCGACGCGTTGTCGGCCTGGTGGCGGCCGTGCAGTGGGACGAACACCTCCGGATACACGGTGGTCGGCGTGCGCAGGTCGACCACGCGGCCACCGATCGCCAACTGGTTCTCGACGACGTCGAAGTCCTCACCGCGCACGAAGTTCGACGCTCCGCCCGCGTCGACGAAGATCTGCACGAGCTCGGGGTCGGTCTCGCCGATCACGACGGCGCTGCCGGGCTTCACGATGCCCGACTTCTCACGGGCGATGTCGGCCTTGGTGGGGCCGGCGTACTCGTTGTGATCCATGCCGATGTTGGTGACGACGGCGACCTGCGACTGCACCACGTTGGTGGCGTCCCACTTGCCGAGCATGCCCACCTCGATGACGGCGACGTCGACGGCCACGTCGGCGAACCAGCGGAACGCCGCCGCAGTGACGAGTTCGAAGTAGGTGGGCCGCACCCCGGCGACGAGCTCGACCTCGGCGAGGGCGGCGATCTGCTCGACGAAGTCGTCGTCGCTGATCGGCTCGGCGTTTCTGCTGATGCGCTCGTTCAGCCGTTCGAGGTGAGGGCTCGTGTACGTGCCGACGGTGAGGCCGTGGGCCATGAGCAGCCGCGTGATCATCTGCGTCGTCGAGCCCTTGCCGTTGGTGCCCGTGATGTGGATCACCGGGTACGCGAGCTGGGGATCGCCGAGCACCTCGAGGAGGCGGCTGATGCGATCGATCGTGGGCGACTCCACGCGTCCGGTGGTGTCGTAGCTGGCGTGCGCGTCGAGGTACGCCATCGCCTCCGTGAGGTTCATCGTCGGTTCCGCCGCTCGAGGTGCGCGTGCTCGGTGAGCCGGGTGCTCAGGACGCCGCGCGGCGCGGGCGCGTGTTGCGCGTGGGCTCGCGGGGCACGAGGGTGGGGTTCACCTTGGTGCGCACCGTGTCGGCGTCGATGACGACGCGACCCACGTCGCTGCGGCCGGGCAGCTCGTACATGGTGTTGAGGAGCACCTCTTCGAGGATCGCCCGCAGGCCACGCGCACCGGTGGCACGCAGCAGCGCCTGATCGGCGATCGCCTCGAGGGCGTCCTGGGTGAAGTCGAGCTCGACGTCTTCGAACTCGAAGATCTTCTGGTACTGCTTGACCAGGGAGTTCTTCGGTTCGACGAGGATCTTGGTGAGCGCGTACTGGTCGAG
>CAUJET010000111.1 GCA_963169665.1 Actinomycetota bacterium | reverse complement strand
GCCGTCGACGACGACCTGGCCGGAGGCGTGCTTCGCGACCTCACGTTCGATCCGTCGAACCCCGCCACGCCGACGCTCGACGCCGCCGGCGCCCATTTCGTGATCCCGTCCGTTCCCGCCGGTGACACGGTCGAGCTCGTGTATCGGGCCTTCCCGCCGCTGTCGGTCGACCTCGATTCGGAGACGAGCGGTTCGTCGTCGAGCCCGGTGGTGCTCACCAACACCGCGACGGTCGTGCAGTACGGCACCGTCGCCGGTGCCGGCGCGGGGAACGTGGTGTACACCCCGCCGACGACCGACGACGACGCAAAGGTCATCGTCGACACGCCGATCGCAGCGCTCGGCGCTTCGATCACCAACGCCGCCGCCGTGTGCGAGACGGCCGAGGAGGGCGAGGTGTGGCGCTACCGCACGACGGCGGGGAACACCGGGAGCGGCACCCCGGACCTCGCGGGTTCGACCGCGATCGGCTACGACCCGGTGCTTCGCATCACGATCCCCGCAGGGGTCGAGTTGGTTCCCAACACCCTGCAGCTGTTCATCGACAACGTGGCCTCCGCGCTCGTGCCGACGATCGTTGCGCAGCCCGATGGGTCGCTGCGGATCGAGTGGGACGACCTCCCGGACGTGCCGTCGCTGCGAACGGACTTCTTCCGTGCCGACATGCAACTGAAGGCGTCCGCGGACAACGCGCCGATGACGTCGACGGTTCACGAGATCTGGCTGCACGATGCGAGTGGCGAGCTGGCGCGCTCGGCGAACGCGCCGCTGGGCGAATACGCGTACTACGCGGTCTGGAGCCCGGGCTGCTTCCCGTCGCCGATGCTCGTCAAGGAGCCCGTCAGCCCCGGGTCGACGACGGATCGGCTCCTCGCCGCCGATGTCGCCCAAGGCGCGCCATACGACTGGCACGTCACGATCGCCACGTCGCGCGGCAGCCTCGGAGGCGTCGTGCTCAAGGACGTGCTCCCTGCGGGCGTGACCTATGTCGGCGGCGCTTCGCTGTCGCCGTCGAAGGCGTGGAGCGAGACCGTCGAGCCGCTGGGGGACGGACGGACGCGGCTGACCTGGACGCTCGGTGAGGAGCTCGATCCGTCGGTCGCCTACGACCTGACCATTCCCACCACGATCTCGGCGACGGCACCCGTCGGCGTCGATCTGGTCAACGCGATCGACATGTTCTCGGACTCTGCGATGATCGCTGCCGGATGTGCACCGGGCACCCTCTGCGACACCGGAGCGGTACGTCCGTACAACCCGGTCGAGCCGCGGATCGTGAAGTCGACCACGTTGACCGACACGGTGCTCTACGGCGATGCGGCGCCCTTCACGGTCGACGTGATGATCCCCGCGGGCCGTACGTTCGACGAGTTGCTGGTCACCGAGGCGCCGAACTGGCGCAACTACGACCGTGACGGCGTCAAGGCAACCACGTACTCCCAGTCCGACGTGCACTACGTCGATGCGTACTGCGTGTCGGGATGTACCAACACGGGGCCCGGCTCAACTCCATCGGCCGCCGATGACGTGCACATCACCACGCTCACTCCGGCGACCGTTCCCGTGACCGTGTACGAGCAGAACCAGCCGCAGATGGGCTGGTACCTCCAGACGCCGTTCACCGGCACGCCGACCCGGAACCTGGCAGCGTCCTCCCAGGACCGGGTGATCAGGATGACGTTCACGGTGAACACTCCGCTGCTCACGACGGCCCAGGTGGTGTCGTTCAACGACGGCAAGGGCGGGACCCGGCTCCAGGACATGACGATCGTGGACGAGGCGAAGCTGCTCTACTCGACGAGCCCCGGCTTCGACCTCCCGTACACGAGCGCCGGCTGGAGCGGTTCGGTCGGTGGGATGCAGACCCTCGACACGGCCAACGCCGAGATCACGCGCACGCACCCCACCGTCGATTCGTCGAAGATGTGTTACGACCCGACCGATCGGTCGACGGCCGCGATCGTGAGCCAGAGTCTGAACTCGGGCATACTCCGGCCTCGAGAGGTGCTCCCAGGGGTGGTGAACGTGGTCTGCGAGATCACGACGAGAAACACCTCCACGGCCGTGGCCTATGGGACGCGCGTGACCGACCGGCCCCGCGTACCGGACGCCGATGTGGGAGCGCTGTGGAACGCCGTCGATGTCGTCGTGCCGGCGGGCGTCGCACTCGCGACTGCGCCGAGCGCGGCCAACGACAACGTCTCGGCATGGGATGTCGATGAGTTGGAGCCGGGCGAGTCGGTCACGGTGATGGTGCGCTATCACCTGGACTTCTGGACCAATCCGACGAAATGGGGCAACGGCGTTGTCAGGGCGACGACGAACTCCATCTCGACCGATGCGCCCTACTGGGACGCACTTCGTACTTGGAAGTCGGGCCCGACGACGGGGCGCACCCTCACGGCGTTGGTGAGCCGGCCGGTCATCTCCCCGTCGAAGCTGGCGGTCGACGGCACCACGTACGGAAAGAACCTCCGAGACGCAGTGCCGGGCAAGCCGTTCACGTGGGAGCTGAACCTGGACTACTGGGGCGAGCAGTCGCTCGACACGATCTCGATCGCCGACACCCTTCCCGTGGGATGGACCTACGTCGCCGGTTCGGCTCGTTTGATCGCCAACGCTCCTCGGACCGCCGGCGCGACGAACGAGGTCGCCGGCTATCAGGTGATTCCGTTGGCCGATTCCGGTGCACCCACGAACCCGACGACCGTCGGAGGGTCGACCTCGTGCGACGTGCCGACCG